>JANMVT010000055.1:0-44140 GCA_031392945.1 Rhodoferax sp. | reverse complement strand
TGCCGGGCCCGCGCGGCTGGCCCGTGTTCGGCAACACCTTCCAGGTCAGACGCAGCCAGATCCACCAAAACGTGGAAGCCTGGGCGCGCCAATATGGCCCGCTGTTCCAGATGAAGCTGGGGCGCCGCCGGTTGCTGGTGGTGGCCGACCACGAACTGCTGGCAGCCGTGATGAAAGACCGCCCCGATGGCTTTAGGCGCAGCCCTCTGACCGCCCAGGTGTCCCAGGAAATGGGTTTGCCGGTTGGCGTGTTCAGCGCCGAGGGCGAAGACTGGCGCAGGCAGCGGCGCATGGTGATGGCCAGTTTTGCGCCGGGGCATGTGCGGGCTTATTTTCCGTCGCTGGTCAAGGTCACGCTACGTTTGCAGGAGCGCTGGAACAAGGCCGCGCGTGAGGGCAGCACCATCACCCTGCAAGCCGACTTGATGCGTTTCACAGTCGACGCAATCGCCGGCCTGGCCTTTGGCAAGGATGTCAACACCTTGCAGGCCGACGACGACGTGATCCAGAAACATCTCGACAAGCTGCTGCCCAACATCTTCAAACGCGCCTTGAGCCTGGTGCCCTATTGGCGCTGGTTCAAATTGAAGAAAGACCGCGAACTGGATGCCAGCGTGGCCGTGATCACCGATACGATCCGCGACTATGTGGCGCAGGGGCGCGAACGGCTGGCGCAAGAGCCCGGCCTGCGCGAGCACCCGCGCAACCTGCTGGAAGCCATGCTGGTGGCGTCCGACCAGGCCGACAGTGGCGTGACCGAGCGACAGGTGGTCGGCAATGTGCTGACCATGCTGGTCGCCGGAGAAGACACCACGGCCAACACCCTGGCCTGGATGCTGCACCTTCTGCAACAAAACCCGCAAGTCCTGCAGCGCGTGCAGCAAGAGGTGCGCACACTCGCGCCCGACCCCGCGCAGTTCACCATGGAGCTGATGGACAGCCTGGTGTTTCTGGACGCCTGCTGCAGCGAGACCATGCGCCTCAAACCGGTGGCCCCGTTCATCCCGATGCTGTCGCTGCGCGACACCCGGGTCGGCGACGTGCATGTGCCCAAAGACACCATGGTCTGGGGCGTGTTGCGCCACAACAGCATGAGTGAGCCGTTCTTTGCCAGGCCGGAGGAATTCAAACCGGAACGCTGGCTGGCCAGCGCAACCGAGCCCTTGAGCAACAGCGCCAAACGCGCCGCCCTGCCGTTTGGCTCGGGCCCGCGCATGTGCCCTGGGCGCTACCTGGCCCTGCTGGAAATGAAGATGGCCATGGCCATGCTGCTGGACAGTTTCGAGATTGAATCGGTCGACACGCCGGATGGCCTTCAAGCCCGGGAACTGATGGCTTTCACCATGAACCCGGTGGGTTTGACCATGCGGCTGAAGCTGCGGGCCTGAAGTTTCAGGCCCTGGCCAGGCGGCTGAAAGTCTTGCGGAACTTTGCCACTTTCGGACCGGCCACGGCCACACAATACCCCTGGTTGGGGTTGCGCTCAAAGAAGTCCTGGTGGTAGTCCTCGGCCGGCCAGTAGTCCGCCAGGGGCAACACCTCGGTGACGATTTTTCGGCTGAAAATCCCGCCACCGCCGACTTCCTTGATGAAGTCCTGCGCCACCTGCTTTTGCTCGTCGGTCGTGTAGTAGATGCCGCTGCGGTACTGGGTGCCGACGTCGTTGCCCTGCTGGTTCAATTGCGTCGCGTTGTGCACCACAAAGAAGATTTCCAGAATCTCGCGCGTGCTGATCTGCGCCGGGTCGTACACCAGTTTGACCACTTCGTTGCTGCCGGTGCGCCCGGTGCAAACGTCCTCATAACTGGGCTGCGCGGCCTGGCCGTTGCAGTAGCCGGACTCGACATCGGCGACGCCCGTCACGCGCACATAGACCGCTTCGGTGCACCAGAAGCAGCCGCCGCCCAGCACGATGGTTTGCAGTGAATCAGCCATTTTTTTCTCCAGTTGAATTTGTCGGTCGTCTCAGGTTGGGCAATCTTACGCGCAGCGGCGTTTCCACAAGGGTATCTACGGGTATAGTCGCCCGACTCCCTTGGCTACCATCGCTCACACACATGTATACAACTGACCGAAGCCCCGCCGCCAAACCATGACCGTTCAAGCCACCGGCCGCTGCTCAGCCGAATCTGAAGCCCTGCTGAGCGTGCGCGATGTCACGGTCAAATTCGGCGGCATCACGGCGCTGGATGCGGTGGGTTTCGATGTGGCGCCAGGCAGCATCTGCGGCCTGATCGGCCCCAATGGCGCGGGCAAAACCACCCTCTTCAACTGCATGAGCCGTCTGTATTCCTATGAGTCGGGCGACATCCTGTTTGAAGGCCAGTCCATCACCGCCACGCCGACGCACAAAGTCGCCGGGCTTGGCTTGGGGCGCACCTTCCAGAACCTGGCGATGTTCGCGTCCATGCCGGTGCGCGAGAACATCATGGTCGGCGCGCATTCGCGCTCCAATTGCGGCTTTGCGTCAAGCGCCTTGCGGCTGCCGCGTGTGCGGGCTGAAGAGCGCCGCTTGCAGGAGCGCGCGCTCGAGATCATGGATTATTTGAACCTCGCCCAGTTCAGCCAGCGCCCGGTGGGCGGCTTGCCGTTTGGCATCCAGAAACGCGTCGAGTTCGCCCGCGCCCTCGCCGCCGACCCCAAGCTGCTGATGCTCGACGAACCCGCCGCCGGCCTGAACCACGAAGAGCTGGCCGAGCTGGCGCGCCTGATCCGCGACGTGCGCGACCGCCTCAAGATCACCGTGCTGCTGGTGGAGCACCACATGAGCCTGGTGATGGGCGTGTCCGACCACATCGTCGCGCTGAACTTCGGCCGCAAGATCGCCGAGGGCAACCCGGCGCACATTCAGAATCACCCCGATGTGATTGAAGCCTACCTTGGAAAACCGGCGCATGACAAAGCTGCTTGAAGTCAAAGGCCTCAACGCCGCGTATGGCGCGACCAAGGTGCTGCACGGCATTGATTTTGTGCTGGAAGCAGGCCACATCACGGCCATCCTGGGCGCCAACGGCGCGGGCAAAACCACCACCTTGCGCGCCCTGTGCCAGACCGTCAAGACCAGCGGCAGCATCGTGTTTGACGGGCAGCAACTGGTCGGCAAAGCGACCGAATCGGTGGTGCGCATGGGTGTGGCCCATGTGCCGGACGGGCGGGGCACTTTTGCCGCCTTGTCCACCGAGGAAAACCTGCGGCTGGGCGGCTACGTGCGCGGCGACAAAGCCGGGCTGGCGCTGGACATGGAGAAAGCCTTCACGCGTTTCCCGATCCTGAAACAGCGCCGCCATCAACAAGCTGGCACCCTGTCGGGCGGCGAGCAGCAGATGCTGGCGATCAGCCGGGCCCTGATGCTGCGGCCCAAATTGCTGCTGCTCGACGAGCCCTCGTTCGGCCTGGCGCCTTTGATCGTGGCCGAGATTTTCCGCATCATGCGCAGCATCAACCAGGAAGACAAAGTCAGCATGCTGCTGGTGGAGCAAAACGCCAGCCTGGCGCTGGATTTGGCCGATCATGCCTATTTGCTGGAAACCGGGCGTGTGGCCTTGTCGGGCCCGGCCGAACAGATCAAGAACGACGAGTCGGTACGCAAGGCGTACCTGGGCTACTGAAAAAGGTTTTACGCCATGGAAGCCTTCCTCCACCAAATCTTCTCGGGTCTCGCCAACGGCTGCATCTACGGCTCGGTGGCGCTCGCCCTGGTGATGATCTACCAGGCCACGCACCACATCAATTTCGCCCAGGGCGAGATGGCGACTTTCAGCACCTTCATCGCCTGGGCGCTGATCCAGGCGGGCTGGTCCTACTGGGAGGCGTTTTTCTTCACCATTGCCATTTCATTTCTTGGCGGACTGCTCGTGCAGCGACTGATCCTGCGGCCGGTTGAAAAAGCGCCGGTACTGACCAACGTGATCGTCTTCATTGGCCTGCTGTTGATCTTCAATGCCCTGTCCGGCTGGATTTTTGACCACACCCTGAAATCGTTCCCCAGTCCCTTTCCGAAGGACTCGCCACTGGCCAGCAACTATTTCTCTGCGCACAACGTGGGTTCGGTCGGTGTCATGTTTGGTGTGCTGTTGGCGCTCTACGCGTTCTTCCGCTTCACCCCGCTCGGGTTGGCCATGCGCGCGGCGGCACAAAACGCAGATTCGGCGCGTCTGGTCGGCATTCGGGTGTCCTGGATGCTGGGCCTGGGCTGGGGGCTTGCGGCGGCCATTGGCGCCGTCGCCGGCATGATGGTCGCGCCGATCGTGTTTCTGGACCCGAACATGATGGCCGGCATTCTTCTATATGGTTTTGCAGCGGCACTGCTGGGAGGCATTGACAACCCCCTGGGGGCGGTGATCGGCGGATTTGTCGTCGGTGTGCTGGAGAACCTGCTGGGCGCCTACGTCATCGGTACCGAGCTCAAACTAACGGTCGCCCTGGTCTTGATCGTGGGCACACTCACGCTGAAGCCCGATGGCCTGTTTGGAAAGAAAGTGGTGACACGCGTATGACCCCGATAGCCCCTGCGGCTTTGAGTCCACCCTCCAACAAGTGGCAGTGGGTTGCCGGCGCAGTGCTCTTGATCGCCCTGCTCCTGCTGCCTTTTTTTGTCAAAAATTACCGCGTGTTCCAGTTCAACCTGGTGCTGGTTTACGCAGTGGCCATACTCGGACTGAATCTGCTGACCGGGTTCAACGGCCAGATTTCATTGGGCCATGGTGCGTTTTACGCGTTTGGCGCGTACACCGCCGCAGTGATGATGGACAAGCTGGGCGCGCCTTACTGGACCACTTTGCCGATGGCAGCATTGCTGTGTTTCAGTTTTGGATTTCTCGTTGGTTTCCCGGCATTGCGACTGGCCGGTCATTACCTGGCACTGGCCACCTTTGCCCTGGCGCTGGCGGTGCCACAACTGCTCAAATACAAGAACATCGAGGGATGGACTGGCGGCGTACAAGGCATTGTGCTGAACAAGCCGGAACCGCCCTTCTCTTTCAGCCTGTTCGGCCAGCCCCTCAGCCCCGACCGTTGGCTGTATTTCTTCACCCTGGCCGCCACCCTGATAATGTTTCTGCTGGCCTACAACCTGTTGCATGGCCGGGTGGGGCGCGCTTTGATCGCCATTCGCGACCATCCCATCGCAGCCACGGCGATGGGCATCAACCTGCCGATTTTCAAGTCCCTGACCTTTGGCGTGTCGGCCGCGTTTACCGGTGTGGCGGGCGCTTTGGGTGCGATTGTGGTGGCGTTTGTCTCGCCCGACAGCTATACCGTGACACTGTCTATCTTTTTGCTGGTCGGGGTGGTGGTCGGCGGGTTGGCATCCATTCCAGGCGCCATCTTTGGCGCTGTTTTCATCCAGTTCGTGCCCGACATTTCGGACCACATCTCAAAGTCGGCGCCATCGGCCATTTACGGCGTGATCCTGATTGGCCTGATGTACCTGATGCCCATGGGTGTCATGGGCATGGTGGCCAAACTGTGGGCCCGCCTGAAAAAACCGGCTACGGGTTTGACCGGACAACAATAACGCCCGGCCGGATGTTAAATCCGGGACAGCCTGACCGTTTTCTTTTTGCTTTTTTTTGAAGGAGTTGAAAAACATGAAACTGAAACACATCCCCCTTCTCGTCATGGCGGGTGCTGCCCTGCTGATGGCCAGTGCCACGTTTGCCCAAAAGAAATATGACACCGGCGCCACAGACAAGGAGATCAAAGTGGGGCACGCCATCCCTTACTCGGGCAACTTCTCTGCCTATGGCGCAATCGGAAAATCGATCAGCGCATATTTCGACAAAATCAATGCGGAAGGTGGCATTAACGGACGAATGATCAAATTCATTTCACTTGATGACGGCTACAACCCTGCAAAGACGGTTGAAGTAACCCGCAAATTGGTCGAAGAGGACGAAGTGTTGCTGATGTTCCAGACATTGGGCACGCCCTCCAATTCTGCGATTCACCGATATATGAATAGCAAGAAGGTTCCACAATTATTTGTGGCAACCGGGGCCACCAAATGGGGAGACCCAAAAAACTATCCCTGGACGATGGGTTTTCAACCCAATTACCAGTCGGAAGCGAAAATTTATGCGGCTCATTTGCTAGAAACAAAACCAAATGGAAAGGTCGCCATCCTCTATCAAAATGATGACTACGGCAAAGACTATTTGAAAGGCTTTGAAGACGGCCTGGGCGAAAAAGCGAAATCCATGATCGTTGCAAGAGCAACCTATGAAGGAACTGATCCAACCGTAGACAGCCAGATGATTTCCCTGAAGGCCTCAGGGGCGGACGTTTTTTTCAACATCACCACGCCAAAATTCGCAGCCCAGGCTATTAAAAAAGCCGCTGAATTGGGTTGGAAGCCCCTTCACTATCTCAACAGCGTGTCAAGCGGCGTTGGATCCACACTGACACCTGCTGGCCTTGACAATGCAGTTGGGCTGCTTACTGCGGGGTATATCAAAGACCCGACCGATCCACAATTCCAAACGGGTAAAGAATGGGATGACTGGGTTGCCTACATGAAGAAATACTTGCCTGCTGGAGATATGAAAGACAACTTGAACGTGTACGGTTATACAGTGGCGCAGTTGATGGTGCAGGTGCTAAAACAATCCGGTGACAACCTGACTCGCGAAAACATCATGAAGCAGGCTGCCAGCCTTGACTTGACGCTGCCGATGTTGCTGCCAGGCGTTAACGTGAAAACCGGGCCAGATGACTTCTACCCGATTGAGCGCGAACAAATGCAGAGATTCACCGGCAAGACCTGGGAGCTGTTCGGCAAGGTCTATGGCCGCTGACCTCAGCGCTTGACCGCGCCGTCCCACCCGACCCGGCAGCGGCAAATCGCTGCCCAAGAATGGCAACCGCTTCAAACCCGGTTGCTATTTTTTTTGAAGCAAACTATTCATATACAACGAGGGAAAAGTGCACTTTTTATACCTGAAAAGCGCCAAACATCCTTTAAACACCCGCCTTGGCATCGCCTTCAAGCAGGCTTGACATGCCAAATTCAAGCTGTTATATTAATTACCAACCAGTCAGTCATTAATATAGTGCAGCCCATCTCCCTCCCCTTGGCAGGTCTGATCGAACCCGCCGCTGCACACAAACGCGAGCGGCGCAAAGACGCGCGCCCCGGTGAATTACTGGCGGCAGCGCTGGATCTGTTCGTCGAAAAAGGCTTTGCCGCGACCCGCGCCGAAGAGGTGGCGCTGCGGGCCGGTGTGTCCAAGGGCACGCTGTTTTTGTACTTTGCCAGCAAGGAAGAGCTGTTCAAGGCCGTGGTGCGCGAAAACATCTCCAGCAACTACCCTGGCTGGCATGAAGAAATGCAATCCTTCGACGGCAGCACGGCCGAGATGCTTCACCTGTGCGCCCAGGGCTGGTGGGAGAACATCGGCGCCACCAAGGCCTGTGGCATCGGCAAGCTGATGATGAGCGAGGGCGCGAACTTCCCCGATTTGCAGCGTTTCTACCAGGCCGAGGTGATTGAGCCGGGCAACCTGTTGTTGCTGGGCATTCTGCAGCGCGGCGTGGATCGCGGCGAGTTCCGCAAGGACGTCAACCTGAACCACGTGGTTCACATGTTTGTGGCCCCGTTTTTGTACCTGATGGTCTGGAAACACGCTGGGGGCATGGAACACGCACCCAGCCTGCGCCTGGATCCGCTGGAATTCTTGAGCACCCACGTCAACGTGATGCTGGGCGGCTTGAAGCGCCCCTGAATTGAAATTTTTGAAAGTGAAAGTAGAGCCTGTATGAAACGCGCAATCAATATGAGCAAGTGGGTGAAATGGCTGGTGGCTCTGCTGGTGGTGGCCGCTCTGGGCGTCGGGGTGCTGCGCGCTTTGTCTGCCAAAAAAGCGGCCCAGGCCGCAGCCGCCGCGCTGGCCGCGAAACCGGCGCAATCCACCATCGAGCTGGCGCAGACCGATGTGGTGCAGGTCAAAACCCGCGAGTTGGCCCAGGGGCTGGCGATCTCCGGCGCCTTGAAAGCCGCCAATTCGGCCTTCATCAAGGCGCGGGTGGCGGGTGAATTGCAGGACTTGAAGGTGCGCGAAGGCGACTGGGTCAAGGCCGGGCAGGTGGTGGCCAAGGTGGACCCGACCGACTCGGTCTGGCGCATCAAACAGGCACAGGAACAGGCCGATGCGGCCAAATCACAAATCGACATCGCCCAGCGCAGTTTTGACAACAACCGCTCTCTGGTGGACCAGGGCTTCATCTCCAAAACCGCGCTGGACACGTCTTCGAGCCAACTGCTGGGCGCGCAGGCCACACACAAGGCCGCTTTGGCCTCGGTGGAAATGGCCAGGAAGTCGCTGGACGACACGATTTTGCGCAGCCCCATTTCGGGCCAGGTGGCGCAGCGCCTGTCGCAGCCGGGCGAACGCGTGGCGGTGGACGCCCGGGTGCTGGAGATTGTTGACTTGAGCCGCATCGAGCTCGAAGCCAGTTTGAGCGCCAGCGACTCGGTCAGCGTCAAAGTCGGGCAAAACGCCACGCTTCAAATTGAAGGCTCGGCCCAGCCGGTGTCCGCCACCGTGGTGCGCATCAACCCCAGTGCCCAGGCGGGCAGCCGCAGCGTGCTGGCCTACATGGCCATCAACAACCCGGCCGGCCTGCGCCAGGGCTTGTACGCCCAAGGCACGTTGGGCACGGCCAAACAAAGCGCATTGACCTTGCCGGTCAGCGCCATCCGCACCGACAAGCCCTCGCCTTATGTGCAACTGATCGAAAACAGCCAGGTGGCGCACCGCGCGGTGCAGCCGGGCGGGCGCGGCGAGTCGGGTGGCGAGGCGATGGTGGCCGTCAATGGCCTGGTCGAAGGCGCCATGGTGATCCGTGGCAGCGTGGGGCAATTGCGCGAAGGCACCTTTGTCAAATTCACCGGCGACGCCAAGCTGGCGGAGGCGGCAGACGGCCAGGCCGGCGCAACGGCGCTCGCGTCCCCCAAATAAGATTGGCACACCATGTGGTTCACACGCGTCAGTCTTAAAAACCCGGTTTTCGCCACCATGCTGATGCTGGCCCTGGTGGTGCTGGGCCTGTTCTCTTTGCAACGCCTGAAAGTTGACCAGTTCCCCAATATTGATTTCCCCGTTGTTGTGGTGATCACCGACTACCCCGGCGCCTCGCCCGAGATTGTCGAAAGCGAAGTCTCCAAAAAAGTCGAGGAAGGCGTCAACTCAATCGCCGGCATCAACGCCCTGACCTCGCGCAGTTACGCAAACCAGTCGGTTGTCGTGATCGAATTCGGCCTGCACATTGACGGGCGCAAAGCGGCGGACGATGTGCGCGAAAAAGTCGCCGCCATCAAGCCCAATTTGCGCACCGAGGTGAAGGAGCCGCGTGTGTTGCGCTTTGACCCGTCCGCGCGCTCTGTGTGGTCGGTCGCGGTATTGCCTGGCGTGGCCCCCACGCTCCCCACTGCGTGTGGTTCGCTGCCCCCTGAGGGGGCTAATTTTTCTAGGGGCGGCCCGGTGTTCTCGAAGAGCGGCGAAGCCAAAAATTGTCCGCCTTCTGCCTTCCGTCCCATGTCAGATATTGAGCTGACCAACTGGGCTGACCAGACTTTCAAGAAGCGCCTTGAAAACGTGCGCGGCGTAGGCTCGGTCACCGTCGTGGGCGGCACCAAACGCGAAATCAACGTCTACCTGAATCCGCAGGCGCTGGAATCCTTTGGCATCACCCCTGACCAGGTGGCGGCCGCCGTGCGCAATGAAAACCAGGATTTGCCGCTGGGCGCGATCCGCTCGACCGAGCAGGAGAAAACCATCCAGATCGATGCGCGCATGCAGCGCCCGGAAGACTTTGGCAGGATCATCGTGGCCCGCAAGAACGGCAGCGCCGTGCGCGTCGAACAGATCGCAACAGTGACCGACGGCGCGCAGGAGGTTGAGACGCTGGCGCTCTACAACGGCCAGCGCACCTTGCTGCTGAGCGTGCAGAAATCGCAGGACGAAAACACCATCCAGGTAGTCGACGGACTTCAGAAAACCCTGGCCGCGATGCAAAAGCAACTGCCGCCGGGCGTCAAGCTCGAACAGATCGTGGACGGCTCGCGTTCCATCCGCGTCTCGGTCGACAACGTGCGCCGCACCTTGATCGAGGGCGCCCTGCTCACCATCCTGATCGTGTTCCTGTTCCTCAACTCCTGGCGCTCCACCGTCATCACCGGGCTGACCCTGCCCATCGCCATCATCGGCACTTTTTTGTTCATGAACATGTTCGGCTTCACCATCAACATGATCACCCTGATGGCGCTGTCGCTGTGCGTGGGACTGCTGATCGACGACGCGATCGTGGTGCGCGAGAACATCGTGCGCCATGTGCAGATGGGCAAGAACGCTTACCAGGCATCCCTCGACGGCACGCAGGAGATCGGCCTGGCGGTGCTGGCCACCACCATGTCCATCGTGGCGGTGTTTCTGCCCATCGGCTTCATGGGCGGCATCATCGGCAAGTTCTTCCACGAGTTCGGCATCACCATCGTCGCGGCCGTGCTGATCTCGATGTTTGTCAGCTTCACGCTGGACCCGATGTTGTCCAGCATCTGGCATGACCCCAGCATCGACGCGCTGGGCAAACATGGCGCGGCCGCCGCACCGGTCACGTTTTACGACAAGACCATCGGCCGCGTGACGCATTTGTTCGACCGCGCCACCGACGCCATGATCGACGGCTACCAGGCCATCCTGCGCTGGGCACTGGTGCACAAGCTCAAGACCGTGTTCCTGGCAATCGCGATCTTCGTCGGCAGCATCTTCATGGTGCCCCTGCTGGGCACCGAGTTCGTGCCCAAGGGCGACTTCTCGGAGACCACGCTCAACTTTTACACGCCGGCGGGCTCGTCGCTGGAAGTCACCGAAGCCAAGGCGCGCCAGGTGGAGGCCATCGTGCGCGAATTCCCGGAAGTGCGTTACACGCTCGCGACCATCAACACCGGCAACGCCCAGGGCAAGATCTACGCGTCGATCTATGTGCGGCTGACCGACCGCAAGGACCGCAAGCTCAGCGTGGACCAGATGTCGGTCATCCTGCGCGAACGGCTCAGGCAGGTGCCAGGCATCACGGTCACCCACGTCGGCCTGCTCGACATGGTGGGCGGTCAAAAGCAGATTTTGTTCTCCATCCTCGGGCCGGACACAGCCGAGCTGGAGCGCCTGACCAAGCTGGCGCTGGAGAAAGTCCGTCCGATTCCCGGCCTGGTCGATCTGGACTCCAGCGTCAAGGCCAACCAGCCCACGCTGGACGTGGAAGTCCTCCGCGACGTAGCCAGCGACGCCGGCCTGTCCGTGGGCCAGATCGGCGCGGGCCTGCGCACCCTGGTGGCCGGCCAGACGGTGGGCAACTGGCGCGCGCCGGACGACCAGACCTATGACGTCAACGTGCGCCTGGCGCCGTCGGCGCGCAACAGCACGCAGGACCTGGAGCGCCTGCCCTTCGCCATGGGCAGCAACGCCGACGGCAGCAGCCGCATCGTGCGCTTGAACCAGGTGGCGCGGGTGAAGGAATCCACCGGGCCGAACCAGATCAACCGGCGCGATTTGACGCGCGAGGTCTCGATCAACGCCAACGTGTCGGGCCGCTCGGCTGGTGAGGTGTCGGCCGACATCAAGACCGCCATGGACGCCATCGCCTTGCCGCCGGGTTACAGCTACCAGTTCAGCGGCTCCACCAAGGACATGGCCGAGGCCTTTGGCTACGCCATCTCGGCCCTGATCCTGGCGGTGGTCTTCATTTACATGATTCTGGCCAGCCAGTTCAAGAGCTTTTTGCAGCCCCTGGCCCTGATGACCGCCCTGCCCCTGACTCTGATCGGCGTGGTGCTGGCGCTGATGATGTTCAGCTCCACACTGTCGATGTTTTCGGTGATTGGCGTGGTGATGCTGATGGGACTGGTCACCAAAAACGCGATTTTGCTGGTGGACTTTGCCATCCGTTCGCGTGAGCCGCACATGAACGACGCGGGTGTTGAAGTGCCGGGCCTGTCGCGCCACGACGCCTTGCTGCTGGCGGCCAAGGTGCGCCTGCGCCCGATCCTGATGACCACACTGGCGATGATCTTCGGCATGGTGCCGCTGGCCTTCGCGCTGACCGAGGGCTCCGAGACCCGCGCACCCATGGGCCAGGCCGTCATAGGCGGCGTCATCACCTCGTCTTTGCTGACTTTGGTCGTGGTGCCGGTGGTGTATTGCTACATGGACGACCTGGCCAACTGGTTCAAACGATTGTTTGGCGGCAAAGCGGCCGCCCGCGAGGCACTAAAATCGGCGGCTGCGGGATAAGTCCGGCAGACGCGCCAAAATGAACGGCTGAAACAACCCAAGGGAAAGAGCGACCACAACCATGAGCAGCACGATGAATCTGGAACAAGCCCGCTTCAACATGATTGAGCAGCAAATCCGCCCGTGGAACGTGCTCGACGCCCAGGTGCTGCATTTGCTGGCCGTGGTCAAACGCGAGGATTTTGTGCCCCTGGCGCACAAGGCCCTGGCCTTTGTGGACATGGAAATCCCCCTGCCTGGCGGCCAAACCATGCTCGCCCCCAGAGTGGAGGCGCGCATGTTGCAGGATCTGGCCGTGCAAAAACACGAAAAAGTGCTGGAAATCGGCGCCGGCTCGGGCTACATGGCCGCCTTGCTGGCGCACCGCGCGCAGCGGGTGATCTCGCTGGAGATCGATGCCGATCTGATGGAGATGGCCCGTGCCAATTTGCAGCAGGCCGGCATCCACAACGCCGAAGTCCGCCTGGGCGACGGCGCCAAGGGTGTGCCGGTGGAGGGGCCATTTGACGTGATCGTGCTCAGCGGCTCGGTGGCGGAAGTGCCCCACGCCTTGCTGGCGCATCTCAAAGTCGGCGGCCGCCTGGCCGCCATCGTGGGCGACGAACCCATGATGCGCGCGACCTTTGTGACACGCGTGAGCGGCAGCGAATTCAGCACGGTCCAGCCCTGGGACACCGTGGCGCAGCGCCTGGTTCATTTTCCTGAAGCCTCGCGCTTCAGTTTCTGAAGCGCCAAGCCGGCATGATCCCCCAAATCCGCCCGTCAGACCTTGCCGCCTGGATGCAGGCCGCAAAATCCCAGGCCCGGGCCCAAGGCCAGCCCATGGTGCTCGACGTGCGCGAGCCGCCCGAGTTGTTGGCGGCCAGCGTCAAACCGCATGATTTCGCCTTGACCGCCATTCCCATGGGCTCGATCCCGGCGCGGCTGGCCGAACTCGACCCGGACCAGCCCGTGGCCTGCCTGTGCCACCATGGCGCGCGCAGCCAGAGGGTGGCCGCGTTTTTGGCCGCCAACGGCTTTGCGCACGTGGTCAACATCGCCGGCGGCATCGACGCCTGGGCGCTTGAGCTGGATCCAACCGTCGCCCGCTACTAGTATTTTTGTAGCATCCTGCCATAAAATCGAACCACTCCGTCCGCCCCATGACCACCATGACCCCTTTTCGATTGCTCGCCTCCATCGCCGCCATCAGCGCCGCCATCGCGAGCCCGGCACGGGGGCAAAGCCTGGTTGAACTGTTTGAGTCGGCCCGCAGCTTCGATGCCACCTACCAGGGCGTCAAGGCGCAGGCGGATGCCAATGGCTACAAGGCCGAGCAGGCGCGCGCGGGCCTGCTGCCTGCGGCTTCGGTGTCTGCAGGCGCGTCACAGTCCTATCTGGGCGTCATCCCCACCGTCGGCCCGAGTTCGGAGCGCGGCTTTGGCACCCAGCAGGTCACGCTCAGCGGCTCCTACCCGCTGTACCGCCCGGCCAACCAGGCGGCGTTCGACCAGGGGCAAAAACTGCTGGAGCAGTCCCAGGCCCAATTGCTGGCCGCCGACCAGGACTTGATGGTCCGCACCGCCCAAGCTTATTTTGACGTGCTGGGCGCCAAGGACAACCTGGACTTTGTGATGGCGCAAAAAGCGGCAGTGGCCGAGCAACTGGCCGCCGCCAAACGCAATTTTGAAGTCGGCACCTCGACCATCACCGACACGCGCGAGGCCCAAGCCCGTTACGACCTGGTGATCGCCCAGCAAATCGCCGCCGAAAACGACCTGCGCGTCAAGAAAATCGCCCTGGACCAGCTCGTCGGCAAGGACAACACCCAGCCCAAGGCCGTGGCCCTGCCTGTGACCCTGCCCGAGTTGCTGCCCGCCGACGTCAACGCCTGGGTGCTGGCGGCCGAGCAGACCCACCCGAGCCTGCGCCAACTGCAAACGGCGCTGGACGTGGCTGTGCTGGAAACCGAAAAATCCCGCGCAGCAGAAAAACCGACGGTGGACCTGGTCGGCAACCTGGCCATGATCCGCAATGACCAGGGCACGACCACGGTCGGGGTCGGCTCGGCCGTCAGCTCGGCCACCATCGGCGTGCAGCTCAACATGCCGCTGTTCACCGGTTACGCCACGCAAAACCGCATCAAGGAGACCCTGGTGCTCGAAGACAAGGCGCGTTACGACCTTGAAGGCGCGCGCCGCTCGGTGGCACAACTCACCCGCACGGCCTACTTCGGCGTGCTCTCGGGCCAAGGCCAGGTCAAGGCGCTGGACGCGGCTGAAGCCTCCAGCCAGAGCGCGCTGGACGCCAACAAGCTGGGCTACCAGGTGGGCGTGCGCATCAACATCGACGTGCTCAACTCGCAAAGCCAGTTGTTCCAGACCAAACGCGACCTGGCCAAGGCGCGTTACGACGTGCTGGTGGGCGGGCTCAAGCTGCGCCAGGCCAATGGCACGCTCAAGGCCGAAGACCTGCAGAGCGTCAACGCTGTTCTCGTCAGATAACAGGATGAATAGGCCCGGCGCACTGGCGCTTCAGGGCGCCAGGATGCCCCAGTCGCGCAAGAAATAACGCGTCATCGCGGCAAACGGCTGGTCATCCCGGGCCGCCGCCTGCAAACGCGCTTTGGCGCGCAGGCGAACCTCTTCCGTGCGCGACTCCTGCAAGGCCAGGGCATAAGCGCTGATGCGGTCGTATTGCGGATAACGCAGGCGCCGCAGGTCTTCGCGGTTGAGCCCCAACACTTTTTCACAGGCCTTGACCGTGGTTTTCGAGGCGCTGCTGCCGGGCACGCTCACCAGGCTGACCTCCTGGTTGATCTCATCAACCTTCCAGGCCAGGAGCGTCTCAGGCGCGTCCAGATAGGGGTGCAGCAACTCGGCCTTTTCGCCCTTCCAGAGCGCGCGCAGGCTGGTTTTATTGCTGGTGGCGGGGTCCGGGCACAGCTGGCCGGCCAACTGCGCCAGTTTGGCCGTGGTCGGCCGCGCGGCGGGCAAGGGCCCTGGCGGCGCCAGCTTGGGGCCCCGGATGCCGAAGGTGTCGCCCTTGAAGCCCTCGTTGCAAATCTGGCAGGCGTAAGCGTAATTGTCATAACAATACGCCAGCCACCAATAGCCGTTTTTGGGCCGGAAGTGCTCCACATCGCCAAACGCCACGGCGCTGGTGGGCGCCTCGCAATAGGCACATTTGTTGTGCGACTCCAGCTTGAGGTTGTCTTTGGCACCGCTCCAGATTTGCAGGTTTTTCTGGCTGTTGAAGGGCACGGCGCCAGCATTGTCGTAAAAGGCCGTGAGCAGCGTGGCCAAGGATTTCTTGAGCCCGTCGCCGCAGTAGCGGGCCGGCACGCCTGGCGTCAAACGCTCCAGCGCAATCATGCCGCGCCCCCGGCACGCAGGGCCGCGCTGCGGATGCGCTCCCCCATTTTGAGCCGCAGCTTCTGCGGATCGAGCTGAGGCGGCGCGCCCTTGGTTCTGGACGCGCGCCACACCGCGTCAGCCAGTTCGGCTGAGGCCTTCAACTGTTCGCGCATGGCCAGCGGCAAGCCGTCCACCGGCGAGAGCTGGGCCAATTCCTCAATCTCATGCCCGGCCAGCGCGCCGCCCCTGGCGCGCGCCTTGCCCCGCAGCGCCGCAATGCGCGCTGAGTCCCCGGTGTCAACGCCAAACAGCGGCGACATCATCTGGCTCAGGGTCAACTGGCTCGGGTCGCCCTGCACCACACGCGCCAACACGCCTTTTTCCGGCCCGGGCCGTGCCAGCACATGCAACTCCTGCGCACGAAGCTGTTGCGCCAGCATGGGTGAATTGGTCGTGGCGATCAGTTGCAGATTGGGCAGGGTTGCGCTGATGGCGTCGAGCAAGCCGCGCTGCCACACCGGGTGCAGGTGCAGGTCCAGCTCGTCCACCAGCAACACGCCGCGCGCCTTCAGCGGCGCCGCGTCGCCTTCAAAGCAGGCGCCGATGCGGTACAACACATCGGCGCACCAGTTGGCCATGGTCTGGTGGGCGTGCGGGAGCTGGGTGAAGGCCAGCGTGCCATCCACCGTCTTGAAGCGCAGCTCGCCCCGCTTGCGGTCGATGCCCTCCAGCGTCACGCCTGGCAGCAGTTTTTTAAGTGCCTGGCGCAGCGCCGCCACACCCACGCTGGCAGTGGCCGGTGTGGGTGTGGTGGCCTTCGTGTCCTTGTCCACGCGCATCGCCCATCGCTCTATCGGCATCAGGCTGGCCTCGGGCGCGAACAGGGTCGCCATGCCGCGTGCCCGCGCGTGCGCCTGGCCGCGTTCAATAGCGCGTGAATTCAAGGGGGCGCTGTAAGCCGGGCGGCGGCTGGCGCCGTAAGCCAGGGTGAAATAATTACGCGATGAGTGGACAAGCGCGCCGTCCAGCGCCGACAAACCGCCCGCGTTTTTCGCCAGCGTCTGGCGCAAATTCCACTCGGGGCGCAGGGTCAGGGAGATTTCGCGCTCGGCGCCCAGCGCGTCAATCACAAGCGCCTGGATGCGCCCTTCTTTTTGGCCCTGGCGCACCCAGCGCGCAGGCTCCCTGAGCAGTTCGGCCAATGCGTCGCTGCCCGCCAGCACCAAGGCGATGGCCCGCAGCGCCGCGCTCTTGCCGCAGCCGTTTTCACCGAGCAAAACCGTGCGCTGGCGCATGGCGGGCTTGGCGCGCGCCCTGGATCCGGCTTTCAGGCCAGGATTGGCCTCTGCATTGCCGCCCGTCGCGCGGCTGAAATCCAGCGTGACACGCTCGATGCACTGCACCTGGCTGATTTCGATGTGTTTGAGAAACATGCCCTGCTCCCTTCCTCTTGCTCTTCGTGATGGCCTGATGGCGCCACCGCCCATGCCCGGATGCCTGCAACATCGGCTATTTGGCAACAGCCCAGCCGAATTTGCAAGCCGCCACGGCGGCCCCTATGCGGGCGCCGGTGACAGTTGCCAGGTCACGCCGCCGATGGCGACCCCATCCGCCGTCACCAGGCAGCCGCGCAAACGCGCGTTGGCCAGCACCTGCGCCACATCGGCCACTTGCACATCAAGGCGCGACAGGCCTGCGCGGCCGCCGTCTTGTATCGGCAAAAAATGCAGCGTTGCGGCATTGTCGAGCGCGATTTGCCAGCCGGGCCCGTCCGGGGCCAACTCGCGCTTCAGAATCTGGGCCCAGCGCGCGGCCAGGCGTGCCGGATCGCTGGCCGATAAGGCCGCGCCCGTCAACGCCAGGGTTTGCGCGCTGGTTTGCGCACCGCCAGGGGCGTCCTGCCAATGCGGGCCGGCTGGCCAATAGGGGCCGTCCAGGCTTTCGCCGCCGGGCGTGTGATTGATCTCCAACAGCGCGCCGCCGGTGTCGCGCGGATGCAGTTGCAGGCCGGTGTAACCCGGCGTTTCCAGCAAGGCGGCCACACGCACGCCAAGCGCGCCCACATGCGCGCGCCAGGGCGCGATGTCCCCGCAATCCAGAATCACCATGTAACCGCCGTCGCCGCCCAGGCGTTGCAGATGCCGCGTGGCGGCAGTGCCTTCGCCCTGCGGGCCCGCCAGGGGCGCCACGACCTCGATGAAATTGCTGCCGATGCGCATCAGGGCGTTGTGCAGGCCAAAACGCGCCACACCTGGGTCGCGGTGGCAGACCTGCAGGCCCAGCACGGCGCGCAAATCATCCACCACCGGCTCCAGTTCATGAGCCACCAGGCAGATTTGGCGCAGGCGCAGAAAAGGCATGGTGGCTCCGGTGCGGTGGGATGCGGTGTGGGGGTCTGCAATTTTGCGCGTCCAGTATCGCACCAAGATCGCCTTGGGCGCCAATTTTCCAATAGAAAATGCATTTTTCCCTTTTGCCATATGAATAGTTTGATATTTATTTAATAGCAATCGACAGTCACGGCCACGCGCCGGGCTGTTGCGATAATCCCCGCTTGTTCCACCCACCACGGCTTTGCCTTCAATGACTTCATTCGCCATCATCGGTCTGGGCAAAATGGGCGCCAACATGGCGCGGCGCCTGGCGCGCGGCGGCGTGCGGCCGGTGCTGTTCGACCAGGACGCCGCACTGACCAAAGGCCTGGCGACCGAACTCGATTGCGTCGGCGCACCATCGGTCGAGTTGGCCGTCAGCCAACTCCCGGGCCCGCGTGTGGTGTGGCTGATGTTGCCTTCGGGCCAGACCACCGAGGACATGATCGCCCAGGTGCAGCCGCTGCTGCAGAGCGGCGACGTGCTGGTGGACGGCGCCAACAGCTTCTACAAAGACGCCGTGCGCCGCGCTGCCAGCTGCGGCCACTGGGCGTGGAATTCGCCGACGCGGGCGTGTCCGGCGGCGTGCATGGCCTGGCCAACGGTTATTGCCTGATGGTGGGCGGAAGCAGAGCCGCCCTGGCCCTGCTGCGCCCCTACCTGCAAATCCTCGCGCCCGCGCCCGACACCGGCTGGCTGCATACCGGCCCCAGCGGCAGTGGCCACTTCGTCAAGATGATCCACAACGGCATCGAATACGGCATGATGCAGGCCCTGGCCGAGGGCTTCGCCATGCTCGACGCCAAGCAGGAGTTCAAGCTTGATCTGGCCGCCGTGGGCGAGTTGTGGCGCCATGGCAGCGTGGTGCGGTCCTGGTTGCTGGACTTGACGGCTGGGGCGCTGAAACAGGACGCGACCCTGGCCGGCATCAAGCCCCTCGTCGCCGACTCGGGCGAAGGCCGCTGGACGGCGCAAGAGGCGGTCGAACTGGGCATTCCCACGCCGGTGATGAGCCTGGCCCTGATGATGCGTTTTGCCAGCCAGGGTCAGGACGAGTTCGGCGCGAAACTGCTGGCCAAAATGCGCCAGGGCTTCGGCGGGCACTCGGTGCCGACGCAAGGGGGATAAAAAGGCCGTTTGTCCTCGTGGAATATGCGAAGTTAGCTATATATATAATAGCATTCAAGAATTCACAGGCCCAAGCATTTGTGTGATCGCGTCGGCCAGGCGATCCGCAGCGCCGTGATGCGCTGAGGCAAAGGCGCCCGCAGCTCGGCGTGCAGCCGCCAGCTTGGCTGCGTCGCCAACCAGATCCGCCGCCGCACTGACGGCCTCGACCAAGCCGCCCACACGGATGGCTGCGCCCGCCACTTGCGCCAGTTCAGCCGCTTCGGTGAAATTGAAGGTGTGCGGCCCCATCAGCACCGGGCAGCGGCAAGCGGCGGCCTCGATCAGGTTCTGCCCGCCCAAGGGCTCGAAACTTCCGCCCAGCAAGGCGCAATTGGCCAAGCCGTAATAAAGCGCCATCTCGCCCAGGCTGTCGCCCAGCCAGATCTGCGGCGGCTGCGTGGCTGTGTCTTGCGGCGGCGGCACGGCTTGCGGCGGCGTTGCATTGCCCCAGGCGCTGCGCCGCGAGAGTCTGAAACCGTGGCGCTCGATCAAGGCGGCCACCTCGTCAAAGCGTTGCGGGTGGCGCGGCACGATCAGCCATTGAATTTTGTTTGCTATTGTTTTTATATCTAACAATACATGCTCCACGAGGGAAATTGGCGCTTTTCCTTCCAAAATATCGAGAAAAGCGGCTTCTTCGCCTTCGCGCGAGCTGGCGAACACCACCACGGGCCGCGCCAGTGTTGCGCGCCAGGCGCGGCCACGCGCCAGCAAAACCGCGTCCGGCTGGGCATCAAATTTCAGGTTGCCAAAAACGCCCCGCACCTTCGCGCCCAAGGCCGCCAGGCGCCTGGCGTCGGATTCGGTCTGCGCCCACACCGCCGCCAGGCTGCGGTAGGCCGGGCGCGCCAGCCAGGCCAGCTGGCGCGCCTGGCGCAAAGACTTGCCGCTCAGACGGGCGTTGGCCAAGGCCAGGGGAATTTGCATCTGCTCGCAGGCGGCCGCCATGTTGGGCCAGACCTCGGTTTCAATCAACACACCGACCGCCGGTTTGAAATGGCCCAGAAAACGGCGCACGGCCTGCGGCGTGTCCCAGGGGGCCCACACCTGCACGTCGCCCGCACGCAGCCCCCTGGCACCTTCTGCGCGGCCCGTGGCCGTGCCGTGGGTCAGCAACAGGCGCATGCTAGGGCTGCGCTCGCGCAAACGCTGGATCAGGATGGCGGCGGTGCGGGCTTCGCCCAGCGAGACGGCGTGGATCCAGACAAGACCCGCAGCGGGCGCGGGCAAGCCGCTGTAGTCGCCAAATCGCTCTTGCGGCGCAAGCAGATAACCCGGCTCGGCCAGGCCGCGACGTTTCAACTTCGCGCGGTAAAACGGCTGCGCCAGCCACATCAGGCACGAATACAGCCAGCGGGTCATGCCCACACGGTCACAACAGGCCCATCCGGGAGGTGTCACTGTCGTAATTGGTCGGCACGCCAGTCACTTCAAGCCAGGCACGCCAGACCTCGGAGACCTCGGGCGCGGACTCACCGCCCACCGCCACCTGGTGCAGCTTGCCCACCGGCCCGGCGCGCCAGGCGCGCGGCTGGCTGAAGATTTGCACATGTGGCAAATCCAGCGCGACGGCCAGATGGCTCAAGCCCGAATCCACACCGATCACGCCGATGCACGCGGCCATCTGGTCCAGCAGCTCGGCCAGGGCCATGCGCGGCCAGACTTGTGCCTGCGGCCCAATGGCTTTGGCAATTGAATTGGCAAGCGCCCATTCAGCCGCGCCGACCTGGGGCAGCGCCACCGAGACGCCCCCAGCCACCAGCTTGCGGCCCAGTTCGATCCAGCACTCCTGGGGCCATTCGTTGTCCGCGCGCGTGGTGCCGTGTGCCAGCACCACAGTGGCTTGAGGCGCAACACTCGCGTGGTTCAGCCGGTAAACCGGCAGGCCTTGCAAGGCATAACCCAAAGCCGCCGACGCCAGCGAACGGTAACGCGCCACCGCGTGAATCCTCTGCGCCATGGGAATGGCGCGGTCCAGCAGGTAACGCACCGGCCATTCATAACTGCAGGCCTCGCTGCCATTGGCGTAAGTGGCGCGAAATCCGCCAGGGGCCAGGCGCGCCTGGCGCGCGACCAGGGCCGACTTGATCAGGCCCTGGAAATCAATCACCGCGTCGTAAGCCTGGGTGTGCAATTGCGTGATGAAGGCCCGCCGTTCGGCGCGTGTCTGCGCCTGGAAAAAGGCCTTGCGCCAGCGCCGCTGCGCGATGGGCAACACCCGATGCAGGCCCTGCACCCGCGCGACCAAAGGGGCGAAGGCCTCTTCCACCACCCAGTCGATTTGCGCGTCCGGATAGGCCTGCAACAGGTCGCTCACCACCGGCATGGTCTGGATCACGTCGCCCAGCGAGGACAACTTGACGATCAGTATCTTCATCCGGCTCAATGCGCCACCCTGTTCAATGTGCCGGCGCGTCAAACTGCGCGCCGGGTTTGACCTGGCGCAGCAGGGCCAGCATCTCGGCCTGGATGCGCTGCAGGGCCGCTTCGGTTTGCCCTTCAAAACGCAGCACCAGCACTGGCGTCGTGTTGCTGGCGCGGACCAGGCCAAACCCGTCGGGCCAATCAACGCGCAGGCCGTCAATCGTGTTGACTTTGGCCGGTGGCGCAAATTTGGCCAGGGCCACCAGCTTGCCGACCACTTGGGGCGGCTCGCCCTCGGCGCATTTGACGTTGAGCTCGGGCGTGGAGAAACTCGTTGGCAGGGCGTTGAGCACGGCGTTGGCGTCGGGCGACCGGCTCAATATCTCCAGCAGGCGGCAAGCCGCATAGGTGCCGTCGTCAAAGCCGTACCAGCGCTCTTTGAAGAAGATGTGGCCGCTCATCTCGCCGCCCAGCGGCGAGTTGACCTCTTTCATCTTGGCCTTGATGAGCGAATGCCCGGTCTTGTACATCAGGGCTTTGCCGCCGGCGGCTTCAATCGCGGGCGCCAGGCGCTGCGAACATTTCACGTCGAACAAGATCGTGCCGCCGGGCACGCGCGCGAGCACGTCCTGTGCGAACAGCATCATCTGGCGGTCCGGGTAGATGTTGGCGCCGTCTTTGGTCACGAGCCCCAGGCGGTCGCCGTCGCCGTCAAAGGCCAGGCCCAGCTCGGCATCGGAATCTTTCAGGGCGGCGATCAGGTCGCGCAGGTTCTCGGGCTTGCTCGGGTCGGGGTGGTGGTTGGGGAAATTGCCATCGACTTCGCTGAACAGCTCGGTCACCTCGCAGCCCAAGGCGCGCAGGATGGCCGGGGCCGAGGCGCCGGCCACGCCGTTGCCCGAATCGACCACGATCTTCATGGTGCGCGCCAGCCTGATGTCGCCGACGATGCGGTCGCGGTAGGGCTGGAACACATTGATGTTGGTGACGCGGCCAATTCCAACTCGCCCGCTTGCCACTGCGTGTGCGGCGCTGCCCTCCGAGGGGGCCGCAGTTTTACCAAGCCAGGTTTCGCCCTCCATCATGCGCCGGATCGCCTGGATCTCTTCGCCATAAATGGCACGCCCGGCCATCACCATCTTGAAGCCGTTGTAGTCTTTGGGGTTGTGGCTGCCGGTGACCTGGATGCCGCTGTTGCACAGGGTGTTGGCAGCGAAGTAGAGCATGGGCGTGGTGACCATGCCGACATCGATCACGTCGATGCCCACCGAAGTCAGGCCGCGGATCAGGGCGGCGCCCAAAGACGGGCCGCTCAGGCGGCCGTCGCGGCCCACGGCCACGGTTTTTTCACCCTCTGACCTGGCGATCGTTCCAAAGGCTTTGCCGATGCCTTCGGCCACCTGCTCGTCCACCGTGGATGGCACGACGCCACGGATGTCATAAGCCTTGAAAATCGATGATGCCACTTGCATGCCGGAATCCTTGAATCTGATCTTGAGGGATTGTAGGGTTGCCCGGCGGCGGCATCAGGTGATGGCATTCAAGACCTCCGACAGGCACAGCAGCAAGACGGCGAACAGCGCGATGGCCGGCATGATCAGCCACAGGCCCCAGGTCGCGCCCATCAGCCCCAGCAGTGCGGGCAAGGCCATGCAGCCGATGTAGGCCGAGCCGACCTGGCGCCCGATCACACGCGCCGCCGTCTGGGCGTCGAAGCGCCGGGCGGCCTCATGCATCAGGGACGGGTAGACCGGCGCGCAGCCCAGACCCAGCAGCGCAAGGCCGGCCAGGGCGGTCCAGGCGGGCGTCAAATTCAGGCTGAAAATCGCAGCGCCGGCAATCGCCAGCATCAGGCCATAACGCACCAGGCTGCGGTTGCCCAGGCGTTGCGACACCAGGCCGGTGGCAAACCGGCCCAGCATGATGGCCCCAAAAAAACCCGACACCCACAGGCCCGCCGTACTGGCCGACAGATGGCGCTGCTCAATCAACACGGTGGCGGCCCACAACGAGGTGCCAACTTCGACCGCCGCGTACAGCAGAAACAGCGCGGGCGCCAGCCACAAGGCGAGCCGACGAAGCGGTTTGCGCGCCGCACCTTGCACGCTTTCGTGGGCGGTCGGGTCCACCGTGGGCGCTAGCTGCCACAAGTACAAACTCAGTAAAAACGCCAATGCCAGCGCCATTTGCAGCGCACCGATGGCCTGGTAGCCGAATCGCCAGCCACCCGCAGAAGCCAGGGCCGCACCCATGATCAGCGGCCCAACCGTGGCGCCCACGCCCCAGCAGCCGTGCAGCCAGTTCATGTGGCGCGACGAGTAATGCCGCGCCACAAAATGGTTCATCGCGGCGTCCACCGCCCCCGCGCCCAGGCCCAGCGGCACGGCCAGCAGCAACAACACGGCAAAACTGGGCGCAAAGGCAATGCCCAGCAGCGCAAGGCCGGTCGACCAGCCGCTGAGCATCACCACCACGCCCGCGCTCAGGCGCTTCAACACAAAGCCGCTGGCAAAACCCGACAGCGCCGAGCACCCGGTCACCACCAGGGTGATCAGCCCCGCAGCCTCTATCGGCTGGCCCAGGGCCACACGCATGGCTGGCCACGCCACGCCCACCACGCCGTCGGGCAGGCCGAGGCTGATGAAGGCGAAATAGATCAGCGCCAGCAGGAAGATCGACGATATCGGCGATGCCATGGGGGACGACATGGCCAGGCGGCCCACCGCGTCAGGCCGTGCGCCCGCCATCAATCGGATAAACCCCGCCGGTGATGTACGACGCATCGGGCGAACACAGGAAGGCCGCAAAAGCCGCCACCTCCTGCGCCGTGCCGTACCGCGCCAGCGGAATCCGGGACACGAGTTGCTGGTGGAAGGCCTCGGGGTTTTGCGGGCTGTAGCCTTGGTCCAGCAGTTTGCCCATAGGGGTCTCGATTGGCCCAGGGCAGATCGCATTGACGCGAACGCCGTGGGGCGCGAGCTCCACCGCCGCTGTGCGCGTCATGCCGACCACGGCGTGTTTGCTGACCGAATACGCCAGCAAGCCAGTGCTGGCCTGCAAGCCCGCCACCGAAGCCGTGTTGACAATCGCGCCGCCGCCCCGGCGAATCAGGCAGGGCGCCACCAGCTTCATGCCCAGCCACGCGGCCTTCACGTTGACGGCCAGAACGCGGTCAAACAGCTCGTCCGGGCAGTCCATGAAAGGCCCCACCGTGCCCAGAATGCCAGCATTGTTGAAGAAGAAATCAATGCCCCCGTGGGCACTAACGGCCGACTGGACATAACGCTCGACATCCTCACGACGCGTCACGTCCGCCGCCACCGCGATGGCCTGGCCCCCTGCCGACACAATGGCCTCAGCGGCCAGGTTGACCTGGTCACGCTGCAAGTCAACCATGACCACACTCGCGCCATCCAACGCAAGCCGCTGCGCAATTGCCAGGCCGATGCCGCTGGCGGCGCCGGTAACGAGCGCGACCTTGCCGGAAAATTTTGCTTGCATGGGGGTGGGCTCCTGGGTGGTGATTGATGGCGTGGTGGGGCTCGTTGTCTGCGCCCGGTGACTCTAGTATCGTTGAGTCGAACCTTGAGCGTTGCAGGTGCAGACGCTCGATTACCCCCGCGTGGCGACGGGGCCATGCGCATGCGGTCCCATCACCACACTCTGTGCTTTTTGAAGGGCGGGGATGGCGTTCGAGTTAAGCGGCAGACACCGGTACCCAGAGGGCTGTCCGCTTGAACGAAGGACTAAATTGCTGCGGCATAGGCGAACCCGGCAATTAAGAAACTCAAGAACAGTAATGCTTGCAGAAGAGCGAACAGTCCTTGCCATTGCAGGCCCTTGATGACCGGCAAGTACCCGACTTGTGGGTTGTTCATGTGTTTCTTGAGCTGTCGATTGACAAGCCAGGCAACCCAGCGGGGTAGTGGAATGAAAAACTCGCTAAGTACGCGCTCAAGGCGGATGCCAGTTTCCAGCGTAATGCCCCAGACACCTGCATTCTCCTCAATCTTCTTCTCTTCCTCTTGATGCTTTGCTAGATGCTCAGCAAAGGTCTTACGAACCGCTGCCCCTGTTTCGATTTGGATCTCGCACCGCAGTGCGTACAGCCTTGAAATGAGACCAAACAGGCAGGAGGCGCACAGAAGGGCGCCGCAAGTGAGGAAACCAGCTCGCGTGATGAACGGTAGGAGCTTGTCTGCGTTTGTGATGAAGAACGCCGCGACAGTAGTTACACCGACCAGGAGCCACGTTGAGAATTCCGCGATGGGCTTACTTGCCTTGAAGCCGGCCTCGAACATCGACGACACGATCGCGTTCTCTGCGTTCTGGCGCGCTAGACGGTTCCACTCCCGGAGTGGCGCTGTTTTGGGATCGTCGGTCATGAGCAATCTAACGAAATGTCCATCACAACACTTGCAAAATAAACTGGCGACTGCGTATCAACCTGGTCATGAAAACTCCTTGAAAGTGGCTTGCAGGCTCGTTCTGGATCGAATCTTCCTGTTCGAATACAGGTATAAATTTTCCGTGAAACCCGGCACTTGTCTAATACGGTCACCACTATTTACGGAACAAGCGCGCAGTCGACCTTGCTACACGCACTATAGCGCGCACACTCAAAAAATCAGAATCTACTCACAGCCCGGCGCCAAGAACGCGACTGAATTGCACCCGGCCCACCCCCAAAACCTCAAGCGTGGTGATCGGGCAATGTGATCGGGCTTTGGTGTGAAAGGTGCGTGGAAGCGCTCAGTCAGTCACCCCAAAAAATGCCCAAGCGACAGCTTGACGCATTTTTCGTTCCGCGCGTGCTTTCACTCCAAAACCGCATGCGCATTGCCCGGTCGGCGCGCGGTCGGAGGTAGCGGCGGGTTGCACCGAGCCCTTCGACAGGCTCAGGGCGAACGGGGATTGACGTCAAAGCCAAGCGGAGCCCCAGGGACCCGCCCTGGGCGACCAGTTACAGCCTGCCCAACCAGTAGCCCGGCCGCCGACGATGCGCGGCAACGACCAGAACTTCAATGTCTGAACCCACAATCCGATAAAGGACGTTATAAGGAAAACCTGGTACGCGATATCTACGAATACCAGGCGGAAATTCGACTCGATACCGATCCGGAGATTCGCAGACATTTCGCATCGCCTTATCGAAAGCCAACAGGTAACGCGCGCCGAGCCCAATTTGACACGCTTCGTAGTAGGCCACGTGCTCAAGGTGCTCAACGCGCGCGGCTTCGTTAAAGAAGTAACTCACTTGAGCAAAGCGTTGGCTTGCCGGCGTACTTCTTCTGCAGGAATGCGCTTGGAAAGCCCTTGATCCATTTCCGCAGCCCTGTGCGCAGCTTCTTGAAGCCAAAGCGGTTCAATTTCGGCTTCGGACAGCGCATCAAGGCTGGATAAAAGTTGCGCTGCCAATTCGGCCCGCTGTTGCACGGGAAGGGACAACGCTTCGCTGGTGATGGTTGCAGTATTCATGGGCAAATCCTAGCACTTATGTCCAACGGGCGTTAACGACTGCCCATCGCAATACTTGCAAAATAAACTGGCGGCTGCGTATTGACCCGGCCCACCCCCAAACCTCAAGCGTGGTGATCGGGCAATGTGATCGGGCTTTGGTGTGAAAGGTGCGTGGAAGCCATCTGTCAGTCACCCCAAAAAATGTCCAAGCGACAGCTTGACGCATTTTTCGAAACCGCGCGTGCTTTCACTCCAAAACCGCATGCGCATTGCCCGGTCGGCGCGCGGTCGGAGGTAGCGGTGGTTAAAGACCAAGCCCTTCGACAAGCTCAGGGCGAACGAGCTACGGTTCGGCCACCAAAGAACATGTCCGAAAACGGCTAGTCAACAACCTGCAACGACCTATGATGATTCCATGACCACCGTTGAATCCCTGCAAACCCTCGACGCCAGCGGCGCTGCGCACGCCGACGCCTGTTACCGCGCGCTGGCGGCGCGCGACGCACGCTTTGACGGCAGCTTTTTCACGGGGGTCACGTCCACCGGCATTTACTGCCGCCCGGTCTGCAAAGTTAAAACGCCCAAGCAATCGAACTGCCGTTTCTTCGACCATGCCGCACAGGCTGAAAGCGCCGGTTTTCGCCCTTGCCTGCGCTGCCGGCCCGAGCTGGCGCCGCAGACTTCGCGCTGGTCGACGCAGGATGCCAGCGCCATGCTGGCGCACCAGGCGGCGCGGATGCTGGACGAGCCCGAGGGCTGGGGGGATGCGGCGCCCTCGGTCGAAAAACTCAGCCAGCGCATGGGGGTGAGCGACCGCCATGTGCGGCGTATTTTCGAGGCGCAGTTTGGCGTGTCGCCGCTGCAATATCTGCAGACGCGCCGCCTGCTCACCGCCAAGCAGTTGCTGGCCGACACCAACCTGCCCATCACCCAGGTGGCGCTGTGCAGCGGGTATTCGAGCTTGCGGCGCTTCAACGCGGCCTTTGTGGCGCACTACAAACTGAACCCGACCCAGTTGCGCCGCGCGGGCAATGCGGGCAGTGGGGCGAACGCGCAGGGCATCACCGTCAAGTTGGGGTTTCGGCCGCCGTATGACGTGGGGGCGATGTTGTCCTTCATCGGCAAGCGCGCCATGGATGCTATTGAATTTGTATCTTATGACGCCCATTCCACGAGGGCTGGAAGGACATTTCGCGTTGAAGTGGGTGGAAAAATCCATTCTGGCTGGCTGCTGGCCGAGTTTGATGCGCCGCGCTGCCAGCTTGTGTTGCGCGTGAGTGATTCGTTGCGCGAGGTGCTGCCCCTGGTGATCCGCCGGGTGCGCGCCTGGCTGGACCTGGACGCCGACCCGGCGGCCATCAACAGCGTTTTGCACGGCAACTTCCCCCAAGGCGACGGCCTGCGGGTGCCGGGCACGCTGGACGGCTTTGAGCTGGCGGTGCGCGCGGTGTTGGGCCAGCAGATCACGGTGGCGGCGGCGCGCACTTTGGCGCAGCGCATGGTGACCCGGTTTGGCGAACCGATTGAGACGCCCTACCCCGAGCTGACGCGCCTGTTCCCCTCGCCGCAGGTGTTGGCAGAGGCCAGCGGCGACGCGCTGGGGCAGTTGGGCATCGTCAAGCAGCGCCAGGCGGCCATCGTCGGCATTGCCCAGGCGGTGGCCGGCCAGCGCATCACATTGCACGCCGGGGCCGACGTGCCGGCGACCATTGCCGCGTTGAAAGAATTGCCCGGCATTGGCGACTGGACGGCGCACTACATCGCCATGCGCGCGCTGCGCTGGCCCGATGCCTTTGTGGCCGGCGACGTGGCCCTGCACAAGGCGTTTGGCCTGTTGGGCCGCAAGACGGCAGGGCGTGAATCCGAAGTGTTGTCCCAGGCCTGGAAGCCCTGGCGCAGTTACGCGGTGATCCGCGCCTGGGCCAGTTTGCCGGAGCGGCCGAGTGCCACGCCGGGTGCCACACCGATGGCCACCGTCATGGCCACTCCCACGCCCAAACCCGCCAGGAGTTCGCCGCGTTTGGGAAAACCGGTTGCTACATAAATAGTAGCTATTCACGCATATCCCACAAGGGTTACTGGCCGTTTTGTTACCATAACAGGTGAAAACCATGAAATTTGACCCCGCCATCGTCCAAACGCGCATTCAAAGCCCCATGGGCGACATGGTGCTGGCCGCCACCCCGGCCGGGCTGGCAGGCGCCTGGTTCACGGACCAGCGCCACCGCCCCGAGGCGCTGGATTTCAAGAACCTGCCGCACGCCTGGCCGCAGCAGGATTCGCATCCGACATTGCGCAAAGCGGCGAAACAACTCGGCGAATTTTTTGCCGGCACGCGCAAGAATTTTGAGCTGCCGCTAGACATCAGCGGCGGTACGGAATTCCAGCAATCGATCTGGCGTGCCCTGCTTCAAATACCCTATGGCAAGACCAGCAGTTACGGCGAGATCGGCCGGCAAATAGGCAACCCGGCGGCGGTGCGCGCGGTTGGTTCTGCCGTGGGGCGCAACCCCCTGGGCCTGATTGTGCCCTGCCACCGCGTGTTGGGCAGCGACGGCTCCTTGACGGGTTACGCCGGTGGCCTGCACCGCAAGACGGCCCTGCTTCAGCTTGAAGGCGCGAGTTTCCAGGCGAACCTGATTTGAATCCAGCACCCTTGAATCCAGGCCCCGGCGCCAAACCCTGGCTGCCCGACTTTGTGCTGCTGGCCGCCACCTGGGGCTCGTCCTTCATGTTCACGCGCCTGGCGGTGGTGGAATTTGGCGCCTTGCCCAGCGCGGGCATGCGCGTGTCGATAGGCGCCGCCGTGCTGCTGCTGATTCTGGCGTTCAAGCGGCAATTGCCAGTGCTGGGGCAACATTGGCGCAAGACATTTTTTGTCGGCTTGCTCAACAGCGCGGTGCCGTTTGCCTGTTTCGCCTGGGCGCTGCTGGTCATCACCACCGGGCTGTCGGCCATCCTCAATGCGACCGTGCCGCTGTTTGGCGCGCTGATCGCCTGGGCCTGGCTGAAAGACCGGCCAAGCGGTTCGCGCGGCCTGGGGCTGGTGATTGGTTTTATCGGCGTGGTGATGCTGGCCTGGGACAAGGCCAGTTTCAGGCCCGATGCGTCTGGCGCTTCTGCTGGCGCCAGCAGCGGCCTGGCGGTGCTGGCGTGTTTGCTGGCCTGCGTTTTTTACGGCATCGCGGCGAGTTTCACCAAAGCGCACCTGGGCAAGATCCCGCCTTTGGTCACGGCCACCGGCAGCCAGTGCGGCGCAACCCTGGCCCTGGTCGCGCCCATGCTCTGGTTGTGGCCGGCCGAGAACCCCGGCCTGAAAGCCTGGCTGGCCATGATCGTCTCCGGCGTGGTCTGCACCGGCTTGGCTTACGTGCTTTATTTCCGCTTGATCGGACGCATCGGCCCGGCCAAAGCCATGACGGTCACGTTCTTGATTCCCGTGTTCGCCGTCCTGTGTGGCGTGGTTTTTTTGGGCGAGGCCGTCACTTTGTGGATGCTTTTCTGCGGCGTGGTGATTGTTTGCGGCACTGCCCTGTCAGCGGGATTGCTCAATCTCGGCAAAACCCCAGCATGACAATTTGCTATTATTTACAAAGCAAACTATTCATATTCCGCGAGGGAAATAGCGGGTTTTACCCAGCTATCATCTGATAAAAGGCCACACCAGCCCCATCCAGCGTGCGGCTGGCCTCGCCGCGGTGCACCAGGTAGTTCAGGCAGGCCAGGCTTTCGCCGGTGGCCAGGTTCAGCAGGCTGCCATCGGACTCGCTGATTGCGCGGGCGAACAGGGCGGCAAACACATCGACGGCGCGCCTGGGCTGCCTGAGCGTGCGGCGCAGGCGGTCCAATGAGCGGTGTTGCGAGGCGCCCAGGTAGTCCAGGCGCGCATGCAGGCCGCGAAAACAGTCGTTGTGGGCTGGCAGCACCAGCACGTCATCGGGCACGGCGCGTTTGATCTTGTCGAGCGATTCAAGCCACTCGCGCATGGGGTCGGCGTCAGGCTCGGTCGGGTGCACCGAGACATTGCTTGAAATGCGCGGCAAGACCTGGTCGCCCGATATCAGCAGCTTGAGCCCAGCGCAATAAAAGCAGGCGTGTTCCGGCGAATGGCCGGTGCCCACTATGACGCGCCAGGTGTGGGCGCCAATGCGGATTTCTTCGCCATCAACGATGCGGCGGTAACTGTCCGGCAGTGCGTGGATGTGTTTGCCAAAGTTGCCAAAGCGGGCCTGGTAACTTTCGATGGCCGCGTCGCTCCAGCCAGCTTGCTTGAAAAAGGTAACGCCGTCATCCGGCGCTTTGCGGCCGGTGTCGGCGGTCAACACGCGGCAATTCAGGTATTCAAGCCGGGTCATCCACAGGCGGCAGTTGAACTTGCGCGTCAACCAGCCGGCCATGCCGATGTGATCCGGGTGCATGTGGGTGGCAAAGACGCGTGTCAGCGGGCGGGGGTCGTTTTTGGCGGCAAATTGGGCGCGCCAGGCGGCCAGGGTGTCGTCCGTGCCCAAGCCAGTGTCCACCACGGCCCAGCCACCCAAGTCTTCCAGTCCCCAGACATTGATGTGGTCGAGCCGGCCCGGCATGGGCATGCGCATCCAGACCACGCCGGGCGCGATTGTTATCAGTTGGCCGGCTGGGGGTGGCGCCTCGAACGGATAGGCCAGGGTGGGTTTCTCAAGGCGCTCTCTGGACTCGCGCGGGGATTCATCACGGGATTCGGGCTGGAGTGAGGCGTCTGACATGCGCTGGTTGATGAAATGGTGCCGATTGTCTGAATCGAACGGACGACCTTCCGCTTACAAGGCGGGTGCTCTACCAGCTGAGCTAAATCGGCATTGAAATTATTTTACCCGCTTTAAAGCGGGTCTCGGGCCCGAGGGCGGTTTTGTTGGCGGCTTGGACGGCGGGGTTCCGGGCTCGCCAGAGCCGCTGCCCGCATCGGTTTGCACGGCATTGAGCTGCACCACTTTGGCATCCGCGCCGGACGGGATCGGCACCAGCATGGTCGGCACCTGGTCGTCGCGGCGCGCGCGCCTGGCGTCGGCTTTGCTGTCCGCCTTGCTGCCACTTTGCGGCACCGACATCGGAAACGCCATGCCCTGCCCGTTTTCGCGCGCGTAGATCGCAATCACATGGCTGATGGGCACCATGATTTCGCGCGCCGAGCCGGCGAAGCGGGCCTTGAACTCGATGAAATCATTGCCCAGCTTGAGCTGGCTGGTCGCGTCAAAACTGATGTTGAGCACGATTTCGCCGTCTTTGACGTATTCATTGGGCACACGCACGGTGTCGTCCACCAACACCGCGACATAGGGTGTGAAGCCGTTGTCGGTGCACCACTCGTACAAGGCCCGGATCAGGTAGGGCCGGGTGGAGCTGGAGTCTTTGGCGTCAATCATGGGCGCTTCGTCTGATGCCTGAGGGCTATTTTCGCATGACCTTTTCAGATGGCGTCAGCGCCTCGATGTAGGCCGGGCGCGAAAAAATGCGCTCGGCGTATTTGAGCAGGGGTGCGGCGTTTTTGGAGAGGTCGATGCCGTAATAGTCCAGGCGCCAGAGCAGGGGCGCGATGGCCACGTCGAGCATCGAAAAATTGTCGCCCAGCATGAATTTGTTCTTGAGGAAGATCGGGGCCAATTGCGTCAGGCGGTCGCGGATGTGGGCGCGGGCTTTCTCCAGCATTTTTTCGTTGCTTTTGGCGGCACGCGACTCCAGCGTCGAGACATGCACGAACAGCTCTTTTTCGAAGTTGAGCAGGAACAGGCGCACACGGGCGCGGTCCACCGGGTCGCCGGGCATCAGTTGGGGGTGCGGGAAACGCTCGTCAATGTATACATTGATGATGTTGGACTCGTACAAAATCAGGTCGCGCTCGACCAGGATCGGCACCTGGCCGTACGGGTTCATCACATTGATGTCGTCGGGCTTGTTGTAGAGATCGACGTCGCGGATCTCGAAGTCCATGCCTTTTTCAAACAGGACAAAACGGCAGCGGTGGGAAAACGGGCAGGTAGTACCTGAATACAGCACCATCATGGCGGGGGACTCCTAAAAATCAAAAAGAGCGGGATGCCATCGCTCGGAAATTGGCAAGCCCACTCTGAAAAACCCGGAACGCGCTTTATGGCTTCCGTCCGGGAAGCTGGTTCAACCTATTTGATGTCTTTCCAATAGGCGGCATTGAGGCGCCAGGCGATGACGGTGAACAGCCCCAGGAAAAGCAGCGCCCAGACGCCCACCTGAACCCGCTTGTTTTGCGATGGCTCGCCCATCCACTGCAGGTAGTTGACCAGATCGCCGACGGCCTGGTCATATTGAAGTGGGGTCAAAGCGCCGGCAGTCAACTGCTCCCAGGCCTTGAATGTTTTCACTTCGTGGCCGTGCTCCATCACCGTGTCGTAAACCGGCTGGCGGTTGCCCTGCAACTCCCACAAGGCATGGGGCATGCCCACGTTGGGGAAAGCCAGGTTGTTCCAGCCGGTGGCCTTCGTGCTGTCAGGGTAATAGGTGCGCAGGTAGGTGTAGAGGTAGTCCGCGCCCGAACCCTGGCCGCCGGCGGCGCGTGAGCGGGCGATCACGGACAAATCAGGCGGGTTGGCGCCAAACCACTCTTTGGCCTGTTTGGGGTCGATGGCGGATTTCATGGTTTCGCCGACTTTGTCCGTGGCGAACAGAAGGTTGTCCTTGATCTGGGCCTCCGTCAAACCAATGTCGCTGAGGCGGTTGTACCGCATGTAAGCCGCCGAATGGCAATTCAGGCAGTAGTTGACAAACAGTTTGGCGCCGTTTTGCAGGGATGTCAGGTCATTCTGGTGGTTGGGCGCTCTGTCCCAGGCGATGCCGCCAGTGTTGGCCTGGGCGCCTGGCAATACGCCGGCCAGCAGGCTGATCGAGGTGACCAGGCTGAAGGCGAGTTTCGCGAATGCAGACTTGTGGGTGGAACGCAAAATATTCATGGTCGGGACTTGAGTGCTTGTTGCTTATTTGCTCAGTGAGCGGCAAAAATAACGCGGCTGGGCACAGGTTTTGTCTCGCCCAACTTGCTCCACCAGGGCATCAGGATAAAAAATCCAAAATAGAACAGGGTTCCGACCTGAGACACCCGTTCGCCGATGGCGGACGGCGGCTGCACGCCAAGGTAAGCCAGCACCACAAAATTGACGACAAAAATGCCGTAGAGATACGAATGCCAGGTGGGGCGATAACGGATCGACTTGACCGGGCTGTAATCGAGCCAAGGCAGGAAGAACAGGATGATGACTGCGCCGCCCATCACCACCACACCCCAGAATTTGGCATCGATGGACAACATCATGGCCGCCACAGCGACGGCCGCGATAACGATGACGCCCTTGAACAGTGCCAGCATCTTGAACTTGAGCACACTCACGGCCGCGCCGCCGAGCACGCAGGCGATCAGCACGTACATCATCTCGCTGGTGATGGCGCGCAACATGGAGTAATACGGCGTGAAGTACCAGACTGGCGCGATGTGGGCTGGCGTCTTCAGCGGGTCGGCCGGGATGAAGTTGTTGTATTCCAGGAAATAACCGCCGACTTCAGGCGCGAAGAACACGATGGCCGTGAACACCATCAGGAACATGCTGACGGCAAAAATGTCGTGCACCGTGTAGTAGGGATGGAAAGGAATGCCGTCCAGCGGGTGGCCGGCCGCATCTTTGGGGGCATTGGGCCCCTTGATCTCGACGCCGTCCGGGTTGTTGGAGCCGACCTCGTGCAAGGCGATGATGTGTGCTGCCACCAGGCCCAGCAGCACCAGGGGCACGGCGATCACGTGGAAGCTGAAAAAGCGGTTCAGCGTGGCGTCGCCGACCACGTAGTCGCCGCGGATCAGCAAGGCCAGGTCCGGGCCGACAAAGGGGATCGCGGCAAACAGGTTCACGATCACCTGGGCGCCCCAGTAGCTCATCTGGCCCCAAGGCAGCAGGTAACCCATGAAGGCTTCGGCCATGAGCGCCAGAAAAATGGCGCAGCCGAAAATCCAGACCAGCTCGCGCGGTTTGCGGTAACTGCCGTAAATCAGGCCGCGGAACATGTGCAGGTAGACCACGACAAAGAACGCCGAGGCCCCGGTGGAGTGCATGTAGCGCACCAGCCAGCCCCAGGGCACGTCGCGCATGATGTACTCGACCGAGCCAAATGCCAGCGCGGCATCGGGCTTGTAGTGCATGGTGAGGAAAATGCCGGTGACGATCTGGATCACCAGCACCAGCATCGCCAGGGAGCCGAAGATGTACCAGAAGTTGAAGTTCTTCGGGGCGTAATACTCGCTCATGTGCTCTTTGTAGAGCTTGCTGGCGGGGAAGCGGTTGTCCACCCAATTGAGCAGCTTCATGACTGCGGGTGCATTGGGGGAGATTTCTTTCATTTCAGACATTCGTGTGCTCCGTGCGCTTTTTGTGCTCAAGCTTTTTTATCTTCACCGATCACCAGGCGGCTGTCGGAGAGGTACATGTGCGGGGGCACTTCGAGGTTGTCCGGCGCGGGCTTGTTCTTGAACACGCGCCCCGCCATGTCAAAGGTCGAGCCGTGGCAGGGGCACAGGAACCCGCCTTGCCAGTCGTCGGGCAGCGATGGCTGGGCGCCCATCTGGAATTTGTCCGACGGCGAGCAGCCCAGGTGCGAGCAGATGCCGACCACGACCAGCACCTCGGGCTTGATGGAGCGGCCCTCGTTGCGGGCGTACGCGGGAGTGATTTCATCGGCCTTGCGCTTGGACTGCGGGTCGGCCAGCTGGGGATCGACCTTGGACAGGGTGGCCAGTTGCTCGGGCGTGCGCCTGACGATCCAGACCGGTTTGCCGCGCCACTCAACCGTCATTTTTTCACCTGGCTTCAAGGCGGAGATATCGACTTCTACCGCCGCGCCGGCCGCTTTGGCGCGCTCCGAGGGCTGGAAACTGCTGACAAAAGGCACCGCAGCGGCCAAGCCGCCAATGGCGCCGACACAACTGGAGGCAATCAGCCAAGTGCGTTTGCTGCTATCAATATGGTTAGCGCCAACCAGGGTGTCACTCATGGGGATCCTCAATGAAAACGTCAGGCAGCATCGATTCATCTCGATGTTCTAGGGGTCAACCCGTGATTGTAGCTGAGGCAAAGCGGGTTTTTCCCCGCACTTGTCTGCACTTGACAAGTCGGGCGCTTGGTTAATACTAGCGCTCTTTTTTACCACAACGAGGAGTATCTCAATGGGAATGATGCAGGAATTCAAGGACTTCGCGCTCAAGGGCAATGTGATGGATCTGGCCGTTGGCGTGATCATCGGCGGGGCGTTTGGCAAGATCGTCGATTCGGTCGTGGGGGACCTCATCATGCCCATCGTGGGCAAAATATTCGGGGGGCTGAACTTTTCAGAGATGTACATCGTGCTGGCGCCGCCGGCCAAGGCGGTGGAAGGGGCAGCGACCTACGCCAGCCTCAAGGCGGCCGGGGCCAACCTGTTCGCTTATGGCAATTTCCTCACCATTTTGGTCAATTTCGCGATTCTCGCGTTCATCATTTTCATGATGGTCAAACAGATGAACAAGCTGAAGAAAGAGGCCACACCCGCCGTGCCCGCAGCGACGCCTGAAGACGTCATGCTTTTGCGCGAGATCCGCGACAGCCTGAAGAAGTAGGCTTGCCTCTCCCGACCTGGCAAGCGCCCGCCAGCAGTGATGCACGGCGGGCGTTTTCAATGGGGCGCCGCCTCAGGGCGCGCGCGTGTTCGCCAATGAACGCGCCATCCTGATCGCTTCAATCAGGCTGGCAGCGTCGGCGACACCCTGGCCCGCGATGTCAAATGCCGTGCCGTGGTCCGGACTGGTGCGCACCAGAGGCAAACCCAGGGTCACATTGACGCCCTTCTCAACCCCGAGGTACTTCACCGGGATCAGGCCCTGGTCGTGGTACATGGCCGCCACCACATCGAATTCACCCGGTTTGCTGGCTGTGGCACGCGCGCGCATGAAGACGGTGTCGGGCGCGAACGGGCCGTGGGCGGCGATGCCCTCCCTGCGGGCAGCGGCTATGGCCGGCGCAATGATGTCGATCTCTTCACGCCCGAACAGGCCGCCTTCGCCCGCGTGCGGGTTCAACCCGGCCACGCCTATCTGTGGCGCGCGCCCCAATACGGCGCCAAGTGAATTGTGCGCAATCCGCAAGGTCTGCAACACATTGCCAACCGTGACCGCGTTGATGGCATCGATCAGCGCCATGTGGATGCTGACCAAAACCACGCGCAACTCGCCGTTGGCCAACATCATGCGCACCGGCAGGTCGGCGACGGGTTTGCCCAGGTGCGACGCCGCCAGGGCCTGCAGCATTTCGGTGTGGCCGGGAAAGGCAGAATGCGGCCCAGCAGCCAAGGCCAGCGCCTCTTTGTGCAGCGGCGCGGTGACCAGGGCCGCAACATCGCCCCTGAGCGCAGCCTTGGCCGCCCACACCACACATTGCGCCGCCATTTCACCCGCCAAACCACTGATTTCCCCAATTGGGACGGGCGCAGTGTGCTCTGTAATTTGAAGCACTGGCAGGCAGCGCGGCGGCAGGCCTTGCGCCTCGGCTGGGGCATCAATGCACGCCACCGGCAGCGGGATTTGCCCGGCGCTGATGAAACCTGCGGCACGGCGCATCGTCGCCACGTCACCGGCGACAAAACAGCCCGCCGTGACGTCCGGTGCGTCGCGGAAGGCTTTGGCGATGATCTCCGGCCCAATGCCCGCCGGGTCGCCCATCGTGATGGCAATCGGCCTGACCAGGCTATTTTTCGAGCTGCCAGCCCTGGAAAAGCTGGCCCGTCCGGGAGGCGGCGGCAACACGAAAGGCTTGGGCGTGGGCGGGAGCGTGGGAGCCATTTTTTTCAGACTGGGTCAGGCAGGTTCAGGCCGGATTGTCGATGTCTATGAACTCATGCGCCAGGCCGAGTTGCGCGGCGACGTGCCCCGCGACGGCGGGCGCGCCATAACGTTCGCTGGCATGGTGCCCGCAGGCGATGTAGGCGACGCCGCACTCGCGCGCGTAATGCGCCTGCGGCTCGGAGATTTCGCCAGTGATGAAGGCGTCGGCCCCGGCGGCGATCGCGGCTTCAAAATAATTTTGCGCGCCGCCAGTGCACCATGCTATCTTTTTAATATCTGATTTATCAATATTCACGAGGGTTACGGGCTTTTTTAACATTTTTTCCAGGTGCTGCGCCAGGATCTGGGCGTTGGCAAAGCCGTCGGTGTCGACACGGCGGCCCATAAACCCCAGGCTTTGCGCGCCAAAACGCCCGACGTCGCCGTCAAACGCCCGCAAACCAAGCTGCACGCCGAGCTGCGCGTTGTTGCCCAGTTCAGGGTGCGCGTCCAGCGGGAGATGGTAGGCCAGCAAATTGATGTCATGGCGCAGCAAAAGCCCGAGCCGCTGCTTCATCCAGCCGGTGACACGGCCATCCTGCCCGCGCCAGAACAGGCCGTGGTGCACAAAAATCGTGTCCGCTTTGGCGGCAATCGCCGCCTCGATCAAGGCCAGGCTGGCGGTCACGCCCGAAACGATTTTCTGGACGTTTTGCCCCCCTTCGACTTGCAGGCCGTTGGGCCCAAAGTCCTGAAACCGCTCGGGTTGGAGCAAGGCGTCAAAAGTTTGCACAAGCAGGCTGCGGTCGGTCATGGCACATTGTCTCATTCACGTTTGTACCTGTGGAATGGCGAAAAATTGGGGTCAGAGCACGATCTACCGAATTCGCCACTGGCGCGGCTTTTTCCGGCAATCGCGATCTGACCCCGATTTTTCGTCATTCCACAAGCCTACAATTTGAAGCATGAAACGTCTTTGGCTCCTTTTTTCCCAAACCGCCACCGTGCTGCTGGCGGCTTATTTTGTGGTGGCGACGCTCAAACCGCAGTGGCTTGGTAAAGGCGCTCAGGGCGCGGGCGGCATCAGCGTGATGGAGGCGCCGGCGCCAATCGCGGGCGCCATGCCGGTGGGCAGCTTTCGGCTGGCGGCCCAAAAAGCCTCGGCGGCGGTGGTGAGCATCAACACCAGCAAGGCCGCCAAAAAGGGGCCGCACACTGACGACCCCTGGTTCAAATTCTTCTTCGGCGAGCAGGGTTCCGAGCCGCAAGCCGGGCTGGGCAGCGGCGTGATCGTGAGCGCCAGTGGCTACATCCTGACCAACAACCATGTGGTCGAGGGCGCCGACGAGATCGAGGTGGTGCTCAATGACAGTCGCCACAGCATCGCCAAGGTCATCGGCACCGACCCGGATTCGGATTTGGCCATCCTCAAAATCGAGCTCGACCGCCTGCCGGTCATCGTGCTGGGCAATTCAGACTCGCTCCAGGTGGGCGACCAGGTGCTGGCCATCGGCAACCCGTTTGGCGTGGGGCAAACCGTCACCAGCGGCATTGTCAGCGCCATGGGGCGCAACCAGCTGGGCATCAATACGTTTGAGAATTTCATCCAGACCGACGCGGCCATCAACCCCGGCAATTCGGGCGGGGCCCTGGTCGACGTCAACGGCAACCTGCAGGGCATCAACACGGCGATTTATTCGCGTTCGGGCGGCAGCATGGGCATTGGTTTCGCCATTCCCGTGGCCACGGCGCGCCTGGTGCTCGACGGCATTGTGAAGGACGGCCGGGTCACGCGCGGCTGGATTGGTGTGGAGCCCAATGATTTGTCGCCCGAGCTGGCCGAGACGTTCGGCCTGAAGACACCGTCTGCGGGCGGCGCCGGCGGGCCTCGGGGCGTCATCATCACCGGAGTGCTGCAAGACGGGCCGGCCGCGCTGGCCGGCATCCGCCCTGGCGACGTGATCACCGACGTGGCCGACAAACCGGTGGGCAATGTGACTGAACTGCTTGGCCGTGTGGCGGGGTTGAAGCCTGGCGAAGCCTCGAAGTTCAAGATCTTGCGCCGGGAAGAAAAACTGGCGCTGGATGTGACGCCGGGCGTGCGGCCCAAACCAAAACGCCCTGTCGAGCGTTAACTCTTGGCGGCCTCGGCCTTGTCTTCGGCAGCCGCATCGGGCGCCTTGGTGTGTTTGATGAATATCTGCGCGGACCAGATGCCCACTTCATACAGCAGGTACATGGGCAGCAGAAGCGCCAGCATCGACACCGGATCGGGCGGCGTGACCAGGCCCGCCACCGCCGCCGCGCCCACCACAAAATAGGTGCGAAACGCCTTGAGCTGGGCCACCGTCACAACGCCCATGCGCGCCAGGATCACCACCGCGATGGGCACCTCAAAGGCCACGCCGAAAGCGAGGAACATGGTGATCACAAAGTCAAGGTAAGCCTCGATGTCGGGGCTTACCGCCACAGACACGGGCGCCATTTTCTGGATCGCCGGAAAGGCCTGGCCGAACACGAAAAAGTAGCAAAACGCCGCGCCGGTGTAAAACAGGATGGTGCTGGCCGCGACCAGGGGCAAAACCAGCTTTTTCTCATGGCGGTACAGGCCCGGCGCGACAAAGGCCCAGATCTGGTACAGGATCCAGGGCAAGGCGATGCCGATGGCCGCCATCACCGAGACCTTGATCGGCACCAAAAACGGCGACACCACACCCACAGCGATCATGCGCGAACCCTCGGGCAGGGACTTCACCAGGGGCATCGCCAGCAGATCGTAAATGTGCGACGGGCCGGGGTAGAACAGCAACACGGCCAGCACGGCGCCGATGCCGTAAAGCGCCATCAGCAGGCGGTCGCGCAATTCGACCAGATGTTGCACAAAGGGCTGCTCGGTGCCAGCCAGCTCGTCGTCCTTGGCAGTGTCTTTGGCGGCTTCTTTGTTGTCTTTGTTGTCAGTTGGATCGGTCATCAGGACAATTGTTTTGGCCGGAACCGGGCCACGCGGGCCGCGCCGGACAAGGCCTTGGTGCGGGTGCCGGTGCGGGCCTTGTACCAACTGGGCGTTGCGCCCTGTTTGAGGCGCCAGCGTTTTTTGGGGTGTTTGTATTGCGGAAAGCTGGGCGGCGGGTCGGCCAGGGTGGCGTTGCCCACCATGGCGGTGGCGTCGCTCCAGCTTTTTTCGAAATCGCTGGCGCCGCTCTGGATGGAGTTTTCAACATCGCGCGCCGCGCCTTCCACCGTGTCTTTCATCTTTTTGAGCTCGTCGAGCTCCATCGAGCGGTTGACTTCGGCCTTCACATCCGCCACATAACGCCGTGCGCGGCCCAGCAAGGTGCCAATGGTTTTGGCCAGGCCGGGCAGCTTCTCGGGGCCGATCACCACGAGCGCGATCCCGCCGATGATGGCAAGTTTGGTGACCCCGATGTCGATCACTTAAACACAACCCGCGTCAATGTCTGCCTGCGCGCCAGATGGCTCAGGATTTGGTCTTGGCTTCGACATCGATGGTTTCTTTGGCGGCAGCGGCGGCGCTCTGGCCGACTTGCTGCGTGCCCGTGGCGGCAGTGCCGGCGGCTTCAGCGGCTTTGTCGCTGCCATCCTTCATGCCGTCCTTGAAACCTTTGACGGCCCCGCCCAGATCTGAGCCGATGTTGCGCAGCTTCTTGGTGCCAAAAATCACAACAATGATGACTAGAAAAATAATCAGGTGAGTGGTCGAAAAGCCCATGAGTTTCTCCTAAGGAATTGTGCCGATTTTAGTCGCCGTTGCGCCATCTGGCCGCCGCGGCCCCAAATAAGCCTTGCGGATCAAATGCCAAGCGGCACGGGAGGTCAACCGCGCAACCAGGGGCGCGGCCCGCCCATCACATGGAAATGCAGGTGATGTACCTCTTGCCCGCCTTCGGCCCCGGTGTTGCCCACGATGCGAAAGCCCCCTTCCGGGTAAGGCCGGCAGCCTTCCTGCAATGCAAGTTGGGGCGCCAGCACCATCATGCGCCCCAACACGCCGGCCTGTTCAGCTGTGACCAGCGCCATCGAGTCGATGTGCGCTTTGGGGATCATCAAAAAATGAACCGGCGCCCAGGGATGGATGTCGTGAAAGGCGAAAATTTCCCCGTCTTCGTAGACCTTTTTTGACGGAATCTGGCCAGCGGCAATTTTGCAGAACAGGCAATTGGGGTCGTGGGGCATAGGCTCAAGCTCCCACGGCCCGGTTGCTGTTCATCGCCACCATGCCGCGCACGATGCGGTAGAGGAACCAGATGGAAATGCCGATCCAGGCGATCGCGCCCGGCAGGTACAACAACAAAAACAGCGGAAAGGTGACCAGGTACAAAATACCGGCCCAGATCACCGAGCGGATGCGCCATGAGAAATGGCTGGCCTGCCAGGTGCCGGCGGCCTCGTCTTTTTTGACCAGATCAATCACCAGGGCGATGATCAGCAGCACCGCGCCCGGCTGGCCGCCGGGGATCACCGCGCCCAGCGCCACGACCAGGTGCAGCACATAACTCACCCAGCCCACAGTTTTGAGCTGTTGCGCTTTTTCGGAATCAACCGCCGTCACGTCTATCACGTCGTTCATGTCAGGCTTCCTTTCGATGGATGGGTGGGTGGATGGGCTCAATGGGCCGCTGGATGCAGCCGCTTGTCAGGACTCACGCGCCAGGGCTTTGCGCAAGGCCTTTTCTTCAATGCCGCTGGTGCCGGCGCGGCGTTGCAGCTCGGCGATCACGTCAGCTGGTTTCAGGCCGTAATGCGCCAGCGCAATCATGCAGTGAAACCACAAATCAGCGACTTCAGCCACCACTTTGGATTTGTCGGCGCCCGCATCGGCGTCTTTGGCGGCCATCACCACCTCGGTGGCTTCTTCGCCGATCTTCTTCAGGAAGGCGTCCGGCCCCTTGTGCAGCAAGCGCGCCACATAGCTGGATTGGGCGTCGCCACCCCGGGCCGGAAGGCGCGATTCGATCACTTCGGCCAGGCTGGCCAGGACATCGTGAGAGTTTGCTTGAGGCATTTTTTAGCGGGTCAAAGAAGCCGGATTGCGAGCGCCGCGCGACAACGCAATTCGCCCGAAGATTGGATTTTCCCTATTTGTAGATGGTTTGGGGATCTTTCAAGACCGGCTCCACAATTTGCCATGCGCCGTCTTTGAGCAAGCTGAAAAAGCAGCTGTGCCGGCCGGTGTGGCAGGCAATGCCCGGCTCGTGGCCCAATTGCGTCACCTTGAGCAAAACCACGTCGTAGTCGCAATCAAGCCGGATTTCATGCACCAACTGTGCGTGGCCGGACGCTTCCCCCTTGGGCCACAGGCGCTGGCGCGAGCGGCTGAAATACACAGCGCGGCCCGAATCAACCGTCTGCTTCAGGGCCTCGCGGTCCATCCAGGCGAACATCAAGACGTCGTTGGAGCCGGCTTCCTGCGCGATGACGGGCACCAGGCCCTTTTCGTCCCATCCAATTTGATCTAGCCAGTTCATGGCAGGATTGTCAGGCATTTCAGTTAGCTATATATAAAATAGCTAACTATTCAATACCCACGAGGAAAAACAGTGGATTTGGATCTTAAATCCGGACCGGAATGCCAGCGGCGGCCATGCGCGCCTTGGCCTGGCCCACGGTGAATTCGCCGTAATGGAAAATGCTGGCCGCCAGCACCGCGTCCGCGCCGCCGATCTGGATGCCGTTGACCAGGTCGTCCAGCGTGCCCACGCCGCCCGACGCGATCACCGGCACGCCGACCGCGTCGCTCACCGCGCGCGTCAGTTCCAGATCAAAACCCGATTTGGTGCCGTCGCGGTCCATGCTGGTGAGCAGGATTTCACCCGCGCCGCGCCGGGCCATCTCAACCGCCCACAACACCGCGTCGATGCCCGTGTTTTTGCGCCCGCCGTGGCTGAACACGTCCCAGCCGGGGCCGATTTCCTGGCCCGCCAGCGTCATGCGTTTGGCGTCCGTGGCGGAACGCCGCTTCGCGTCGATGGCCACCACGATGCACTGCGCGCCGTATTTGCTGGAGGCGTCGTCGATCACCTGCGGATTGGCGATGGCCGCCGAGTTGAAACTGGTTTTGTCCGCGCCCGCGTTGAGCAGGCGGCGCACGTCGTCCACCGTGCGCACGCCGCCGCCGACGGTCAGCGGGATAAAGACCTGCGAAGCCACGGCCTCGATCATGTGCAGGATCAGCCCCCTGTCGTCGCTGGTGGCGGTGATGTCCAGAAAGGTGAGCTCGTCCGCGCCCTGCTCGTTGTAACGCGCCGCGATTTCAACCGGGTCGCCCGCGTCGCGCAGCTCGACAAAGTTGAC
>JANMVT010000020.1:0-11010 GCA_031392945.1 Rhodoferax sp. | reverse complement strand
GCCCGAGCAGCCCTGCCCGCCAGTGATTGAAGACGCCACCTTGCCCACGCCGCAAACCAGCTACGGCATCCAGAAATTCATTGGCGAGCAGTTGAATGCCGACTTCACGCGCAAGGGCTTCGTTCGCGGCCGCAACGTGCGCCTGATGACGGTGAGTGTGCGCCCGGGCAAGCCCAATGGCGCAGCGTCGAGTTTTTTCAGCGGCATGATCCGCGAGCCGCTTTCGGGCGTCAAAGGCGCCTGTCCGGTATCGCCTGAAACCGAAGTGGCGCTGTCATCGCCCGGCCTGACTATCAAGGGCATCATCCGCGCGGCTGAAACGGCTGACGCCGCCTGGGGCCCGCGTACGGCGCTGAACCTGCCCGCCCTCACCGCCACCACGGGCGAGATGGCTGCGGCGCTGGAACGCGTGGCCGGCCCGGCCGCCACTGCCCTGATCGACTGGACACCTGATGCCATGATCCGCAAGATCGTCAAGACCTGGCCCGCGCGCATCAACGCGGTGCGCGCCAAAGGCCTGGGCCTGCTGCCCGAAAGCAGCTTTGAAGCCATCATCCGCGAGTACGTGCGCGAAAACCCCGAGGCTGTGAAATTGCCGCTGGCTGGCTGACCCGGCCGGTCTGACTGTAGAATTCAAAGCGTCAGGAGAGAGCATTCACTGTGAATGCCGCCGAAGGCGCAAGAACCGCTGATTGCAGCGATCTGAACGCTCAGGCAAAAAGGACTGACAAGCGCCCCACGGCAGCCATGCCGGCCGGGCGTTTCCCCACTGGAGAGAGGCCAGCCCCGTGCTGGCCCACCGAAGGAGCAACCCGAGGGCTGTGATCACATTCACCGACCCGGCGAATCTCTCAGGTAAAGCGGACAGCGGGGGCAGCGCATGGACCTGGTGAAACACCTGGTCCATGAAATTTGTGTTGCCCCGCCCGGAGATCCGCCTTGACCACCCATGCCAGCCCGCCCCCCGCTGATTCGCTCCATAAAACCCCACTGCACGATTTGCACCTGCGCCTGAACGCGCGCATGGTGCCCTTCGCCGGCTACAGCATGCCGGTGCAATACCCGAGTGGCCTGATGGCCGAGCATCTGCACACGCGCGCCTCGGCCGGCCTGTTTGACGTCTCCCACATGGGCCAATTGCGCCTGGTCGGGCCAGACGCGGCTGCCGCGCTGGAGACCCTGATCCCTATGGACGTGATCGGCCTGGGGGTTGGCAAGCAGCGCTACGGCCTGTTGCTCAACGAGGCTGGCGGCATCATGGACGACCTGATGTTTGTGAACCGCGACTTTGCGCATGGCGGCGACATCTTCGTCGTCGTCAACGGTGCCTGCAAGGCGGCTGACATCGCCCACCTTCAGGCGAACATCGGCGGCCGTTGCGATGTCATCTCCATGCCGGAACGCGCCCTGCTCGCCTTGCAGGGCCCCCAGGCTGTGGCGGCTTTGTCTCGCCTGATTCCCGGCGTGGAAAAGCTGGTGTTCATGACCGGCGCCAGCTTCGACTGGCATGGCGCCCACGTGTATGTGACACGCAGCGGCTACACCGGCGAAGACGGTTTTGAGATTTCGGTGCACGAGATGCAGGCCGAGGCCCTGGCGCACGCCCTGCTGGCCCAGCCCGAAATCAAACCCGCCGGTCTGGGCGCGCGCAATTCGCTGCGCCTGGAGGCCGGCCTGTGCCTGTACGGCAATGACATCGATGAAACCACCACACCGGTGCAGGCCGGCCTGATGTGGGCCATCCAGAAGCTGCGGCGCGCCGGCGGTGCGCGCGTCGGCGGATTTCCGGGAGCTACTAAAATATTAGCAGACTATGCAGATTCCACAAGGGCAAACGGCCAATTTGGCCAGAAGGTTCGAGTCGGGCTGGTGGCGCAGGAGCGCATCCCGGTGCGCGAACACACCGAATTGCAAAACCCGGCTGGCGCGCGCATTGGCGAAGTCACCAGCGGCCTGCTGGGCCCCAGCATCGACTTGCCCATCGCCATGGCCTATGTGCTGCCAGACTATGCCGCTTTGGGCAGCAAGATCAACGCCATCGTGCGTGGAAAACCCGTGCCCATGCTGGTGTCCGCCATGCCCTTTGTGCCCAACCGGTATGTCCGGGGCTAAGGTCATTCCTGGCTTGACACCCGTCTTTCACTGTCGATTCAACTTTTCACTTTTAACCAATCAGGAGATTTCATGAGCATCAAGTACACCGAAGAGCATGAGTGGCTCAGCGTCCAGGGCGATATCGCCACCGTCGGCATCACCCATCACGCGCAGGACGCGCTGGGCGATGTGGTCTTTGTGGACCTGCCCGAGGTTGGCAAGGCCTTCGCAGCCAAGGACATTGCAGGCGTGGTCGAGTCGGTCAAGGCCGCTGCCGATGTCTACATGCCCGTCACGGGCGAAGTCACCGAAGTCAACGAGGCCCTGCGCGCCGACCCGGCCCTGGCCAACACCGACCCGCTGGGCGCGGGCTGGTTCTTCAAGGTCAAGCTGGCCAATCCAGCCGAGCTGGACGCGTTGATGGATGAAACCGGCTACGCCAAATTCTCAGCCTGAAATCAATAGGTCTTCCATGCTGATGAAATCCAACAAGCCGCTCGCCGAGCTGGAAAACGCCGGCGAATTCGTTGCCCGCCACATCGGCATTGATGAGGCGGATGAACAAACCATGCTCAGGGCCGTGGGCTCCAAATCGCGGCGTGAATTGATCGAAGGCATCGTGCCGCGCGCCATCGCCCGCAGCAGCCCGATGCTGATTCCGGCGGCGATATCCGAAGCCGCTGCGCTGGCCGAACTCAGGGCCATGGCGGCGAAGAACAAGGTCTTCAAAAGTTTCATCGGCCAGGGTTATTACGGCACCCACACCCCCGGCGTGATCTTGCGCAACATCCTGGAGAACCCGGCCTGGTACACCGCCTACACGCCCTACCAGGCCGAGATTTCGCAGGGCCGCATGGAGGCGCTGGTCAACTTTCAGACCATGGTGTGTGAGCTGACGGGCATGGCCATCGCCAACGCGTCCATGCTCGACGAAGCCACGGCAGCGGCCGAGGCGATGACCCTGGCCAAACGCTCGGTCAAAAACAAATCCAGCACCTTTGTCGTCGCGGGCGACTGCCATCCGCAGACGATAGAAGTGATCCAGACTCGGGCAGAGCCCTTGGGCATCAAGGTCGTATTGGCCAATTCAGCCGAGCAGTGGGATGCCCTTCTTCAGGGCGACTGCTTTGCAGTTTTGGCCCAGTACCCGGCGACCAGCGGCCGCATCGACGACCTGCGCGCCGATGTGGAAAAAGTCCATGCCAAACAGGCCGCCTTCATCGTTGCGGCCGACCTGCTGGCGCTCACCCTGCTCGTGCCGCCTGGGGAATTCAATGCCGACATCGTCGTCGGAACCACCCAGCGCTTTGGCATGCCGCTGTGCAACGGCGGCCCGCACGCCGCCTACCTGGCTTGCCGCGACGAGTTCAAACGCTCCCTGCCCGGCCGCCTGGTCGGCGTGAGTGTGGACGTGCATGGCAATCCGGTTTACCGCCTGGCGCTGCAAACACGCGAGCAGCACATTCGCCGCGAAAAAGCCACCTCCAACATTTGCACCGCCCAGGTTTTGCCGGCCGTGGTGGCCAGCATGTACGCGGTCTACCACGGGCCGCAGGGCCTCACGCGCATTGCGCAGCGCGTGGCGGCCTACACCGCCATCTTGGCACGCGGCCTGACTGCGCTGGGCTTTGCGCCACGCGGCGACAGCGCATTTGACACGGTATCCATCCACACCGGTGACGCTACACAATCAATAGCTAACTACGCAATAACGACGGGGGCAAACCTGCGAATTTATTGGAAAGACTACATTTGCATCAGTCTGGACGAGACCACCACGCGCGACGACATCGCCCTGGTCTGGTCCTTCTTTGCCAAGCCGGGCCAGGCCAGGCCCAGGGTTGAAGATTTTGAAGCCGGCATCGAGCCGCTGATCCCCAAGAACCTGCGGCGCACCAGCCGCTTCCTGACCCACCCGGTGTTCAACACCCACCATTCCGAGACCGGCATGTTGCGCTACATCCGGCGCTTGGGCGACAAGGACCTGGCGCTGGACCGCAGCATGATCCCTCTGGGCAGTTGCACCATGAAACTCAACGCCACCAGCGAGATGATCCCCATCACCTGGCCGGAGTTCGCCAACATCCACCCCTTCGCCCCGCGCGGGCAAATGCTGGGCTACGCCGAACTGGACGAACAATTGCGCGCCTGGTTGTGCCAGGCCACGGGTTATGCCGGCATCAGCCTGCAACCCAATGCGGGCTCGCAGGGTGAATACGCGGGGCTGCTGGTAATCAAGGCTTTTCACAAAGCGCATGGCCAGGCGCATCGCAACATCTGCCTGATCCCGGCAAGCGCGCATGGCACCAACCCGGCCAGCGCCCAGATGGCGGGCCTGCAAGTGGTCGTGACCGGCTGCGACGCCCAGGGCAATGTGGACATGGCTGACCTGCAATCAAAATGCGAACAACACAGCGCCAACCTGGCCTGCGTGATGATCACCTACCCCAGCACCCATGGCGTGTTTGAAACGCAGGTGAAGGCGCTTTGCGCCCTGGTGCACTCGCACGGCGGGCGCGTGTATGTCGATGGCGCCAACATGAACGCCCTGGTCGGCGTGGCCGCGCCCGGCGAGTTTGGCGGTGACGTCAGCCATCTGAATTTGCACAAAACCTTTTGCATTCCGCACGGCGGCGGCGGGCCCGGCGTGGGGCCGGTGTGTGTGGTGGCGGATCTGGTGCCGTATCTGCCGGGGCACCTCACTGCCGACATGGCAAGTGGAGGCGCGCAATTTCCCGACGGGCCGCTCCTAGGGTTCTCGAAGAGCGGCGAAGCCAAAAGCGTGGGGGCCATTTCTGCCGCCCCATTGGGCAACGCGGCCGTGTTGCCCATCAGCTGGATGTACTGCCGCATGATGGGCGCCGACGGTTTGCAGCAGGCCACCGAGGTTGCCATCCTCAGCGCCAACTACATCAGCGCCAGGTTGCGCGACCACTACCCCACCCTTTACGCCAGCCAGACAGGTGAAGGACGCGGCCATGTCGCGCACGAATGCATTCTGGATTTGCGGCCATTGAAGGAATCCAGCGGCGGCGCCAACGGCATCTCGGCCGAAGACGTGGCCAAGCGCCTGATGGACTATGGCTTCCACGCGCCCACGCTCAGCTTCCCCGTGCCCGGCACCTTGATGGTGGAGCCGACCGAAAGCGAAACCCTGGACGAGCTCGACCGTTTCATCCACGCCATGATCGCCATCCGCAGGGAAATCCGCAAAGTCGAAAGCGGCGAATGGCCGCAGGACAACAACCCGCTGAAACATGCGCCGCACACCGCTGCGTCATTGATGGTTTCGGACTGGAATCGTCCCTACACCAGGGAAACAGGCGCTTTTCCGCTATCAACCTTGAAGCACGTCAAGTACTGGCCACCGGTGGGGCGGGTTGACAATGTGTATGGAGACCGGAACCTGTTTTGTTCTTGTGTGCCGGTTGCGGACTACGCCTGAACTACCGGGGCTTGATTGATGGACGCAGGGAGACGCCCTCGGTGAATGCTGTCAACGGCTGAGCGTCCGCACGGGGACAGGGCAAGGCGCGTGCGGTTTTGTTACTCGGAATGCGCGTGAAGACCATTAATAAATGCGCCCACGGTGAGCCAGCAATACTGGCTGGTGTAGGTTCACGCACCCCGGGATTTGAGAATAGTCTTAGTAGGGCAACGGTACGACGATGACCGGGATTTCCGAAAAACCCAGGGCACACGACAAGTGGAATCGGTGAAATCCGTTATGAAGCTTGTAGCAGTACGGCTGCCCGGTGCCTAACGCATGCACCTCAATTGGCGGCAGGGAAGTGCCAAGCCGGATGGCCTCAAGTATTGAGAATGCCCGCTGGTCAACAAAATTTGCAACGCCCGGCCCCCGTACGAAAACTTGAATTGCATCAAGTGGGACAGTTAGCAGTTGATCATCAGAGGGACCCGCAACGTAAGCACGGCCCTCCGGAATGAACGCTGACATTCCAGCAGTTGCAACGAGCGCCTTGGCTTCAGCGCGGGCATCAAGCTTCATAAACTCCAATCAAATGCATACCCCGGCACTCGCAGAATTGATTGGTCGCAGTGAAAAATCTGTCCATGAAATTCCAATTGAAGTTGGCTTGAGGACTCACTTGACGTCAGTTCTTTGAACTGCTGTGCCTGGGACAATTTTCTGTCAAACCCGCTATGGTCCACGAAGTCTAACCGTCCGGCGTGGTCTTACCCTAGCGTCAAAGACAAACACCGAGCGCGGTGATAGGGCAAGGCGACCGGGCTTTGGTGTGAAAGGTGCGTGGAAGGGATCTGTCAGCCACCCCAAAAAATGCCCAAGCGACAGCTTGACGCATTTTTCGATCCGCGCGTGCTTTCACTCCAAAACCGCATGCGCCTTGCCCTGTCGCCGTGCGGACGTCGATCCATCACCACGTCTACATGGATTGGCTGCTGCCCCCATCGGCCGTCCCACCAGCAGCAGCAAAATCTCACTTCACTGACAATTGTCATACAATGGATGACAAACGGATCAAAGGAGCCGCCATGCGCGTCAATGCAAGGTTTGAAGGGGTCGCCGAACAGCAGGTGGCGTATCTGGCTGCAACGCTGGACGCCAGCGTCAGCGAGGTGTTGCGCTTGAGCGTCAACAATTTGTACACCAGCATGCACGGTGAGAAGCCGCGCAAACTCAAGTACCTGGGCAAATACATTGGCAAAGGCGGAAAGAGTGATTCCAGGCCCAGCGATCTTTCGGTGAATTACAAAGCGGAACTCACCAAAATTCTGGCAGACAAATACAAGCGCCAACCGTGATTGCCATCGACACCGGCTTCATGCTGGCGCTGCTGAACCCCGATGACCGTCATCATGCCGCTGCCTCGAGATGGCAGACGAGTATTGAAGAAGGCTGGATCACGACATGGCCGGTCATCACCGAACTTTGTCATTTGGTTGCCGCCAGACTGGGCGTGACCATGGCGGTGGACTGCATGCAGGAAGTCACCCACGGCGGCATCAGCCTGTGGGATATCCCGTCGCAACAGGCCAAACAAATTCCGGCCCTGATGAAACGCTACGCCAACCTGCCCATGGATTTGGCCGACGCCTCGCTTGTCCTGCTGGCCGAGCACCTTGGCCATGGCCGCATACTCACCACTGACGAGCGCGATTTCGGCGCTTATCGGTGGAAGAGCCGCAAGCCGTTTCATAATTTGCTGGCGCAAGCGCCCTGATTTTCAGGCGAACGGAGTAGTTCATGACCGAACCATCTGCAAGCCCTCCCCCAAGCGGCGTCCCCAGCGTCGAGATCGACCCGTTCAGCGACGCCTTCCTCACCAACCCTTACCCGGACCACGAGCGCCTGCGCGAAGCGGGCGCGGTGGTCTGGCTGTCGAAATACGGCATCTACGCCACGGCCCGCCACGCGCAGGTGCGCGAGGTGTTGACACGGCACGAGGTCTACATCTCGTCGGCGGGCGTTGGCCTGGCCAACTTCAACAAAGAGGCGCCGTTTCGCCCCAAAAGCCTGATTCTGGAAGCCGACCCGCCCGCGCACACCAAGGCGCGGGCCATTCTGGCGCGCATCCTCTCGCCGCGTGTGCTCTTGCAGATTCGCGAGCCCTTCACGGCCGAGGCGGACGCCTTGATTGATTTGCTGGTTGAGCGAGCGGCCAAAGGTGAGGTGGTTGACGGCACCAAGGATTTGTCCGAGGTTTATCCGCTCAAGGTCTTTCCCGACGCCATGGGCCTGGAGGCGGTGGGCCGCGAGAACCTGCTGCTCTACGGCGACATGATTTTCAACGCCTTCGGGCCGCGCAATGCGCTGTTCCTCAATGCCGCGCAACGCGTCAAACCGGTCACGGCCTGGATCATGGACCATTGCCAGCGCGCCATGTTGCGCCCCGGCGGATTTGGCGACCTGATCTACCAGGCGGCGGATGCCGGTGAAATCACGCAGGATGAGGCGCCGATGCTGGTGCGCTCGTTTTTGTCCGCCGGTGTGGACACCACGGTCAATGGCATCGGCAATGCCTTGTTGTGCCTGGCCCAGCATCCGCAGGAATACGCCAAACTGCGCGCGCAACCCGAACTGGCGCGCAACGCGTTTGAAGAGGGGCTGCGATATGAGTCCGCCGTGCAGACCTTTTTTCGCACCACCAGTGCCGACGTGACCCTGGCCGACGTCGTCATCCCCGAGGGCAGCAAGGTGCTGGCCATGATGGCGGCGGGCAACCGCGACCCGCGCCAGTGGCGCGAGCCGGATCGCTTCGACATCGAGCGCAAAACCCAGGGCCACCTGGCGTTTGGCGCGGGCATCCATGGGTGCGTGGGCCAAGTAGTGGCGCGCCTGGAGGGCGAAGTGATCCTCACCGCCCTGGCCAAACGCGTCAAACGCCTGGAGCTGGCAGGGGTGCCACAGCGCCGCCTGAACAACTCGCTGCGGGCGCTGGCCAGTTTGCCGCTGCGCTTGGTTCCAGCCTGAATTTTCCAATGAAAAAGGCGTTTTTCCCTCGTGGAATATGGATAGTTAGGTATCAAATTAGTAGCAATTTAAATTCAACGCAACCAGTCCTCGGTGCGCCGCCATAGCTCCGCCGCCAGCGCGGCGTCGCGTCCCATCTCACTCGGGGTCCTGGCTTGGCATTTGTCGCAATGCAGCCCGGTCTGGCTGGCGCATCCGGCGGAGGTGCCTGTCCGCGCATTCCAAAAATCGAATAAAGTGCATTACGCCAACGAAGAACCAACGAGGAGTATTGCCATGAAACCGCACCGCCGCGCCGTCTTGATGGGGACTGTGGCCTGGGCCCTGTGGGCCGGGCTTGCACAGGCCCAAACTTACCCGAACAAACCCATCCGCATTGTCTTGCCCTATGGCGCAGGCGGTCCGGCCGATGTGATGGTGCGCGCCATCAGCCAGGCCATGGGTGATAGCTGGGGCCAGCCCTTTGTAGTGGACAACAAGCCCGGCGCCAATGAGATCATTGCCGCCGATCTGGTGGCCAAAAGCCCCGGCGATGGTTATACCTTTCTGGTGGCGTCCGATGGCGCCTACAGCCTGAACCAGGCGCTCTACGCCAAAATCCCCTATGACCCGGCCAGGGACTTTGCGCCGGTCGCCAAACTGGCCATTGGCAATCTGATGCTGGTGACCCGCCCGGACTTCCCTGCCGCCAATGTCAAAGAATTCATTGACTACGCCAAGCGCAATGCGGGCAGGCTCAACTATGGCTCGATTGGAGCCGGCGGTGTGAACCACCTGGCTTCGGCCTGGTTCAACAACATCAACGGTTTGCAGATGGAGCACGTGGCCTTCAAGACCCTGCCCGCCGCCGTGACCGAGTTGATGGCGGGGCGCATCGACGTGATGTTCGCGGTGACCGGTGGCGTGGCGCAATTGATCGAGTCTGGCAAGCTGCGGGGCCTGGCGATATCGGGCCGCACCCGCCAGCCGGCAGCGCCGAATGTGCCGACCTTTGCCGAAGTCGGTTTCCCCTCATTTGACGCGTCGTTCTACTTTGGTGTGGTGGCACCCAAGGGCACACCGCCCGAGATCAGCAGCCGGTTCGCACGCGATTTGAACAAGATCATCAACACGGCCGAGTTCAAGGCCAAATACCTGCAACCGCTGGGCTTCGATGCCGTGGGCGACACGCCAGAGCAGTTCGCCGCCTTCCTTAAAACCGATCAAGAACTGGGCGCGCAAAAGGTCAAAATTTCTGGCGCCAAACTGGATTGAACCCATGAGCAAAAACACCAAACTGCATTCCGACATTGCCTGGAGCACGCCCGAGGCCATCGGTGTACGCGGTTACGACCTGTGCAACGACCTGATGGGTGAAATCAATTTCGGCGACATGGCCTTTCTGGAAGTCACCGGGCGCTTGCCCAATGCCAACGAATCCCGACTGTTCAACGCCATCCTGATCACCCTGGTGGAGCACGGCATCGTGCCGTCCACCATGGCCGCACGCCTGACCTATGCGGGCGCGCCCGAGGCCATGCAGGGCGCGGTGGCGGCCGGCCTGCTGGGTCTGGGCAGCGTGTTTGTCGGCTCCACCGAGGGTGCCGCGCGCATGTTGTCGGATGCCATTCCCATGGCCACGCCCCAGGGCGACACGCCGTCAAAAGCCGCCATGCAAGAGATGGCGCAGACAATAGTGAAAGACCACCGCGCGCAAAAGAAGATCATTGCCGGCCTGGGCCACCCGATCCATAAACCAATCGACCCGCGCACGCCGCGCCTGTTCGCCATCGCCCAACAAACCGGCTTCCATGGGCGCTACGTCGAGCTGATGCAAATCGTTGCCGACACGGCAGGCGCTGCGTTTGGCAAAGTGTTGCCGATCAACGCCACGGGCGCGATTGGCGCGTTGTGCTGCGAGATGGGGCTGGAGTGGAAAGTCTCGCGCGGCCTGGGCGTGATGGCGCGCGCCGTGGGCCTGGTCGGGCATATTCTGGAAGAGTCCAAAACGCCGATGTCGATGGAACTCTGGCACCGCACCGAAGAAGAGGCCTCGGACCACATGCGCGGCAAATTGCGCAACAAGTCAACTTGAACCCATGTTGTCGCCGCTGGAAGTCCTGAAGCTTTACCCGCCACATGAGGGCACCCTGGCGTCGATGTTGCAAAGCCGGGTGGCCGTGGCGGGCGCGCGCGAATTCATCGTGTTTCAGGGGCAGTCCTTTACCTACCAGCAGGTGCTGGATGAAGCCGCGCGCACAGCGGCGGTGCTGGCGGCCAAAGGTGTCAAGGCAGGGGACAGGGTGGGCACCATGTCGCCCAACCATCCGTCCAGTGTGTTTGTGTTGCTGGCCCTGGCCAGCCTGGGCGCCATCCTGGTGCCGGTTAACCCGGACTATGGCGTCAATGAGGCAGGCTACATCCTGATGCATGCCGATGTCTGTGGCGTCATCTGCGCCCCCGCAGCGTTGGCGACCGTAGTG
>JANMVT010000011.1:0-10341 GCA_031392945.1 Rhodoferax sp. | reverse complement strand
ATGCATCTGTGCCTTGGCTTGATGATTGATCTTCATACCTACCTCTTTGCTCTCTAAACTAACAGGGGTAGGTGTAGCAGGTCATTCTGGCACGGGGGGGACGCGCCGCTGGAAATCTTCCGAGAGCTCTCGGGCGAAGGTCACTTTCGCACCGGAATCATCACGCCGTATGGCAGACACGATTGCATCAACTTTGCCCGGAAACGCGCTGGCGACGTCTGGCGGCAGGCGGCCATCCGCGACGCGCAGTACGTCTGCGGGCACCTCCAGAGCAATCGCGAGTGCTTCGAACTGGTTGTCAGTAGGGTGTCGTTGCCCGCTCTCCAGCATGCTGAGATACGACTTGGTAATACCGAGCGTGCTCGCGAGAGACGTGAGGGTCAACCCCTTCTCTTGGCGACGGTCGCGTAGCAAGCGGCCGCAAGCGTGACTCTGCGACGCTGCTGCCTGGATGGCGGCTGTACCGTTAACAGCTGGTTCGTTTGGCTCTGAAGATTGGCTGAGATTGGACTTTGGCATTTTGCCTGACAAGTGTGTTTACTATTTTTGTTAACACGCATCTTAATGGATGGGCGAGCGTTAGGGAAGTAACACGGGGTTGCCGGCACACTTAGCGCTTGCAGCGCTTTTCTCCCGCTGTGAGCGCCAGATGAATTTGCCACCGCGACGGTGAAAGCGTGGCAGGCGACCTGCACCGCGGCGCAGTTCGATTCCGCGGTCGCGGGTGCTTCGACAGCCGGACGTCCCTTCACAACCCACGTATAACTTGTTGAACGCTAAGGAGTTTTCCTTGTGCCAAATCGACAGCGTTCTCCAATATTTTTAGAGAACAGAGAGCGGAGAACAGTCGAACAGCGGCGAAGCGACGCAGTTATGTGAGGTCGCCTTGAATCGCTTGGCACACGCATAACCGGCCGGAACCCCGCGTGGCGCGGGGGGAGCCCAGAAACGACAAAGCCAACTGAGAACAGTTGGCTTTGAAAAGTGGTGGCCTGGGGCGGAATCGAACCACCGACACAAGGATTTTCAATCCTCTGCTCTACCGACTGAGCTACCGGGCCACAAGCCCCAAATTATAGCAGGCCTGGCGGGCGTTTTCTCTCTCGGCGGCCTGGCGCAAAGGGGCGCGGCTGAAGCGACTTGATCGAAGCGCGCGGCTCAAGCCGCGTTGCGTTTGCCCCGGCTCAGGTCCACCCCGAGCTGCTTGAGTTTGCGGTACAGGTGGGTGCGCTCCAGGCCGGTTTTTTCGGCGACACGGGTCATGGAGCCGTTTTCTTTGGCCAGGTGGTATTCGAAATAGGCCTTTTCGAACTCGTCGCGCGATTCACGCAGCGGTTTGTCCAGCATGAAGCTTTGTTGCGGCTGCAGGCCGTTGTCCGCCGACGCCAGTGTGATCTGGCCGACGGCGGCGGCGATGCTGGCGATCTGGGCGACCGGCGGCGCCATCATCATCAATGCCGGTTTGCGCACGGTGCCGCGCGCCAGGCCCTGTTCGACTGCCTTGAGCAGTTTTTGCAGGGTGATGGGTTTTTCCAGAAACGCCATCGCGCCGATTTTGGTGGCTTCCACCGCCGTGTCGATGGTGGCGTGGCCGCTCATCATGATGACGGGCATGGTGAGCGCGCCGGCCGACGACCACTCTTTGAGCAGGGTCACACCGTCGGTGTCGGGCATCCAGATGTCGAGCAGAACCAGGTCGGGGCGCTCGCGCAGGCGGGCCGCGCGGGCCTGCGCGGCGTTTTCAGCGACCTCGACGGTGTGCCCTTCGTCATTGAGGATTTCCCACAACAGATCGCGAATGCCAAGTTCGTCATCAACCACCAAGATGTTTGCCATGATTTTGAAGCTGTCCGAGGGAATAGTGCTTGGCGTTGCGCGCTGGCTCAGGCCGGCACGCTCGCCGCTATGGCGAATGATAACGATACTTGCGCGCCTGCCACTTTGCCGTCCAGCACACGGTTGGCGATGTCGATGCGGCTGGCGTGTTCGTCCGCGATTTTCTTGACTACGGCCAGCCCCAGGCCCGTGCCCCTGGCCTTGGTGGTGACGTAGGGCTCGAACGCCCGCGCCAGGATATTGTCCGGAAATCCGGCGCCGCAGTCGAGCACGCTCAGGCGCACGCGCCGGCCCGATTCGCTCAGCTGTGTCTTGACGGTGACGCTGCGCCGCCCGGCGGGGCCATCGTCGCCCGGTTCCGCGGCGATGGCGGCTTCCACCGCATCCTGCGCGTTTTGCAGGAGGTTGTGCACCACCTGGCGCAGTTGTTGCGCGTCGCCCAGGATGGGAGGGCAACGGGCGTCGAGGTCCAGCGCCACCGGCACGCGCGTGCTGCCGGGTTCATAGAGGTGCATGACGTCGCTGACCAGGGCGTTGAGGTCGAGCGCCTTGAGCTCGGCTGCGGGCAGGCGCGCGTAGTCGCGAAACTCGTTGACCAGGCGCTTCATGGCATCGACCTGGTCGACGATGGTTTTGACGGACTTGGTCAGAATGGCCTGCTCTGGCGCTGCCACTTTGCCGCTGAGTTTCATCTCCAGGCGCTCTGCCGACAACTGGATGGGCGTGAGCGGGTTCTTGATTTCATGGGCCAGGCGCCGCGCCACCTCGCCCCAGGCCTGGGAGCGCTGCGCGGACACGATTTCCGAGATGTCGTCAAACACCAAAAGCCGGGTTGCGCCCGGCAGCTGGGCGCCGCGGGCGACCAGGGTGATGGCGTTCTGGGACGGGTGCCCGGCGGCGGCGCCTTCGGATTTGCCAAGCTCGAACGACTGTTGCCAGTGGTCCAGGCCATGCTCGTGGCGCTCGCCCAAAAACAGTTCAAACTGGGCCTGCACCTTGGCGGCGAATTCCTGCAGCCCTTCGACGTCGGCCAGTTGGCGCCCCTCAAAGGCGGCCAGCGGCACGCGCAATATCCGCGTGGCGCCGGGGTTGGAGGAGACGATCACGCCATGGGCGTCCAGCACGATGACGCCGGCGGTGAGGTTGTCCAGGATGGTTTGCAGGTTGGCGCGCGCCGCGCTCACCTCGGAGATGCTGCTTTCAACCGCCTGGCGCGCGTCAAACAATTGCTGGGTCATGACTGCGAAAGCGCGGGTCAGGCCGTCGAGCTCGTCTTTGCCCTGCAAGGCGGCTTTGGGCGTCAAGTCGCCTGCGGCGACCTGGCTCACCCCGTCGGCCAGCAGCAACAATGGGCGGGCGATCTGGTTGCCCAACACCACGGCCAGCAGCACAGCGCCAAAAACCGCCAGAAACAGGCTCAGCGTCAATGTGCCGATGTACATGCGCTTGAGGCCGTTGCGGGCCAGGGCGCGCTCCTGGTACTCCTGGTTGGCCACGGTGACCGCCAGCGCGTTGACCACCAGGGTGGGTGGTAGCGCCTGCGTCACCATCAAAAACCGGAGCTCGCCCTGGAACTCAAACCGCGAGCTCGACACCGGCACCAAGGCCTTGATGCGGGCGTTGCCCGCCGTGGCCGGTGTGGCTTCTTCCAGGCCCTCGACCCAGGTCACGGACTTCTGGCCGCGCGCGTTGCGAAACTGTTGCGCGCTGGGGCGCTCGGGGCTGAGCTGGAAGCGCGACTGCCCGGCTGTGCCGATGGGCTGGCCCGAAGGACCCCACAAAATGACGTCGGACGCGCCAATTTGCTCGCGGATGCGATCCAGCGGCACACCCACGGTAGCGTCGGGCGCGTCGGCCAGCAGGTTGGCCGACGACCGCGCCTTGGCGGCCAGGTCGCTGGCCAGGGTTTCCAGTGTGACGCGGCCCAGGTTGAGCCCGGCGTCGAGCGCGCCCTCGACCTTGACGTCAAACCAGCTCTCGATCGAGCGCGCCACAAACTGGTAGGAAACGACATAGATCAGCACGCCGGGCGCGAAACCGGCCAGGGCGAATATGGCCGCCAGGCGCACCAGCAGGCGGCTGCCGAAGCGGCCCTGGCGAAACCGCGCGGCCAGCCGGTAGGCGATCCAGCAGATGGCTGCCAGCAACAGGCCGGCGATCACCACATTGAGCGTGAACAGCCGGGCGTAGTTGCGCTCATACATTTCGCGGTTATCGGTGGCCTGCGTCAACAAAAACAGCAGCACCAGGCCCATGGCTGTGATAGCGGCCGAGCCGACGCCCACCGTCCAGCGCATGGCGCGGGAACTTCGCGACGGGTTGGGCTTGGCCGCGCCGGGGGCTGGATTGCCGGCGCTCATTTGGCGGCTTCCGGGCTGAGGCGCTGACTGGCCGTGGCGGAGATGTTCCAGTCCGCCTGCCCCAGGGCGCCAATCTGGAACGGCCTGGGGAGCTGGGAGATGTCAAGCTTGAAGCGCAGGTCAATGCTGTTTTTTGGATCCGCCTCCAGCTCTGCCGCTTCGGCGATTTTCCAGCGTGACACGCGCCGCAACGCGGCCAGGGCGTCGGCCAATGAGTCAAAACTCTGGTTGAGGGAGAGGCCCAGACTGCTGTTGGTGATCGCGCCGGAGGCGATATTGAGCCGCCAGCGGCGCGTCAGCGGCTGGTATGCCAGGCGCATATGGCGCTCGGCGGACAGCAGCTTTTTGTCGTACCAATACCAGCGGTCGCGGTAGACATCGGCCTCGACGACAAAGAACATGGCCACACCTTTGAGCAGGGCGTCTTCGACCTGGGCGGGCAGTTCAAACCGGACGCTGGCCGATACAAAAACCCCATCTGCATTGCGCTCCACCTGGAGTTGTGAAATTTCGGCTGGCCCGGATTCAGGCCCGGCCGCCCGGACAATTTGCGGCAACAACCCGAACAGACAGGCGCAAGCCAGCCATGCGACAAATTCAAGCCGCGCGCTTTTCCAGCAGTGCGAGATAGAAGCCGTCATGGTCATCGTTTGAATTGTCCGGGACGGCATCGCCTTTTGCCCTGAATTGGGGCATTAAATGGCCTGGCGAAGGCTGCAAAACAGCATTGGTGTTGTGTGCAAGAAACGTTTGCATCTGATCGACACCTTCGGCTTTGAAAACCGAGCAAGTGCAATAAAGCAGGCGCCCGCCCGGCCTGACCAAAGGCCACAGAGCTTTGAGCAGGGCGGCCTGGATCGCCGCCAGGCTGGCGATGTCCTCAAGCCGACGCAACCAGCGCACGTCGGGGTGGCGGCGCACGATGCCGGACGCGGTGCAAGGGGCGTCGAGCAAGACCGCGTCAAACAGCCGGCCATCCCACCATGACGGGGGCCGGGCAGCGTCGCCCACCAGAACTTTGGCGTCCAACCCCAGACGCTGCAAATTCTCGTGAATGCGCGCGCAGCGGTCGCGGTCAATGTCCAGCGCGGTGACCTCGCAATGGCCCAACTCAAGCAAATGGGCGGTTTTGCCGCCGGGCGCGGCGCAGGCGTCCAGCACCCTGAGCGGCGCTGTGGATTGCAGCCCGCGCAACAGCAGCGGCGCGGCCAATTGGGCGGCGGCATCCTGGACTGACACCACGCCTTCGGCAAAGCCCGGGATTTGCTGCACCGGCGTGGCAGCGTCCAGCGTGACGCCGGCGTCGCCTGACGCCCTGGCGCCGATCCCGGCGGATGCCAGGCGCTTGAGGTAGTCGTCGCGTGTTGACTTCAATGCGTTGACACGCAGTGTCATCGGCGCTTGCTGGTTGCTGGCTTCAAGAATCTGCTGCCAGCGGCCAGGGTGGTCTTGCTGGAGGCGTTTGATCCACCAGGCGGAATGGTTCCATTGCGCTGCCGGATCGTGGTCGGTCGCGGCCACCAGCGCGTCGCGCTCCCGCATGAAGCGGCGCAAACAGGCATTGATGAAATTGGCCTGCGCCTTGGTGGCAGGGGCGCGTTTGGCCGCTTCCACGGCCTGGTTCACGAGCGTGAAAATGTCGTAAGGCGCGTCCTCGCCGCGCCAGGCCAGGGCCAGGGCGCAACACAACAGGGCATCGGCGGGCGGCGGCGGCGCGCGTTGCGCCAGGTGTTGGCGCAACGCCTGCGCGCGCCCCAGCGAACGCAACACCTGAAACACCAGCGCCTGCACACCGGGGCGTAGCTGCGCCGGAGTCTGCTTAAGCGCCACCGTGGTGGAAACGCCCGAGCGCACGGCGAGCAAGACGGCAGCGACCGCCTGGAGCTGCTGCCAAAGCGGCACCGCCAGCGGCCCACCATCACGTGGCGCGATTTTTTTGCTCATGCCTTCAAATCTGGTTGTGGGATCGGCCAGATCCGCCGCCCGGCCAAATTTCCAATGAAAAACGCCCCAGGCCCTCGTAGATTGGGCATGGGGCGCTACTAAAACAGTAGTATCTGTTTACTCTGTCGCGACTCCCACGCTGGCTTCGGCGGCTTGCGAATCAGCGGTGTCACCCGCCAGCTCAGCTGCCTCGGCTTCAGCGATGGCACGGCGCTCCGCATCATCCATGTTCTCGCGGATTTTGCGGGCGTCATGGTAAGCCATGCCGGTGCCGGCCGGGATCAGGCGGCCGACAATGACGTTTTCCTTCAGGCCGCGCAATTCGTCGCGTTTGCCCATGATGGCCGCTTCGGTCAGGACACGGGTCGTTTCCTGGAACGACGCCGCACTGATGAAGCTGTCCGTGGACAGTGAGGCCTTGGTGATGCCCAGCAGCAGGTTGGTGAAGGTGGCTGGCAGTTTGCCGTCGGCGCGCAAGGCGTCGTTGGTGTTGAGCATGACCGAGCGCTCAACCTGTTCACCGGCGATGTAGCTGGAGTCGCCGACATTGTCGACCACCACACGGCGCAGCATCTGGCGCACGATCACTTCAATGTGCTTGTCGTTGATCTTCACGCCCTGCAAGCGGTAGACGTCCTGCACTTCATCAACGATATAACGCGCCAGTTCTTCCGAGCCCAGGAGACGCAGAATGTCCTGTGGATCCGCCGGGCCGTCCACCACGCTTTCGCCCTTGTTGACGACCTGGCCTTCGTGCACCAGGATGTTCTTCTCTTTGGGCACGAGCTCTTCCCAGACCGCGCCTTCCGGGTCGGTGATCTGCAGGCGGATCTTGCCCTTGGTCTCCTTGCCGAACGACACCGTGCCGGTCATCTCAGCCAGCACGCCCTTGTCTTTGGGTGAACGGGCTTCGAACAGCTCGGCCACACGGGGCAAACCGCCGGTGATGTCGCGCGTCTTCTGACCTTCGACAGGAATCCGCGCCAGCACTTCGCCGGGGCCGACTTCCATGCCGTCGCGCACCTGGACCAGAGAGCCGATCGGGAAGCCGATCGTCACCGAGTGGTCTGTGCCGGGGATTTTCACCTCGTTGCCGCTGGCATCGATCAGCTTGACCTGCGGGCGGACCACCTTGGCGGAGCCGCGTCGTTTCGGGTCAATGACCACCAGGGTGGACAGGCCGGTCACCTCGTCAACCTGTTTGGCGACGGTCAGGCCCTCTTCGACGTTCTCAAAATGGGCTTTGCCGGCAAACTCGGTGATGATGGGGCGCGTCAGCGGATCCCAGTTCGCGAGAATGGCGCCGGCCTTGACGACCTGGTCCACCTTGACGGTGAGCACCGCGCCGTATGGCACTTTGTGGCGCTCGCGTTCGCGGCCATGCTCGTCATGGATGATGATTTCGCCCGAACGCGCGATCACAACCAGCTCTTTCTTGCTGTTGGTCACATACCGCATGGTGGCGTTGAAACCAATGCTGCCATTGGATTTGGCTTCCACGCTGGACGCCACAGCGGCGCGCGACGCGGCGCCGCCGATGTGGAAGGTGCGCATGGTCAACTGCGTGCCGGGTTCGCCGATGGACTGGGCAGCGATGACGCCAACAGCTTCGCCGCCGTTGACCAGGCCGCCGCGCCCGAGGTCGCGTCCGTAACATTTCGCGCAAATGCCAAAACGGGTTTCGCAGGTGAGCGCCGTGCGCACTTTCACCTCGTCCACGCCGCAAAGCTCAAGCTCGTCGATCACGTCTTCATCCAGCATGTCGCCGGCCTTGGCCAGCACAGCGTGGCTTTCCGGATGCATGACGTCTTCGGCGGCGGTGCGCCCCAGGACGCGGTCGCGCAGCGATTCAATGACTTCACCGCCTTCGACAATGGCGCGCATCAGGTAGCCGTTGTGCGTGCCGCAATCCTGCTCGGTGACGACCAGATCCTGGGTCACGTCGACCAGGCGGCGGGTCAGGTAACCCGAGTTCGCGGTTTTCAAGGCAGTGTCGGCCAGGCCTTTGCGGGCGCCGTGGGTGGAGATGAAATACTCCAGCACGTTGAGGCCTTCGCGGAAGTTGGCGGTGATGGGCGTTTCGATGATCGAGCCGTCGGGCTTGGCCATCAAACCGCGCATGCCCGCCACCTGGCGGATTTGTGCCGGAGAGCCGCGCGCGCCAGAGTCGGACATCATGTAAATGGAATTGAACGACTCCTGCTGCACTTGCTTGCCATGGCGGTCGGTCACCATTTCTTTGGACAAACCGGCCATCATGACCTTTGCGACCTCATCGCCTGACCTGCCCCAGATGTCGACCACTTTGTTGTAACGCTCACCCGCCGTCACCAGACCCGAGACGTACTGCTGCTCGATTTCTTTGACTTCCTTTTGCGCGCGGGCGATGATGGCGTGTTTTTCCTGTGGCACAAGCATGTCGTCAATGCAGATGGAGATGCCGGCTTTGGTCGACAGGCGGAATCCCGCCTGCAGAAGTTTGTCGGCGAAAACCACGGTCTCTTTCAATCCGCACTTGCGGAACGAGACGTTGATCAACTTCGAAATTTCCTTCTTCTTCAGGGCCTTGTTCAAATTGGAGAACGGCAGGCCCTTGGGCAAGATTTCCGACAGCAAAGCACGGCCCGCCGTGGTTTCCCAGAGCTTGGTGGAGGGCACGAATTCACCAGTTTCCTTGTCCTTGGTGTATTCAGTCAACCGCACGTTGATGCGCGAGTTCAACTCGACTTCGTTGGCGTCGAAGGCGCGGCGTACTTCACCGGTGTCGGAGAAGATCAAGCCTTCTCCCTTGCCGTTGATGCGTTCGCGGGTTGTGTAGTACAGGCCCAAGACCACGTCTTGCGACGGCACAATGGACGGTTCACCGCTGGACGGGAACAAAACGTTGTTGGATGCCAGCATCAAGGTGCGGCATTCCATCTGCGCCTCGACCGACAGGGGCACGTGGACCGCCATCTGGTCGCCGTCAAAGTCGGCGTTGAACGCCCCGCAAACCAGTGGGTGCAGCTGGATGGCCTTGCCTTCGATCAGGATGGGCTCAAACGCCTGGATGCCCAGGCGGTGCAGGGTTGGCGCGCGGTTCAGCATCACCGGATGCTCTTTGATCACCTCTTCCAGGATGTCCCAGACGACGGGCGTGCCGGATTCGACTTCCTTCTTCGCCGCCTTGATGGTGGTGGCGATGCCCATGGCTTCCAGGCGCGAAAAAATGAAGGGCTTGAACAGCTCGAGCGCCATCAGTTTGGGCAAGCCGCACTGGTGCAGTTTGAGCGTCGGGCCCACCACAATCACCGAGCGGCCGGAGTAATCCACCCGCTTGCCCAGCAAGTTTTGGCGGAAACGCCCCGATTTGCCTTTGATCATGTCGGCCAAGGATTTCAGGGCGCGTTTGTTGGCGCCGGTCATGGCTTTGCCGCGACGGCCATTGTCCAGCAGTGAATCCACTGCTTCCTGCAACATGCGTTTCTCGTTGCGCGCGATGATTTCGGGCGCTTTCAATTCCAGCAGGCGGCGCAGGCGGCTGTTGCGGTTGATGACGCGGCGGTACAGGTCGTTCAGGTCGGAGGTGGCAAAACGGCCGCCGTCCAGCGGCACGAGCGGGCGCAGGTCGGGTGGCAACACCGGCAAAACTTCAAGCACCATCCAGTCAGGTTTGATGCCGGATTTTTTGAACGCTTCAAGCACTTTGAGGCGCTTGGCATTTTTCTTGATCTTCAGCTCGGAACCGGTCAAGTCATTGCGGAGTTTTTCAATTGAGCCGTCGATGTCAATGCTTTGCAGCAAATCCTTGATGCCTTCGGCGCCCATCTTGGCCTGGAACTCGTCGCCGTATTCCTTGAACTTGGCGTCGTAGTCGTCCTCGGTCATGATGCTGTATTTCTTCAGCGGGGTCATGCCGGGGTCGGTGACCACATAGGCTTCAAAATACAACACGCGTTCAATGTCGCGCAAGGTCATGTCCAGCACCAAACCCAAGCGGCTTGGCAGGGACTTCAGGAACCAGATGTGGGCGCAGGGCGCTGCCAGGTCGATGTGGCCCATGCGGTCGCGGCGCACTTTTGTCTGGGTGACTTCAACGCCGCATTTCTCGCAGATGACGCCGCGGTGCTTCAAGCGCTTGTATTTGCCGCAAAGGCACTCATAGTCCTTGATGGGCCCGAAGATCTTGGCGCAAAACAGGCCGTCGCGCTCAGGCTTGAAG
>JANMVT010000273.1:0-34166 GCA_031392945.1 Rhodoferax sp. | reverse complement strand
AGCCGGATCGTCCGCTCAATGCCAATGTTCCACTCGCTGAAACGTGTGCCATCGTCCAGCGACCGCCGCTGCCCCTGCGCTCTGCCAGTCCATTCATAGGGTGACCTGTCGAGCATGCCGGACTCCTGTCTTGCGACTTCCAGGCCTGAGCGCGCGGCAAGGACGCGGGGGTCTTGCTCCAGCAAAGGGCGTGCAATCTCTTTCGGCAATAGCCCGGAGACATTCGGCGGCTGAAATGCTTGGGCGAAGCCTGTCGCCGCCATCAAGGCCGCCAGGAGCAAACGCTTCATGTTATTTCTCCTGCTTCGATGACCGGCGTTATCCAATAACGCAGGCCCGCGCCCGCAAACTGAGCTTGAATGCTGCCCAACAGGGCTGGCTTGTCGGCAATCGGAATGATCACCTGTACCTGTGTCGCAAAGGCGCGCCCCAGCACCTGCTCGGTCTGGTTGAGCTTGCCAAAGTCCAGGCCATGGGCGGCCGTCGGGGCACTGGTAAATACTGCCGCCGCAGGCAACAGAAGCAGCAGGTCGAGCAGTTTTTCCTCGACGGCTGGCGGACAAAGAATGTTCAGGCAAAGTTCAGACATCACAAGACCTTTCGTTTGGCAAACGCAAAGCGCAAATACAGGATGGGCAACAACATCAGGGTCAGGGCCGTCGCTGTAATCAATCCGCCAATCACGACGATGGCCAGCGGGCGCTGTATCTCCGATCCGGGGCCGGTGGCGAACAACAGCGGGATCAAACCGAAGGCGGTGATGGACGCTGTCATCAACACCGGGCGCAGCCGGCGCTTCGCTCCTTGCAAAACCACCTCGCCCAATTTCATTCCCTCGCTTTGCAGCTGGTTGAAATAACTCACCAGAACAACGCCGTTAAGAACCGTGATGCCGAGCAGGGCAATGAAGCCAACCGAGGCTGGCACTGACAGGTATTCGCCGGTCATCCACAAGGCAACGATCCCGCCGACCAGCGCAAACGGGATGATGCTCAAAATGAGCAGGGCCTGGCGCACGGACCGGAAGGTTGAAAACAGCAGCACGAAAATCAAGCCGAGCGCAACCGGCACCACCACGGTGAGGCGGGCGGCAGCGCGCTGCTGGTTTTCAAACTGGCCACCCCAGGTAAGGCGGTAACCCGAGTCCATGGATACCTTCTGGGCCACCAGCGATTTGGCCTCTTCGACAAAACCCACCAGGTCACGCCCGGCTACGTTGGCAATCACCACGCTGTAACGGCTTCCCATTTCGCGGTCAATCTTGACCGGGCCTGCCGCACGTTCGAGTTTTGCGACACTGGTCAGGGCAACCGTGTTGCCGTCCCGGGTCGTGATGCGCGTGGCGCCAAAATCGGTCGGAGACATCCGTATGCCCTCAGCGCCACGCAAAACAATCGGCGTGCGGCGGTTGCTCTCAATAACGACTCCTGCGCGTTGTCCCTCAATTTGCATGCGCAGGGCATCCTGGATTTCCTCAATGCTCAAGCCCAACCGCCCCGCCTGCAAGCGGTCCACCGCGACCCGCAGGTACTGCACACCGTCGTTTTCCACCGTGTATACATCCTGGTTGCCGGAAACGGTCTTGAGCAGCGCCTCTACCTGGCCCGCATAGTCGTTGAGCTTGTTCAGGTCAGGGCCAAAAATCTTGACGGCCAGATCACCACGCACACCGATGATCATTTCGGACACCCGCATTTCGATGGGCTGGGTGAAGCTGTATTTGATGCCCGGCATGGGGTCAAGCACCTTGCGCACTTCGTCCATCAGCGCTTCCTTGGTCTTCATGCGCCACTCGCCTTGCGGTTTCAAGAGCAGGTAGGTGTCGGTCTGGTTGGGCCCCATCGGGTCAAGGCCGATTTCATCGGAACCGGCACGGGCCACGATGCCATGGACTTCCGGCAGGGACTGCATAATGGCGCGATGGATTTTCAGATCGAGCGCGGCGCTTTGTTCCAGGCTGATGGAAGGCAGCTTCTCGATCTCGACAATCAGGTCGCCTTCGTCCATGGTCGGCATGAAAGTCTTGCCAACCTGGGTGTAAATCAAGCCCGCCGCCACCAGCATGGCCGCCGCCGCCACCGCAACAATGCCCTGCCTGCGCAAACCCCAAACCAGCGCAGGCTCATAAAGCTTCAAGAGCTTGCGCGGGAGCCATGGCTCTTCATGCCTGACCTCACGCAGCAGGTAAGACGCCAGGACCGGAATGATGGTCAACGACAGAACCAGCGAACCGGCCAGGGCAAAAACGATGGTCAGCGCCACCGGCACAAAGAATTTTCCTTCCAGGCCTTGCAGCGTCAGCAAGGGGATAAAGACCGTGATGATGATCAAAATTCCGGCTGTCACCGGAACCGCCACCTCACGCACTGCCCGGTAAATGGTGTGCAGCCGGGGCAGCTTGCCTGCCGTGGGATCGGTCGCCAGGCGTTGCACGATGTTTTCCACCACCACCACAGCCGCATCCACCAGCATGCCAATCGCGATGGCCAGGCCGCCCAGGCTCATCAGGTTGGCCGACATGCCAAAGGCGCGCATCAGGATGAAGGTGATCAGTGCTGCCAGGGGGAGCACCATGGCCACCGTCAGTGCCGCCCGGATATTGCCCAGAAACAGGCCGAGCAGAACGATCACCAGCACCGTGGCTTCGAACAGGGCAGACGATACGGCGTTGACCGCCTTGGACACCAGCGAAGAGCGGTCATAAAAGGTTTTGATCTGGACACCGGGCGGCAAGGCCGGCTTGAGCTCGTCCAGCTTCTTGCGCACGCCTTCGACCACCATTTTTGCGTTGGCGCCTGCCAGGCCCAAAACCAGCCCCTGCACGGCCTCGCCACGCCCACTCTGCGTGACGACACCGTAGCGCGTCACAGCGCCAATCTTGACCTCGGCCAGGTTGCCCAGGCGAACGGGAGAGCCGCCCTTCATGGTGATCACGATGGCGCGCAAATCGTCCAGGCCGGTGATGCTGCCCTCGCTGCGCACCAGCAAGACCTCATCACCTTCCCCCAGCCGGCCCGCGCCATCGTTGCGATTGTTGGCCGTGATCGCTTCTTTGAGCTGCGTGATCGTGACGCCGCTGGCCGCCATGCTGGCCTGATCGGGCACGACCTCGTAGGCCCTGACGACACCGCCCAGCGCATTCACATCTGCAACGCCAGGCACGGTGCGCAGCGCTGGACGAATGACCCAATCGAGCAGGCTGCGACGTTCCGCGAGAGACAGTGACTCTCCATCCACGGTAAACATGTACATTTCGCCAAGCGGGGTTGTGACAGGAGCCATACCGCCAGAAATGCCGCTTGGCAGGTTTTCTGTCACGCCACCCAGGCGTTCGCTCACCTGCTGACGCGCCCAGTAGATGTCAGTGCCATCCTCGAAGTCAATGGTGACATCGACCAGGCCGTACTTGGTGACCGACCGCAGGATTCTGGTTTTTGGAATGCCCAGCATTTCAACCTCAATCGGTACCGCGATCCGGCTCTCGACTTCCTCAGGGGTCATCCCGGGTGCTTTCATGATGATCTTGACCTGGGTGCTCGACACGTCAGGAAAGGCGTCAATCGGCAACCCGCGCAAGGCGTACCAGCCCGCACCAGCCACCACCAGGGTCGCCAGCAACACAAACAGGCGTTGTGCCAGGGAAAATTGAACCAGGCGGGCCAGCATTACCTGCTCCCTTTGTCGTTGAGCCATGCGCCCTTGAGCGCCACCACGCCACTGACCGCGACTTCCTCACCCGCCTTGACCAAACCCTGAACCCGGACCCGCTGACCTGAGCTGGCCGAGACTTTGACGGGTCTTGCTTCAAATCCGTCCGGCGTGCGCACAAACACATAAGCCTGATCACCTTCATGTGCGACAGCGGCCAGCGGAAGGTCCCATGCGCCGACCATAGTGGCTACAGGCAGTTCCACGCTCAGCAACTCGCCAGGGCGTACCAAGCCTGTTTTTCCTTGAACCACGGCGCGCATCACCACCATCTGGTTGCCAGATGCCACCATGGCGCTGCTGCTCAAAATCTGAGCAGCCATGTCACGACCCTGCACGGTCAGCCTGGCGCCTGGTGACCAGGCCGCGCTCTCGGCAACCGGCACCTGGATTTCCAGCCAAAGCGTGTTGGTCTGCGCCAGATGCAGCAATGGCGTCGCCGAGTCAACCCGTTGGCCCGGCTTGACCTTGATCTCGGTGACGACGCCTGCCTGCGCCGCAGTCAGCACCAGGCTGTCCTCGGGGTTGCCGGAGGCAGCCACCTTGTCAATGGCCGCCGTTGGCATGCCACTAAGACGCAATGCGGTTTTGGCTTGCTTCAGCGTCGCTTCGGCTTCTTGCAAGGCAGCTTGCGCCTCCTGGACGCGACGCTGCGCAATCAGGCCTTCGCCAAACAGATCCTGCTCACGCCTGGCGGCTTGCCTGGCCAGCGTTGCACGTGTGCTGGCTTGCAGCAACTGCAATTGCTGCAAGCCAAGTTCCGGGCTGGCAATGCGGACCAGCGGCGCACCGGCGCGGACCATTTGGTTTTGTTGCACCAGCAATTGCAAGATCAGGCCTGCGACTGGCGAGCTGACAACCTGCTCCGCGTTTGGCGGAATCACGACTTGTGCGGGATAACTGATGCGCACCGACTCTGCCTGGCTTTTCAATGGCGTGGTCTGAATGCCCAATGCCAGCACTTGGCCGCTGGCAACAGTAAATTTTGCTGGCCGGTCTGCCGCGTGGGAACCCATTGCAAGGGCGCCGAACAGGGCAATGGCGCAGGCCATAGGGCAGACGCGTGCGCGCAAGAAAAAACGATGGATATTCATGCTTTACCTCAGGTAAGGGCCGGGAAACCGCCAGACATGGCTGCGCCGCTCAATGAGCCGGCGGGATGTCTGGCAGGCGGCTGCTAAGCCGAAAGGAGAAGGGACAGGCCTCGCCGGATCAGGCGGCGACAGGCCAGTTGGGGCGTTCGATGCCGTCAGGAATATGGCAACTACCCGGCAAGCGCTCCGGGGAAACGCAGACCGACGCAGAGGTCAACACCACGCTGGGCGCGCTGCTGGCCAACGGTTGGGCGCACCCCAGATGGCAGTAGCCACAGTCGGAGTCGTCGCCGTTGGCAAAAGACGTGACCGCACCAGCGTCTGAAGCAGCGGTCTGGTGCACATGGGCATGATGGCCTACGTGGTTGACTTTGTCGCCCGTTTCGTGCGCACAGTAACGTGCCGCCGCACCCCAAGTGAACTGGAGTGGCAGCAGCAACATCAAAAAAATGAGTAGACAACGGCGCACGGATTGAAGTGTATCAGCGCCCAAATGCCCGGAAGGAACGCATGGCTTCAGGCATGGTTTCAGGCCTTTTCGCGCAACAGGCGCAGGCCGTTGCCCACCACTAGCAAGCTGGCCCCCATATCGGCAAACACTGCCATCCACATGCTCGCAGTTCCAAAGACAGCCATCATAAGAAACACGCTCTTGATGCCCAGAGCCAGGCTGATGTTCTGCCAGAGAATCGCATGCGTCCGCTTCGACAGGCGCACGGTTTCGGCCACGCGCTCCAGGTTGTCGTTCATGATGACCACGTCGGCGGCCTCCATGGCGGTGTCGGTGCCAGCGCCGCCCATTGCGAAGCCGATGTCGGCCTGCGCCAAAGCCGGCGCGTCATTGATGCCGTCACCGGTCATGCCAGTCGCCCCGTAGCGCTTCTGCATTTCCTTGATGGCTTCGAGCTTGGCCTCGGGTAACAGGTCACCTCTGGCATCGTCTATACCGGCTTGGCTGGCAATGGCTTTTGCCGTCGCGCTGTTGTCACCCGTCAGCATCACCGGCGCAACCCCAAGCGCTTTGAGGTCAGCAATGGCCTGCCTGGATGTTTCTTTGATGGTGTCCGCTACCGCAAACAATGCCAGCACTTGCGTTGCGTCGGCCAACAGCGTCACGGTGCGCCCTTGTTGCTCATGTTTGGCCAGTTCCGTTTCCAGTTCAGGCGTGCATTGCCCGCTTTCATGCACCAGCCTGTGGTTGCCCAACAGCAGGTTCTGACCATTGACCACACCCTGTACGCCGCGCCCCGGCAAGGCCTTGAAGTCTTGCACTTCCGTAGCGATCTCACTCAGACTGGCCGCGACCGCTTTGGACACTGGATGATCCGAGCGGGCGGCCAGGCTCGCCGCCGCCTGTTTGGCCGAGGCTTCGTTGGCATCGCCCCACACACGCCAATCCACCAGCTTTGGCTTACCTTCGGTGATGGTGCCGGTCTTGTCCAGCGCGATGGCTTTTAACAAGCGAGCATCCTCCAGGTAGGTGCCGCCCTTGATCAAAATACCCCGGCGCGCGGCCGCAGACAGGCCGCTCACCACGGTGACTGGCGTCGAAATGACCAAAGCACAGGGGCAGGCAATGACCAACAACACCAGGGCTTTGTACAGCGCTTCCTGCCAAGTCAGGGTCATCAAGAACGGTGTCAGCACAGCCACTGCCACTGCAATGGCAAAAATGACCGGCGTGTAGATTGCCGCAAATCTGTCCACGAACCGCTGCGTCGGCGCACGGGTGCCTTGCGCTTGCTCAACGGCGTGAATGATTCGCGCCAGTGTCGTGTTGTTCGCGGCGGCGGTGACGCGCAACTCCAGCTCACCCGTTTCATTGATGGTGCCAGCAAAGGCTTGATCGCCAGGGGCCTTGTCAACCGGGATGCTTTCGCCCGTGATGGGGGCCTGGTTGATTGCGCTGTTGCCTTTGATGACAACACCATCCAGCGGCACACGCTCGCCTGGCTTGATCCGCACAGTGGCCTCCAGCGGCACTGATGCCACCAATGTCAAAGCCCACGAACCATCTGGCGCGAGCATCAACGCCTGTTCCGGCGCCAGGTCCAGCAAGCCCTTGATAGCATTGCGGGCGCGGTCTACGGCTTTGGCTTCGATCAGCTCGGCAATTGCGTACAGGGCCATCACCATGGCCGCTTCCGGCCACTGGCCGATAGCAAACGCGCCGGTGACAGCGACCGCCATCAACGCATTGATATTCAGCTTGCCGCGCATCAAGGCTGACATGCCTTTTTTGTAGGTGTCGACGCCAGCCAGCCAGATTGCCACGGCAGCGATGGCCATTCCGGCAATTTTCCAGACGAGCGTTTCGGGTGCAAAGAACGAGAGCGTCTCGGCAGCCACCGCCAGCACGAGTGCGCCGACAAGGCGTGGCACGCCACCGCTAAAGCCATGTTCATGGTCATGGTCGCTTCCCTCATGGTCCTGCGCCTTGTCAGCGGCATTCGTTTCGACGGGTTTCGGGTCGAAGCCTGCCTTGCGGATCGCTTCCAGTGCCACTGGATATGCCTCGTCGGTAGCGTCAATCCTGAGCGTGCGTGCACCAAGCTGAAACCCAAGCGAGCGAATATTTGGGATTGGTTCGAGCGCATGGCGGATTTCTGACTCCTCGGCGCTGCAATCCATGGTGGCAATGCGGAAAAACCGCCCGCTTGCACCCGGTGCCGCAGGTAGTACGGCCTTCGGGGCAAAGTCGTCACAGCCTAGCGAGCCGCAGGACTCTGTCTCGGGAGAATGTGAGTTTTGAGTTTTCATGCCTTAATTGGAAACCCTGTAGCGACCTTAAAGTCAAGCAATGCTTTCATTCACAGCTACTGAGGTTGAAAAGGAGCACCTATGAGAATCGGAGAGCTGGCCGCAGCCGCACAAACCCAAAGCGAAACGATCCGTTACTACGAGCGCGAAGGCCTTTTGCCAAAAGCAGCACGGACCGAAGCCAACTACCGCGCCTACGATGAAAGCCATATTCAGCGTTTGGCTTTCATTCGCCACTGCCGATCACTGGACATGACCTTGGGCGAGATTCGTACCCTGCTTCACTTCAAGGATGCGCCGCGCGAGAACTGCGCCGAAGTCAACGGGCTTCTTGATGAACATATCGGGCACGTCGCAACCCGCATTCGTGAACTCAAGGCGCTGGAAAAGCAACTGAAGGCGCTGCGGGAGCAGTGCTTCAGCGATCACCTGGCAGCTGACTGCGGCATCCTGAGCGGATTGGAGAAAGCCGCCCGCTCAAGCCGCAACTCCAAGCGTCCCGGCCAGGTCGCGCATGTGCGCGGGTCCCACCATTCACTAATAGACGGTTCGCCCAAACCGGCACGTATTCTCGCTCCATAATAACTACATATTTGATAGCTAAATAATCAATACTGACGATGGCTAGTGAACTTTTTCATTGTTTAACTCACTGATTTCAGTAAATTTCGCCTGCCGTGGATAATCACCCTGCAATGAACACTTCACACTCCACCGCAGGCACCATCACCCGTGTGGGCGGCATCGAGGTCGGCCACTTCACCGACACGCGCCGCCCCACCGGTTGCACCGTCATCATCGCGCGCGAGGGTGCAGTAGGCGGCGTCGATGTGCGCGGCGCCGCACCCGGCACGCGCGAGACCGACCTGCTGCACCCCAGCAACCTGGTCGAACGTGTGCACGCCATCACCCTGGCCGGCGGCAGCGCGTGGGGGCTGGATACGGCGGGCGGTGTGATGCAGTGGCTGGAAGAACGCGGCATTGGCCTCGACGTCAAATATGGCTTGGTGCCAATTGTTCCCGCCGCCGTCTTGTTTGACTTGCCGGTGGGCGACGCGCGTTTTAGGCCGGACGCCCAAGCTGGTTATGCCGCCTGCGCCGCCGCCAGCCGCCAAACCCCGCAAGAAGGCAATGTCGGCGCGGGTGCCGGTGCGCTGGTCGGCAAACTCTACGGAATCCACCGCGCGATGAAAGGTGGCATTGGCACGGCGTCCATCACGCTGGACGGCATCACTTTGGGTGCCATCGTCGCCTGCAATGCGCTAGGCGACGTGGTGGACCCCGACACTGGCGCGGTGATTGCCGGAGCGCGCACCGAAGACGGCCAATCTCTGCTCAACATCCGCAACGCGATTTTGCGCGGCGAAGTGCCCAGACCCCTGCTGGCCGGCACCAACACCACGATTGGCGTAGTCGCCACCGACGCGGTGTTGACCAAAGCCCAGGCGCACCGCCTGGCGCAGGTCAGCCACGATGGGCTGGCGCGCGCCATCAACCCGGTGCACACCCTGAGTGATGGCGACACGATGTTTGCGCTGGGCACTGGCGCCACGGGCAAAACCGCCGGCATGATGGTGCTGAGCACCCTGGCCGCAGAAGTCACCGCGCGCGCCATTGTGCGGGCCATCCGGGCGGCCAAAGGCGTGACCTGGGGCAACACCACTTGGCCCGCCGCGGCTGAGCTGGTCTGAGCACACGCCCACGGCTTTCCACTGTCTTCATCCATGTCCCTGCGAATGCCCAAAGTCATCCAATACGGCCTGGTGTCGCTGCGCGAACTGCTCACCTCGGCCGGGCCCTTCATCCTGCTCGCCGCGGCCCTGCTGGGCCTGGCCTACTGGTGGCTCGACCCCAACCCGCCCAAACGCGTAACACTGGCCACTGGCCCGGCCCAAAGCGCCTATGCCGAATTTGGCATGCGTTACGCCAGGGTCCTGAAGCAAAGCGGCATCGAAGTCATCTTGCTGCCTTCTGAGGGCTCGTCCGAAAATCTTCAGATGCTGCGTGATGGCCGTGCCGACCTGGGTTTTGTGCAGGGCGGCAGCTCGGACGCGCAGGCCAATCTGGAAAGCGGCATCGAGTCGCTGGGCAGCCTGTTTGTCGAGCCGCTGTGGCTGTTTTACCGGGCCGATGCGGCCGTCAAGATTGACAAGGGTGGGCGGCTCAATGCCCTGCAGCAGCTCAACGGCCTCCGCATCAATGTGGGTACGGCCGGCAGCGGCGTGCCGGCCCTGATGGACAAGATGTTTGAAGTCAACCGCATGGAAACCGGCACGCTCAAGCTCTCCAAACTGGAGCAAACCCCGGCCACCGTGGCATTCCTGAACGCGGAGCTCGACGCGCTGGTGTTTGCCTCAGCGCCTGAATCGGCCATGGTGCAGATGCTGCTGCAAACCCCCGGCGTGCAACTGCTGGACTTCGCGCAGAACGAAGCCTATTCACGGCGTTTTGCATTTCTGGCTGCGGTGTCCCTGCCCCGTGGCGTGGTGGACCTGGCCGGTGACGTGCCCGCGCAGGATGTGCGTCTGGTGGCGCCCACCACCACCTTGCTGGCGCGCGACGGGGTTCACCCGGCCATCCTGCAGCTGTTCTCGCAGGCCTCGCTGAAGATGCACGGCAGCGCCGGCTGGTTCAACCGGGCGCACGAGTTCCCGAGCCTGGCCAATACCGAGTTCCCGCTGGCACAGGAAGCCGAACGCACCATCAAGAACGGCGTGCCCCTGCTACAGCGTTATTTGCCGTTTTCGCTGGCCAACCTGGTCGAGCGCATGTGGCTGGCGCTGGGCATCATCCTGGCTGTGCTGCTGCCCCTGTCGCGCATCGTGCCGCCCTTGTACCAGTTCCGGATCCGCTCGCGCATCTTCCGCTGGTATGCCCAGTTGCGCGCCATAGAAGCCCGGTCTGGCCCGCACGGCGAAGCGGCCGACAAACTGCTGCATGAACTGGATGCGCTGGAATCAAAAGTCGAAAAGATCAGTGTGCCGCTGTCGTACACCGACGAGTTGTATTCACTGCGCAACCACATTGATCTGGTTCGGCAAAAGGTGGTGAAGCCCTGACGGCATGCCGGCTCAACCAGGCGGGCGGGAAATCAGTTTGCTATGTTATTTATATCTAACTATGCAATACCGACGAGGGAAAACGCCCTGTTTTATTGGAAAACCAGGCGATCAAGCCCGCTGTAGCAAAGAAAATGCCTGTTGGTGGCCCGGCCGATCGCGCACAGCCCCAGGCGTTGCGCCACCTGATGCCCCATTTGCGTGATGCCGCTGCGCGAGATCACGATGGGCACCCCCATCTGCGCGGACTTGATGACCATCTCGCTGGTCAGGCGGCCCGTGGTGTAGAAGATTTTGTCGGTGCTGGCAACATCTTGAATTGCCATCCACCCGGCGATGGTGTCGATGGCGTTGTGGCGGCCCACGTCTTCGACAAACATGAGCAACTCTTCACCGCAAAACAACGCGCAGGCGTGCACCGAACCGGCCGATTTGTAGGTGCTTTCTTTCAGGCGGATGGCGTTGACGATGGCGTACAACTGCGATTGCGTGATGGTTGCCTGCGGCAGCACGATGTTGCCGATGTCGGCCATCAAATCGCCAAAGACGCTGCCCTGGCCGCAGCCGGTGGTGACGACACGTTTGGCGGTTTTGCCCTCAATGTCAACAATGCCATGGCGGGTTTTGACCGCCGCCGCGCCTACGTCCCAGTCCACCGTGATGGATTCGACATCTTCAACCGACTGGATCAGGCGCTGGTTGCGCAGGAAGCCCAGGACCAGCAACTCGGGGTGCGCGCCCAGCGTCATCAGCGTCACCAGCTCACGTTTGTCGACATAAACCGTGAGGGCGCGCTCCGCAGGGATCGAGATGGATGTGGCTTCGCCGAATTCGTTGACCGCCGTCGTTTCAAATGTCAGCGGCGCGCGGGCCTGGGTCAGGTGCGGCAGGATGATGGGCAGGCGAGGCTGGTTCAAGACTTTTTGGCGGGTGCCGCGCCTGCTGGCGCAACGGCTGGGGGCGCGGCGGCAGCAGGGGCCGCTGCGGGGACAGCGCCAGCCACTGGTGGATAGACAAAGGAGCCCACATCAACGCAGGCAGGCGTCGGCGTCGCGGGTTTGGCGGCCTTGCCGGAGCTGGCGGCGGTCTTGAGGTAGTTGGCCGCCGCTTTTTCCTGGTATCTGCACAGTTGGTAGCTTTCGACCTTGCCGCTCCAGGCCGTCTTGGCGGCGCCTTCCGCCGCTTTGGCCCGGGCTTCGTCCGACAACACTGGCGCGGGAATTTTCGCCAACACACTGGCACAGGACAAGACGAGGAACAGGGGAACCGCAAACTTATTCATTTCATCATCCTCTTTAAATCTGCGCTGTCCGCGCTGGCGGCAACTGGGCGCTGCGCTGCGCGGGAATTTTGCCGGCCTTCACGTCGTCATACCAAATCTCATGGTGCTCCCGGGCCCAGGCTTCATCGACGTGGCCGGTTTTCATGGCGGAATAAGCGCCTTCCATGCCCACGGTGCCGATGTAGATGTGACCGATGAACATGACCATCATCAGCACGGTGGCCACAGCATGCGTCATGTGGGCGACCTGCATGGTGCCACGCTCAAACACCAGGCCGGGCACAAGTTTGTCGAGCACCAGGCCCGAACCCACCACGATCAGGCCCAGCAAGAAAACGCCGCCCCAAAAAATGACTTTTTCACCGGCGTTGAAGCGGTGTGACGGCACCTCTTTGCCTGACAACATGCCGCCGCCGTGGAGCAACCAGCCCAGATCGCCCTGGCGCGGCAGGTTGTCCTTGATGAAGGTCAGGATCACCACGACCAGGGACACCGCGAACACTGGGCCGGCAAAGTTATGCAGGTTTTTCAGGGCGAAGCTCAGCCAGCCGAAAAGCGCACTGCCGATCACCGGCTGGATGAAAAATTTGCCGAAAGCCATCACCAGGCCGGAAATGGCAAGGCAGCAAAACGCGATTGCGTTGGCCCAGTGGGCCGATCGTTCAAACGGCGTGAAACGTTCTATCGTGCGTCCGGTGTCTGCCGCGTGTTGCTTCAAAGGCCCTTTGCGCCAGTAAAACACCGCGATCGCGCCCAGAACGATCAAGATCAAGGCGCCGCCGTAGGGAATGATCCAGTTGTTACGCACCTGGCGCCAGGCCTCGCCAGCATTGGTAAGCCGGGAGCCGGGATACTGGGTGAAAGGTTGGATTAGCGTGCCTGCCTCGGGCGCTTCACGCTTGGGCAGGCTGCTGTACCCCTCTTTGCCTTCGCTCACCTGGCGCCACACTGGCGCGTTGTTGCCTGGTTGCACCTTGCCCCGCTCGCCATTGGTTTGGTCCGCGTAACCCGGCTCGTTGCTGGCATCGGGTTTGACTTCAAAGATATTCTGGCTCTGGATGCCCGGCGTGGCCGCTGCAGGCGTTGCGGGCGCTGGCGCCGGTTTGTCCTGGGCCATGGAATTGAAGCCCAACAGCAGTAAAACCGAGGCGACGACTGAGACAAGTGTTGACCGAAACATGAATCCCCCGATCAATTGGCTTTGGAATAGTCGTTTTGGCCGTTTTGCATTCTGGCTTTGAGATGTTGCTCCCAACTGGCTTTGTCGCCTGGTTTCCAGCCGGGGGCGACAAACTGGCTGCCGGTGCCGTTGAAGGCAGCAGCGTCCGGTTTACTGGCCGTGCCAGTGCCCAGGGTTTGCGGTTTGTCGCCGCAGCCTGCCAGTGCCGCAAGGGCCAGCGCCACGAACGCCGACAACGCGATTTTGAAGGGCCCGTTCATGATTTGGCTCCCGCAGGGGCCGCTTGCTGCGCCCCGCCTGCCGGGGGCTGGCCCGCCTGTTTGGAACCATACGCCGTGCCCCAGCCCCAGACCTCGGCGCCCTTGCCGCGTTTGAGCACGCGGTTGCGGAAGATGTCGGCGACCACGTCGCCGTCGCCCGCCAGCAAGGCCTTGGTGGAACACTGCTCGGCACAGGCCGGAAGTTTGCCTTCGGCCAAGCGGTTGCGGCCATACTTGTCGAACTCGGCCTGGCTGCCATTGACCTCGGGGCCACCGGCGCAGAAGGTGCATTTGTCCATCTTGCCGCGCACGCCAAAGGTGCCTTGTGACGGAAACTGGGGCGCGCCAAACGGGCAGGCATAAGAGCAATAACCGCAACCGATGCAGACGTCTTTGTCGTGCAGCACCACGCCTTCATCGGTGCGGTAAAAGCAGTTGACCGGGCACACTGCCATGCAGGGCGCATCGCTGCAATGCATGCAGGCCACCGAGATGGATTTCTCACCCGGCACGCCGTCGTTCAGCGTGACGACACGGCGGCGGTTCACGCCCCATGGGACTTCGTTTTCGTTCTTGCAGGCGGTGACGCAGCCATTGCATTCGATGCAGCGCTCTGCATCACAGATGAATTTCATTCTTGCCATGATTTTTCCTTATGCTTTTTCGACGTTGCAGATGGTCGTCTTGGTCTCTTGCATCATGGTCACGCTGTCGTAGCCATAGGTGGTGGCCGTGTTAACGGCCTCGCCACGCACCACGGGCGCCGCGCCATTCGGGTAATAGGCCAGCATGTCGGCGCCCTGCCAGCGGCCAGAAAAGTGGAAGGGCATGAAAACCGTATCGGGCCCGACCCGCTCCGTGACGAGCGCCTGCACGTTCAGCCGCGCTCCTGTCGGTGAGGACACCCAGGCCCGTTCGCCATTGCGGATGCCTTTGGCGGAGGCCACCGCCGGGTTGATCTCGATGAACATCTCTTGTTGCAACTCGGCCAGCCAGGGGTTGGAACGGGTTTCTTCGCCGCCGCCTTCGTACTCGGTCAAACGGCCCGAGGTCAAGACAAACGGAAATTTTTCGTGCACCTTGTCGGCGATGTTTTTGGCCTGAATGGTCTTGTACAGCGTCGGCAAGCGCCAGAAGGCCTTTTTGTCGTCATGAGACGGGTACTTTGCCTGTAGATCCGCCCGGTTGCCGTACAGCGGCTCACGGTGCTGGGGAATGGCGTCGGGGAAATTCCAGACCGTGGCACGTGCCTTGGCGTTGCCAAACGGGTGCACGCCGTGAACCTGCATGCAAACGCGCTGGATGCCGCCCGACAGATCGGTTTTCCAGTTTTTGCCTTCGGCAGCGGCCTTTTCGACATCGGTCAAATCGTCCCACCAGCCCAGTTTTTTGAGCAGCACATGGTCAAACTCGGGATAACCTGTGGTGATGTCCGCATCTTTGGAATGCGAGCCGTCTTCGGCCAGCAGGCTCTTGCCATCGCGCTCCACGCCGAAGTTGGCGCGGAAGTTGCCGCCGCCTTCCATCACGTGTTTGGAGGTGTCGTACAGGTTGGGCGAGCCAGGGTGTTTGAGCTCGGGCGTGCCGTAACAGGGCCACGGCAGGCCGAAGTAGTCGCCGGCTGTGTCGTAACCGGTTTCCTTGTCCTTGCCGCCTTTGGACTTGAGCGTTTTCACGTCAAACATGTGCATGTTGCGCATGTGCGCCTTGAGGCGCTCCGGGCTTTGGCCGGTGTAGCCAATGGTCCACATCGACTTGTTGATTTCGCGCAGGATGTCTTCCGGCACGGGCTCGTCCATGCCTTTGACTTTTTGCAGCTTGTAGTTCTTGACCAGTTCTTTGCCAAAGCCAAGTTTTTCGGCAAATTGGTACATCAGCATGTGGTCTGAGCGGCTTTCCCACAGCGGTTCAATGACTTTTTCGCGCCATTGGAGCGACCGGTTCGACGCGGTGACCGAACCCGAGGTTTCAAACTGGGTGGCCGCAGGCAGCAGGTACACGGCGCGGTTGGGGTTGAGGTCGTCCGCCTTGCCGGGCATGGCCGCCATAGCCGCTGTGGCCGATGGATACGGATCCACCACCACCAGCAAGTCCAGCTTGTCCATGGCGCGTTTCATCTCAAGGCCGCGCGTTTGTGAATTGGGCGCATGGCCCCAGAACACCATGGCCCGCAGGTTGGAATCCTGGTCGATCAGCTCGTTGTTCTCCAGCACGCCGTCAATCCAGCGCGACACGGTGATGCCGGGTTTGCCCATCATCGCAGGCGAGGCGTAACGGCCCTTGATCCATTCAAAATCGACGCCCCACACTTTGGCGAAGTGTTTCCAGGAGCCTTCGACCAGGCCGTAATAACCGGGCAATGAATCGGGGTTGGGGCCGACATCGGTCGCGCCCTGCACGTTGTCGTGGCCACGGAAGATGTTGGCGCCGCCGCCCGACTTGCCAATATTCCCCAGCGCCAGTTGCAGAATGCACGAGGCCCGCACGATGGCGTTGCCCGTGGTGTGCTGGGTTTGGCCCATGCACCAGACGATAGTGCCGGGCCGGCTCTCATTGAGCATGGTCGCCACCTTGAGCACTTGCTCTTCCTTGACGCCGCAGGCTTCTTCCACTTTGTCGGGCGACCACTTGGCCAGGATGTCTTCTTTGACCTTGTCCATGCCGAAGACGCGGTCGTTGATGTACTGCTTGTCTTCCCAGCCATTCTTGAAGACGTGGTACAGGATGCCAAACAGAAACGGGATGTCAGAGCCAGAGCGGATGCGCACATATTCATCGGCCTTGGCCGCCGTGCGGGTAAAGCGCGGATCGACCACGATCATCTTGCAGCCGGTTTCTTTGGCGTGCAGCATATGCACCATGCTGACAGGGTGGGCCTCGGCCGCGTTGGAGCCGATGTACATGGCGACCTTGCTGTTTTGCATGTCGTTGTACGAATTGGTCATGGCGCCGTAGCCCCAGGTGTTGGCCACACCGGCCACCGTGGTTGAGTGGCAGATGCGCGCCTGGTGGTCGCAATTGTTGCTGCCCCAGAAGCTGACGAACTTGCGCATCAAGTAGGCTTGTTCGTTGTTGTGCTTCGATGACCCGACCCAATAGACGGAATCGGGCCCGCTGGCTTTGCGCAAGTCCAGCATTTTAGTGGTGATTTCATTGAGCGCGGTGTCCCAACTGATGCGTTCGTATTTGCCGTTGACCAGCTTCATCGGGTAACGCAGGCGGTATTCACCATGGCCGTGCTCACGCAATGCCGCACCCTTGGCGCAGTAACCGCCCAAGTTGATGGGGGAATCAAACACCGGCTCCTGGCGCACCCAGACGCCGTTTTCAACCACCGCATCAACCGCGCAGCCGACCGAGCAGTGCGTGCACACGGTGCGTTTGACCTCGATCTTGCCTTCACCCAGAGCCGCGCCGCCCTCTTTCGCCTGGGCCTTCTTGACCAGCGTCAATTGGCTTGCTGCAATGCCGACACCGACACCCAGGCCGGAGCGCCGCAAAAATGAGCGCCGATCCATGGTGGGCAGGGCGCTTGAAAGGCCGCGACGCAAACTGTGGACAAAAGAAGTCCCTTGGGCTGACGTCAACGCCCCATGTGACGTGCCCGACTTTTTAGTCAACAACATATTTTTCTCCTGCTGCGGTGGGTAAGCAAAATGTGAGCGATGGCTTGTGCAATAAGTGCGTGGCCGGCTTAAATCAGTGTGGTCTTGTAATACCGTTTGACGTGTTCCGACAGGGTGTAACCACCACCTTTGAGGGGAGCGATTTTTACGACTGGCGCGGGTGCGTTGTCTGCCACAAAATCGGGCGCCAAGCTGGCTGCTGCGGCCAGCGCTCCAACGGTGCTTGCACCGACGAAAAGCCTACGGCGAGATACCTGTTCTGCAGTCTGGAATGACGTTTGAATGCGTGGCTGGTTCATGTTTTGTCTCCAAAAAATTCCTGATTTCCATTGACGGCTGATACTACGACGATTCGCCATTTTGGTGCTGAGAAACAACCTGAAACAATGTAACTTGCTTATACAAATTGAACAAGTCAGGGTATTCACCGTGACACCGGAAATTAGTTTTCATATCTGGCGCTGTCGATCAAACCAACATGTCAAAACCCTGTGCCTCGACACTGACGAAAGCCCGGGTAAAGTCCGCCAGCGCTTTGTAGAACTTGGCTTTTGGGTTGGCCGCAATGGCATCACACAGCAATAAAACCCAAGGCTGAATTTGAAGGCCAAAAAACTTTTGCTGCGTGGTCAGATTGGCGACGGCCACGTCTTCTGCGGCGATCAGGTAACGCATGACTTCGCACAGGTAGGCAATGTGGTCTTCGGTCTCGCTCATGGCCTCGTCACGCGCCAGACCCAGGCGCGACAATTCTCCGCGCAGCGCGGCCAGCGGCTTTTCATTCAAAAACCCGCTCAAATAGTGGGAGCCAAACAAATAGACTTCGGGTTTGCCCATGCCGCCAAACAGGGCGTTGTATTCGTCGTGCACCCGCAAATCGCCAGTCGCCCGCGCGGCGCCAACCAGGTCGCGCCAGGGCTCTTCAAGAAAACCGCCCGGCGCGGGGGTCTCGGTCGCCGCAGCCCTGATTTGGGCCAGCATCGATGGTGTTGCCGGCGCGTAATACAGGGCTGACAACAAGCCATACACCTCGGCACGGGCAGTTTCTTCGTCCAGGGCGGAGGAATTAGGCGGCTTCGCCGGCCCAGCCTGCAAGATTTGATTGGCCACGTCGGTGACGGCTTTCGAGTTCATAGATCAGTGATCCTGGCTTCGTTGCTTGAGGAGTAAATATCAATCACGCGGCAGTCGCCGCACATTTTGAGCCGCTCCAGCGCCTCACCCTGAAACATGCTGTGACCGGCCAATTTGCCCAACATGGCTTCGATCGCCTTGAGTGTGCCAAAGGGCTTGCTGCATCGCACGCAGGCATAAGGTTTGGCTTCATTCAAAACCCGTGCCTCCTTGCGTTGCGGCGTGAGCAACAGGCGCGGCAGCAAGGTGATGGCATTTTCCGGGCAGGTGGACGCGCAAAGACCACACTGCACGCAGTTTTTTTCAATGAACTTCAGTTGTGGCATCAAGGCGTTGTCTTGCAAGGCGCTGGATGGGCAGGCGCTGACGCAACTCAGGCACAAGGTGCAGCTGTCTTTGTTGATTTGCAGGCTGCCGAAGGGCGACGCCGACGCGATTGAGGTGGCATCCAAGGCGATTTCCTCCGGCTTCTGGCTCGCCTGCTCCAGCAAATGGTCCAGCGCCAGATCCAGCGTTGCGCGTTTGTCGGCCTGCACGCCAAAACTGGCGGCCCGCCCAACACCTTGCGCTGCAGGCACCTGCAAAGCGGCGTCGAACGCGGCGAGGTCCCGCGCGTCACCGGCCTCAATGATCTTGAAATGGCGGCCCTGGTAACCAAGGCCCGTCAAAATGGCTTGGGCCACATCCATCTGGGCCTGCACCGCCGCGCGGTATTGCGGGGCTTCTTCCGTGGTCATCAACAGCCACACTTGGGACGCGCCATACGCCAGCGCGGTGAGCCAAACGTCCAGGCCGGTGGACGCGGTGTGCCACAAGGCCACTGGCAACACGCGCGCCGGCACCCCAGAGATTTTTGACCCTGTGCCGGACACGCGCAGTTGAGCCGCGCGGCCCAGGGCATTGACAAGGCGCGTGCCACCCTCCTCGCTGTGCAACAACACGACCGCATTCTTGCCGCCTGCACGGGCATAGGTGGCCAACAGGGTTTTGAGTTTGACGCCCTGCTCGCTGGCCCGTGGGTAGGCGTAGGTCAGGGCACCGGTCGGACACACCGTGGTGCAGGCGCCACAACCCACACACAAATTGGGGTTGACCTTGATCTGCTGGCGCGCAACTTCGCTGCTGATGGCTTCTGCCGAGCACACGTCGATGCAGGCCCTGCAGCCAACCTGCTTGTTGCGGCTGTGGGCGCAAAGTTTTGATTTATAAACGAAGAATTTGGGCTTCTCAAACTCGCCCACCAGATCGCGCAACCTGAACAGGGTTTGGGTTTCGTTCAGGGCGCCCCGGATTTGAACGCCGTCCGATGGCAGCGCGAAATAACCCTGCGGCGCAGCATGTTGTGTGAAGCGCGCGCCAGGCGCCGCGCCCGCGCGAAGATCCAGCACCAAATCGAATTTTTCGCTTTGGCTTTGCGGCTTGCGGGCAAAATCAATCGCGCCCGCAACATTGCAAACCTTGACGCAATCCCTGCTGGATTTACACAGGCTGCTGTCAATTTGGTAGTCCAGGCCAATCGCGCCCTCGGGGCAAACCGTGAGGCAGGCGTTGCAGCGGGTGCATAAATCCAGGTCGATCGGGTTGTCACGCGACCAGGTCAGCTCAAACGCGCCAAGCCAGCCTGTGAGGGCCTCGATTTGACCGGCCAACACAGGAAAGCGCCTCTCCTGCATGCCGCCGCTGGTGCTGCCACCCGCGCCACCCTCACCCAATTTGCCCGGCCCCTGCGCAAACACGGTCACATCCAGCGCGTCGTCCAGCAGTTGGCAATACCGCTCGGCAGCGTCCAACGGGCCGATGATGAGCAAACGGCCCGCGCTTTTGAAGGTGACGGTGGGCACCGGCTCCGGTTCGGGCAAATGGGCCTGCGCCAGCAGCGCGGCGATCTTGGGGCCAGCCGTCGCCGCGTCCTTGCTCCAGCCACCGGTTTCGCGGATGTTGACGAACTTGATCGGGCGCCCGGTCAGTGACTGAACCCCTTCAGTCTGCGCGGCCAATTCGGTGAACAGGCGCTGCTCCTGTGTGCAGGCCACCACCAGGTTTTCTCCTGATTTTTCGGCCGCCAGAACCGCTTTTTGAAACTCGCCCGCCTCACGCCGGCACAGTGTTGAATGAAGCGTCAGTTCTTCATGCAGCGCCTCGCCCAGCGACTTGGGCTGCAGGGGCATGGTCTGGTTGCAGTCGCATATCAATGTCGTCATTTTTTCTGGGGGGTTCCAACGTGGGAGGCTGTGAGGCCAGTGGGGACTGTGCCACGACTTTGCTTGCAGCGGTATCGGGACCATCCCGTGCCTGGTCGGGCTTTGCTTCTTGCGGCTTGTCTTCGTCGTCGAACAAATTCAGAAACTTGGCGCTCACCATCTTGCGCAACATGGCTTCGGGGATGGGATCCGGCAGGGAGTAGTCGTCGATGTAGGTGTCCAGCCGGTCCATCACATTGAAATGTGGGTCGGCAAAAAGCTTCTTCATGGCGGCGTTTTTGACATCCGCCGCCACGCCGCGTGCCATGAAGGGCCTGAAGTCCGATTCTGGCGTCAGGCTGACTGTGTCGGCAAGCGTCGGCAATTCAGCGGCAGGTGCTGGCACTGGCGCGGACTGGCCTGGCGAATAGTCGCTGGCTGGCATGACCGCCAAATCAGCATGGCGACGGGCGCTGTCGTCAGTGTCATTTTGGCCATTGGTCTGGCCGTCGCGGCCTTTGTTGATCGAATCCACCGGCCTCGCGGCCTCGCGCGGCACCGCCGACACCTCCGGCTCTGCCAGCGGTTTGCCCGCGCGCTCGTCCATCTTGCGCTTGGACCACCGGCTCAAAAACCCCTCGCTCATGAGCCACCTTCCCCGTCGCCCAGACCTGGAATGACACCGGCAAACTTCTTTTCGGTGCTGACGGTTGCCGGGTTGCCGAATCTATCCACCAGCGATTTGAAGCTTTCCGGGCGCTTGCGGCGTTTGGCCTCCCGCACATGGTGCTCGTCCACAAAGGCCAGCAACCACGCAACAATGTCGTCTGGTGCGCCCACCTGCTCCACCGTTTCCTGTGCGTCGAGCCAGCGCCCCGCATCGTGGTAGCTCAGGGTGACGATCTGCGGCATCGCAATGGGTTCCTCCGCGAAAGCCGCCTCCTCTTCCATGCGCCACAACACAAACCAGCAGGGTGCCTGGGTGCTGACGTTGAGGTAATAACCCTCGGCATCACTTACCAGCAATTCGACCTTGAAGCCCGGATGCAGCCAGCGTTCCTCGCTCTCATTTTTGAGAAGAAGGCGCGGCTGTGCGCCAAAACCCGCGTCACCCTGGATGACTTCGGCCAGCACCCAGCGCCATTGCTGCCAGCGCGCGGCTGCGCCCGCTATGCGTTCGCGGCGCATCACTACGGCGACATCGATGGCAGGGCGGGGTGTGTGCATGGCGGGGCTGATGTTAGCCCCTATCGATACCCGTGCCGCCGACAAGTCCATCGGCATCGGCATCCCCAACGCCAAAGGCGTGCCCGGCTTCAGCGGCGCAAGGCGGCGAACGCCTGAAACTCCCAGCTGCGCATCGCCAGCAGCAGGGTGTAACCCTCGCGCTCCTTGTCGGGCAGCTTTTGATCCGCCAGATGCTGCAGGGCGAAGTCTTGCGCCACCCGCTGCATGCGTTCAAAAAATGAAGGCGCCAGGCTGCGGCTGACCGAGCCATGCACCAGCAGCAGGCCTTCGCCCGCGCCGTCAAAGCCGCCCGCGAAATAGTCCAGCACCGCGTTGTCGCGAAAGTAGCCCATCACCGGCCCGTGCGGACGCCAGCGAAAGGTCTTGGCCAGCTTGAGGCGGTAGCGGTTGAGCGGGCGCAGCTCGATGATGCCGATGCGGTCTAGCTGCGCCAGGTATTTGATGCCGTCGGTCATGCTGAGCCGGTAACTCGCCACGATCTGGTCCACCGTCCACTGGCTCAAGACGCAAATCGCCACCAGCAACAGCTTTTTGTCCGCCACCACGGCACGCTCCTGGTCCTGCGTGAGTTGCGCCAGCAGCGGCTGGGCATCCGCTACGCGGCGCGCCAGATCGGCAAAATCAAGCTTTACCGCACGGCAGGTGGACTCGGTGTTCGCGTGGTTGCCGCGCGCGGGGCTGGCGACGCAGCCGATGGTGGTTTTGCGGTAGGTGAACTAGGCGGTTGCTATATTAATAGTAGCAAACTATGCATATGCCACAATGGAAATCACCACGTTTCGTTCCAAAAACCGGCAATTATCGGGTTTGGAGGAGTCTGGAGGGGTTTGAGGCAGGTTTTTGGCAGGTTTTCCAATGAAACCTGCCTTTTCCCCACACAGAACATACATAGTTAGCTACATAATTAGTAGCATACAGCGCCAGGACCTCAAGTATTCTTGGAAATCGTGATGGACGGAAACTTGGACGAGAAGTCCTTGTTCTTCGCCGCGATCGACACCGCGACCTGGCGTGCCACCGCCTTGTAGATGGCCGCCACTTCACCATCGGGATCAGCCACGACAGTCGGCATCCCGCTGTCGGCCTGCACGCGGATTTGCATGTTCAGGGGCAGCGCGCCCAGGTAGTCCATCTTGTAATCTGCCGCCATCTTTTTGCCGCCATCCGCGCCAAAAATATGCTCGATGTGGCCACAGTTGCTGCACACATGCACGGCCATGTTTTCGACGATGCCCAAAATCGGCACACCGACTTTCTCAAACATCTTGATGCCTTTTTTGGCGTCCAGCAGGGCGATGTCCTGCGGCGTAGTGACGATCACGGCGCCGGTCATCGGCACGCGCTGGCTCAGGGTGAGCTGAATGTCGCCAGTGCCGGGTGGCAAATCGACAATCAAATAATCCAGATCGCGCCAATTGGTCTGGCGCAGCAGTTGCTCCAGCGCCTGGGTGGCCATGGGGCCGCGCCAGATCATGGCTTCGTCCTGCGCCACCAGAAAACCGATGGACATGACCTGCACGCCGTAGTTTTCCAGCGGCTCCATGGTCTTGCCGTCGTCACTCTCGGGTCGCCCGTCTATGCCCATCATCATCGGCACGCTGGGGCCGTAGATGTCGGCATCCAGCAGGCCGACGCTGGCGCCTTCTGCGGCCAAAGCCAGCGCCAGATTGACCGCCGTGGTGCTCTTGCCCACGCCGCCTTTGCCGGACGCCACAGCCACGATGTTTTTAACCTTGGGCAACAGGGCCACGCCGCGCTGCACCGAATGCGCCTGCACCTTGCTGAAGACGTTGACCGACACGTTGTCCACCCCCGCCACGCCCTTGGCCGCCACCACCAGCGCCTTGCGAAACCCGGCGAACTGGCTCTTGGCCGGGTAGCCCAGTTCCACGTCAAAGGCCACATCGCCGCCGCTGATGCTGAGGTTTTTCAGCGCCTTGCCCGACACAAAATCACGCCCCGTGTTCGGGTCGATCACCGCCTGTAGCGCCTGCAAAAGCGCTGTTTCTGTCACTGCCATTGGTTCACTCCTGATTCACTCATGCAACCCGCTAGTCTATCAACCGGCGCCCTCGACGCCACTGGGTGGCCTTGGCAAGGCCTCACTGCTGATGTGTTCACCTAAAAAATCCAGAAACCGCCGCACCGCCGGCACCATGCCCCGGCGCGACGGGAACACGGCGTGGAAGATGCCCGGGCGCGGCGCCCAGCCAGGCAACACCAGGGCCAGGCGGCCGGACTTGATGTCGTCCTGGCACATGTAGTCGGGCAACACACACATGCCCGCGCCGCGCTCCGCCGCGAACTTCAGCGTGAGCAGATCATCCGCCACCAGACGCGGCCGGTGTTGCAAGGCGAAGGTGGCACCCGTCGGCCCAATCAGGTTCCAGACCGCTTTGCCATCCAGCGCCGACATGTTGACCGTGTCCAGATTCTTCAAGTCGTCAACCGATTTCGGCTGGCCCTGGCGCTGCAACTGGGCCGGGCTGGCCACCAGTAGGCCGCTGGTCAGCCCCAGGTTTTTGACGACCAGGCTGCCGCTGTCCTCCAGGCTTCCACGCACGCGCAGGGCCACGTCAAAACCCTCCTCGATCAGGTCCACCGCGCGATTGCTCACACGCATGTCCACCGTCACCTGCGGGTAACGCGCCAGAAACGCACCAAGGATGGGCCCGATGGTCGATTGCGCCAGCGTCACCGGACAGGCCACCTTGACGGTGCCGCGCGGCTCGGTGCGGGCCTGCTGCATGGCTTCGTCGGCCGCGTCTGCGGCGTCGCGCATGGCCACACAGTGGCGGTGGAACTGCTCGCCGGCTTGGGTCAACGACAGCTTGCGCGTGGTGCGCTGCAACAAGCGCACGCCCAGCCGCGCTTCAAGCTCGGCCACGCGCCGCGAGAGTTTTGATTTGGGCACACCCAAATAACGCCCGGCGGCGGCGAAACCGGCGCGATCCACTACTTCGGCGAAATAAACCATGTCGTTGAGATCTTGCATAGTGCTACTTTCTGGGATGCTTTCTGCGGTGTGCCCTGTGGCCTGTTCTGCGGCATGTTCTGCGGCAGTTTGGTCGTGTTTATCGTTCTATTTTCAGGACAATATAGTGTATTTTTTGATACTTATCAAGAATTCGATCTGCCTTCACAATTATCCCATCGACAACCACTTTGAAAGCAACACCGTGAAACTCTTGCACATTGACTCCAGCATCTTGGGCGGCAACTCTGTCTCGCGAGCGCTCACTCACAAAATCGTCGAACAGTGGCGCGCCAGCCACCCCACGACGTCGGTGGACTATTTGGACTTGGCCGTGAACGCGCCCAGCCACTTGGACGCGCATTCCATCGGTTTCAGGGCACCACCGCAAGCCACGGCCCTGACACCGCGCCAAATTGAGGAAAACGCGGTCTCTGAAAAACTGGTCAGTCAGTTCCTGGCCGCAGACGTGGTCGTGATTGGTGCGCCACTTTACAACTTCGGCATTCCAACCCAACTGCGGGCCTGGATTGACCGCATCGCCCAGCCGGGGCGCACCTTCGGCTACAACGAAAAGGGCCCGTTTGGCCTGGCTGGCGGCAAAACCGCGATCATTGCGTCCAGCCGGGGTGGCGTGTATTCCACCAGTGAAGGCGGCCGCGCCATGGAACACCAGGAAAGTTACCTGCAAACCGTGCTCGGCTTCCTGGGCGTGACCGATGTGCGTTTTGTGCGGGCAGAAGGCGTGGCCATGGGCGACGCCAGCAAGGCCACCGCGCTTGAAACCGCCGACCTGATGATTCGCGCCACGGTTCAGCCTGCGGCGAACCAGGACATCGCGGTCAAGGCCGCCTAAATCCGCATAACTGCGGAATTGCGGAACAGCGGAACGGCTAAACAAGGTCGATTCCGCCCGGGCGGCTGGCACGAAGGTGCCAGCCGCTTTTTTGCTTGGCGCTCCCAGCATTGACCGGTCAGGCGATTCATTGCCAGGCTCCAACCATATCAATTGATATAATTGCCTCAATTGATGGAGTCCCAATATGCAACGTGAAGCCACCGCCATGAATGTGCGCCAAAACCTGGGCGAGTTGCTCAATGAGGTGCAGTACAAACACGACGAGATCGTGATCACCAAAGCTGGGAAACCGGTGGCGGTGCTGATCGATTTGGAGCTTTACAAGGGCCTGAAGCGCGACAACAGCGATTTCGAACGGCTATGGGCCAAATTTTCAGTTCCGTTCGAGACCATGACGGAAGACCAGGTTATGGACGAGGTAACAGCCTTGGTGAAAGACGTTCGCAGAAACCGGCATTTGGAAGTATTGCAGCAGCGCCCGGCGGCGCAATGAGGCTGCTGGTCGATACCAACGTTGTCATTTCGGGCCTGCGGGGTCGTAACTCTGTTCCCGGCCAGTTGATGCAGCTATGGCAGGCTCGCCAATGTCAATGGCTGACGTGTGAGCAACAACTGATCGAGTTGACACGCGTCATTCAGTCTCCCTTTATCGCCAGCAAAGTGGAAGGCAGCTACGGCTCTACCTACGCTTTCATGCTGGAATTTCAAGCGAAAACGCACCGCCTTGTATTGGAGCCACTCTTTGACGCGGTTTGCCGAGATCCAAGCGATGATTACTTGATTGCGATGCTGACGAGATTTCCGGTTGACTTTTTGATCACCGGCGACAAAGACCTGCTCAGCCTGAAATCGATTTATCCAAAAATTTTGACCCCGCGCGAATTGATTGACCGACTATGACCACCGCCACCACCGCCACTACCGCCCCCACCACCGCGCCACAGCGCCAACTCTTCGTCACCACCGCCCTGCCCTACGCCAATGGCAACTTCCACATCGGCCACATCATGGAGTACATCCAGGCCGACATCTGGGTGCGGTTTCAGAGGATGCAGGGCCATGCCGTGAACTTCGTCTGCGCCGACGACGCGCACGGCGCGCCCATCATGATCGCGGCCGAAAAAGCTGGCAAGACGCCGCAGGCCTTTGTGGCCGACATTGCCGCCGGTCGCAAGCCGTATCTGGATGGCTTTCACATCGCCTTCGACAACTGGCACAGCACCGACGCGCCTGAAAACCACGAGCTGGCGCGGCAGATCTACCGCGACCTGCGCGACCGCGCGAACGGGCCTCATGGTCATCTTGGAAGTGGCACTCTGATCGAGCGCAAATCGGTGGAGCAGTTTTTCGATCCCGAGAAAAACATGTTTCTGCCGGACCGTTTCATCAAGGGCACCTGCCCCAAATGCGCTACCCCCGACCAATACGGCGACAACTGCGAAAGCTGCGGCGCGGTGTATGCGCCCACCGACCTCATCAACCCGTATTCGGCCTTGTCAGGCGCAACACCCGTGCTCAAAAGTGCCGAACATTTTTTCTTCAAACTCTCGGATCCGCGTTGCGTTGCGTTTCTGGAGGGCTGGATTCAGGGCAATAACGCCAGGGGCTTGCCGCGCTTGCAGGCCGAAGTGGCCAACAAGGTCAAGGAATGGTTCACCGTGCGCAAGAACCCGGATGGCAGTACCTCCGAGGGCCTGGCCGACTGGGACATCAGCCGCGACGCGCCTTACTTCGGCATTGAAATCCCCGACGCGCCGGGCAAGTATTTTTACGTCTGGCTGGACGCGCCGGTGGGGTATTTGGCGTCGTTGAAGAACCTGCTTGACCGGCGTCATGCGGCGGACCCGCAAAGCCCGCAGAACCCAGATTACGCCAGTTACATGGCCAACCCCGCGCTGGAGCAGTACCACTTCATCGGCAAAGACATCGTCACTTTCCACACCTTGTTTTGGCCCGCGATGCTGCATTTCAGCGGCCGAAAAGCGCCGGACGGCATTTTTGTGCACGGCTTTTTGACCGTCAATGCCGAGAAGATGAGCAAGAGCCGCGGCACCGGGCTGGATCCGCTCAAATACCTGTCGCTGGGCATGAACCCCGAGTGGCTGCGTTATTACATCGCCACCAAGCTGACCGCGAAAAACGAAGACATCGAGTTCAGCCCCGAAGACTTCATGGCGCGGGTGAACTCGGATTTGATTGGCAAGTATGTGAATATTGCGTCAAGGGCCAGTGGTTTCATTGTGAAGAAGTTTGACGGCAAATTGGCGGCAATGTTTTTGGATGGCGGCACGTCCGCAACATCACCTGAAGATGCGATTGACTCGTTGATTGCACAAGTGATGAACGCATCAACCTCAATACAAGCTGCCTACGACAGTCGAGAATTCAGCCGCGCGATTCGCGAAGTCATGGTTTTGGCGGATGCCGTCAATCAATATGCCGACGAAAAGAAGCCGTGGACATTGGCAAAAAATGAGACTGACGCCGCTCAGTTGAAAATTGTTTGTAGCGTGCTTCTTAACTGTTTCCGGCTCTTGTCGCTTTACCTCAAGCCGATCATGCCAAATGTTGCCAAAGAAGTTGAGCGGATGCTCAACATCAATCCCCTGACATGGGCCGACGCACGGATCTGTCTGGCTGAGGGGCACGCCATTTCGCCTTACCAGCACCTCATGCAACGCGTCGACATCAAGCAACTTGAAGCATTGTTTGAGTCCCCAGCCCCAGCCGAACAAGCGCAAACAGCTATCGAAAGCATAGTACCTGGCGGCGAGGCCATCGCCCCCACCATCGGCATCGACGACTTCGCCAAGATCGACCTGCGCATCGCCAAAATCGTCAACTGCGAAGCAGTCGAAGGTTCAACCAAGCTGCTGCGCATGACGCTGGACGCGGGCGAAACCGGTGACGACGGCAAGCCGAAGATGCGCAACGTCTTCAGCGGCATCGCATCGGCTTACAAACCGCAAGACCTGATCGGCAAACACACCGTTCTGGTCGCCAACCTGGCACCACGCAAGATGAAGTTTGGCATCAGCGAAGGCATGGTGCTGGCCGCCAGCCATGGCGACGAAAAAGCCAATCCCGGCATCTATGTGCTGGAACCCAGCAGCATTGGCAACACCGATGGCGTAGGTGCCCGGCCCGGCATGCGCGTGCGTTGACTGGCCTGTCACTGAAGTAAGCCACTTGGGCGGACCTTCAGTAAGGCGATTGCCTTTTCCTTACCTTTGATGTATTCTTACAATATCAATTGCAAGGAGTAACGCATGTCAGCCGTTTTAAAACCCAAACACGGCACTGGTTCCACCAGAGCCGTCGCGACCAATGCTCAAGCCAAGCGGGATGACCTCAAATTGGAGCCCCTTGAAGTTGTGGCCACCGTGACCAGCAAAGGGCAACTTACCCTGCCCATCGCGCTGCGCGAACGCCTGGGCATTGCTACGGGAACCAAAATCAAGTTCATTCACGATGCGAAAGGCACCCGGCTGGAGGCTGAAAAGCCGATCAGCGCCTATCGGGGAATTTTGAAACACTTGAATTTGCCTGACGATATTGCTGTCATCCCCAAGGAACCGGATCGCAATTTTGATTACATTGCCAATGGTGCCGACCTGAAAATTGACCCTGTGCACCTGCACAGGCTTGCCGCTGGACTCAAACGATGAATGTCGTCGATTCATCTGGTTGGATCGAACATTTTCAGAGTTCGCATCGCGCCGCCTTTTTTAGCGCAGCATTGTCTGACAAGGCGCAGTTGCTGGTGCCAAGCATTGCCGTTTATGAAGTCCACCGCCGCCTCAGTGCTTGGCTGCCAGCCAATCTGATGACGGAATGCGTCGGAATCATGGAGTCTGCCACGGTGATCGATTTGACTGCGCGCCGTGCCGTCGCTGCATCCAACGCTGCCCAAAAGCACAACCTCGCCATGGCCGACGCCATCATGTATTCGATTGCCCAGGAATTCAAGGCCACCTTCTGGACGCAGGATGTGGACTACCAAGGCCTGCCCGGCGTTCGTTACCAGGCACGCGTTTGAGCTGCGGCCTGAACTGCCATTGAAGCGCCCCGCCCACGTTGTTGCCTCGATAGAATCAATCCATGGCCGCCGCCCGTGTCAACCCCAAAGATTTCTTCTCGCCCGAGCAGTGGGCCAAGTTGTCTGCCCGTTCGTCCTGGTGCGGCCTGGCCTTGGTGGCGCACTGCTGGTTGATGATTGGCGCGGCCATGGCGATGGGCGCGCTGTGGCCTGTCACCATTCCCTTGGCCGTGGTGCTGATTGGCAACCGCCAGCTCGGGCTTTTCATCCTGATGCACGACGCGGCGCACGCCTTGTTGCACCGCAACCGCGCCATCAATGACTGGGTTGGCAAATGGCTTTGCGGCACCGATCTGGCCGCCTACCGCCCCTACCACCTGCAACACCACCGCTTTGTGCAGCAGAGCGAAGACCCCGATCTGATTCTGTCCGCGCCCTTCCCGATCACACGCGGCTCGCTGCGCCGCAAAATGATCCGCGACCTGACCGGCCAGACGTTTTTCAAGCAGCGGTTTGGCCGGCTGATGGACAAATTAAAGTCCCGCCAAGCGGGTGAATCCGTGTGGCGCATCCTCGCCGCAGAGGCCCGGCTGCAGCGGCTGTTCCTGATTCAAAACGCCATTGGCTTGGCACTGTTCAGCCTGGCCGGCCTGGGCTGGGCCTGGTGCCTGCTTTGGCTGCTGCCGATGGCGACCTGGCTGCCCTTGATCTCGCGCCTGCGCAACATCTCCGAACACGCCCTGGTGGCGCAAAACGGCAACGACCCGCTGCGCCACGCCCGCACCACCCACGCCAACTGGATCGAGCGCCTGTTGATCGCCCCATATTGGGTCAACTACCATTGCGAGCACCACATGTTCACGCAAATCGCCTGCTGGAACCTGCCCGCCGCGCACCGCATTCTCAAGCGCCAGGGCGCCACTGCGCGCATGGAACTGAAGCCGGGTTACCTCACCCTGCTGCGGGCCGCATCGGCCGCGCCCACGCCGGCGGCACGCGCTGCCTGAACCGCTTGATACGGCCTCCGTGTCCAATTCCGCGCCGCAAAAGGCGTTGACTGGTTTTCGTCCCTACCTGATTGATTCAATGCATGGTTATTCCATGCAGCGCCTGACCAAGGATGCCAGCGCCGTCGCGACCGTGGGCATCGTCGCCCTGCCGCTGGCGATGGCTTTTGCCATGGCCAGCGGGCTCAAGCCCGAGGCGGGCATCTTCACCGCCATCATCGCCGGCTTCCTGATTTCGGCCCAGGGCGGCAGCCGGGTGCAGATTGGCGGCCCGGCCGGGGCCTTCATCCCCTCGGCCTTGCCGGGCTTCGCCTGGCCGGATTTCAGCTAGGAGACGGCGCCGTTCCTGATCGTGCCGGCCACCACCCTGGCCCTGCTTGGGCGCGATCGAATCCCTGTTGTGACGGCAATTGACGTATCGCCAGCCATGCGATAGATTGGTGACTGGTAAAAAGGGGCGATTGAAATTCTCATTCACCACATCATGAACTCGCGACGCCTGTCAGCAGCGTCAGCGTCTTGCTCCTCTTGTGGCAAAGTAATCTGATAAGTGACAACCGCGTTGACACGGGAGGCTGTTTTTGACCGAGGTACCGACTACGGCACCAGTTGCCGACTCCGCCACCGATGCTGCCACCAACGCGGCAATGCAAGGCTTGCAACTCGCGGCGCGCCTGCATGCGGCCGGTACTGATCCTGCTGCCTGGCGCTTGGCGCTCAAAGCCAGCAGCGAGTGGTTGGGCTGCACTGGGCTGCTGGCCCTGCCCTCCGACGATGCCCTCATGGATGCGGACGCACTGGAATTGCTGGCCGGTCACGTCAGCCTTTGCGCTGCTTGCGGCAGTTGCGCTTTTGGCGGCGGGCCGGGCGACCCAGTTCGCCGCGCCCGCTGTGCCGCGCTGGCCCCGCATCTGCACGAAGCGGCGGCCGAAGCTCGCAACGCGCTGCATGCCCTGTTCTTTGACCAGTTGCCGCCGATCTGGATTGTTGACCGCAGGGGCCGCCTGCACGATAGCAACGCCCCGGCCAAGGCGATAGCCGCCGCTTGTCAGCCGCTGGCGGTGATCGACGGCCTGCTCACCCCCATCGTGCCCGGCGGTGGCGCACGTTTACGCGGCGCGCTGGCTGAGGTGGAACACGAGACGCGTTTCTCCTGGCCTGATCCGCACGGCGGCGAAACGACGCTGCTGCTGCGCCCGCTGCCCGCTGGCGCAGGCATTGCGGTCACCCTGCTGCCCGAACCGCCCACGGATGGGCAATTGGCAGCCCTGTTGGTCCAGCGGCTCAAGCTCACCCTGCGCCAGAGCGACCTTGCAGCCCACCTGCTCACGGGCAAGACGTTGAGCGACGTAGCCCGCGCGATGGGCATTTCCCGCCATACCGCCTGCGAGCACCTTGACTGTCTTCTGCATCGGGTCGACGCGCCGGACCGCAAAGCGCTGTTGATTATTCTGCGCCACGCCGTGGCAGGGTAGAACCGCGCCTGCCGTCAGGGCTGGCGTCGTGTCGGATTTGTTTACAGCGGGGCAGGGAGAACGCGCTATGCCAACCCCCGCATAGTGTCGGGGTCTATGTCGCGCGCCGACGCGTGAAACCATGCATCGACCGCTATTGCCGGCATTTCAGTGCGGGTGCTGCCGCTCGGGGCTGGTTGGTGGATTTGCACCCCCGCAGAGTAGTGGGGTGCTGCAGCCGACGCTTGCTGCGCGTCGCGGAGCACCGCCACGATTTTTCATAATAAAATCATAGGGTTATAAATTATCGGGGTACTGGCATGGAAGATGCTATCGATAGCAAGTAGTTAGAGTTGCGCCGCCGTGGCATTTGGCGCAGCAATTGCGTAATCGTGTCGCCTCCATTTTTATTTCTATCAACAACAGGTTCGATCATGAACGGATTCCCGCAAACAATCGCACTCGCCATTGTTGCTGTAGCAATTGGCCTTTTCGCCGCACCCCCCATCGCCAGCGCCGTCACGCTGGTGGGCGTCGCCTCCTCCGGGAAGAAAGCCGTATTCAGCATGGCCGCATACAAGCGTTGCGGGAAGAAGTTTCGGGGGTGGTGTGACGGGCTCGCCGTCGTGGTCGACCCTCCACTGGACGGCATAACGGAGTTGGAAATTGCGCTTGAATACGATCCAACCAAATGGGTATTTCGTCTCGATTTGAGTGGATTTCTGTGCGATTTTTCGATCGCTGGGGGTTGTCCGGTAGCCAATGCCCGGGTAGGGGCATTTACCGTATTGAGTCTTGATGACGCTGACTTTTCAGTTGGAGCGCCGCTTGCGGGCTCCACGGTGAGTCTGGACAACGATGTCGCGAACGGCTTAGTGACACTCGACTACATTCTGGGCCAGCCCCTCGCACCCGCCGGCGAACAGAACTTCTACTCGTTCTTTTTCGACTCAGTCAATTCTTTTTCTGAGCAAGCGACGATTGCCTACTACAGCGCTGATGGCAATTACGCCTTTACGCAAGCCAGTGCCCGCTGCACGACTGTCAATGGTACCTGCGCCAGCGATACCCCTATTGGCGGGTTCAACATCGTGCCGGAGCCGGCAACCCCTGGCCTGCTCGCGCTTGCACTGATTCCGTTGATCTGGACCCGACGCGCATCAGCAATTAAGCGCTTGGTCCGAAGTTGAGGGCCTGGCTTTATGACAAGGTGCGAGAAGGTTCTATAAAAAATCAAAGAGGGCAAGCCTTGAGTCCGCCCTCATTTTGCTTTTCCTTTATTCAGAAGGAGACCGCTATGAATCCACATCAAAGCAAGACAAACAAAACGATAGGCAGTTCGCTCAGGCGTTGGGCGGCGAGCGCGGTGCTGGTCATCGGCGCAGGCGTTGCCAGTGTTTTCGTCACGTCGCTTGCGCTTTGCGGCGCTGCAACAGCCGGCATCATCACGACAGACCCCAGTCTGCCACCCAACAAGGGGGGGTATTTTTTATTTACCCCGCCAGTCAAGTACATCCTGCCGGGGCCGCTGGTTATCGACCTATTCGATATATTTCATTTCGGCTTCATCAACATCATTCGCATACCGGTGGGCGCAGATGAATTGGAGTTTTTTAACTCGACTGTGACCGGCAATGTCAGCATCAATGGCGGTCCGCAAAGCCCGGTAGTGTTGACGGGTTCCGTGGAAACTGAAGTATTCGGGAAGACGGGAAACATCACGGGTACGTTCCAGACCGAGATGCTGCAACTCAATCTGACGGGGGGAGCGATCAGGGTGCGCGAAAGTCCGACGCTTCAGTCTCTCGGGCAAACCACGATCACCGATATCGGTGGGGGATCATTCAAGATCGACAGCTTCTTCGACATATTCACCGAGATTTCGCTCGACAGTGGCCAGACCTGGACCCCAGCGACTGGCGTGGAACGGGTCGAATTGGTGCCCGAACCGGGAACCCTCGCGCTGCTGGTCGCTGGCGTGGCGCTGTTGGGCTGGAGCAAGAGGCGCAATCGCGTTTGAGTCTCGCCGATTTCTGACGGACGCATGCATGTTGCCTCGTCACGCCTTTCCCTGAAGCAAGAAGTGGGGTCGGGTTCACTTTTCGTATGAGATCTTAACGACTCGGAGCAGATTTATTGGAAATCAGTAGTGTCCCAACGTTCCTCAGAGGAGAGAGAGCTGATTTAGCCCGCAATCTGCATCTGAATTTGGCGAGGGTGGCGTAAGTAGTTGATTTATTGGGACAGATTCAAACATGGACAAACTCAAGATTTGTAGGATTTCATACAGACTGTGATGGTC
>JANMVT010000284.1:0-7344 GCA_031392945.1 Rhodoferax sp. | reverse complement strand
CCGCGCCTGGCTCGACCCCGGGAGTTTTCGCCCCAAGAAGACCAGCCGCGACATCACCGAAGCCGCCGCCAAAAGTTTTGCCGCCCTGGCCGACGGCCTGCGCCGGCGCGGCGGCGATGCCGACGAAGTGGCCCACTTCCTGACGCAATGCCTGTTCTGCTTTTTTGCCGAAGACGTGGGCCTGCTGCCGGGGCGCATGTTTGAAGGCCTGGTGAACAACCGCAAACTCACCAGCGACAGGCTGGCCACCGGCCTGCACAACCTGTTCACCGTGATGCGTGACGGCGGCCTGTACGGCAATGACGACATCCCCTGGTTCAACGGCGGCCTGTTCAAAAGAATCAAGGTGCCGCCGCTCACCATCCTCGACATGACCGAGCTGCGCAATGCCGCCGCGCTGAACTGGTCCGCCATCGACGTGTCCATCTTCGGCACCCTGTTTGAACGTGGCCTGGACCCAAGCAAACGCAGCCAGCTCGGCGCCCACTACACCGACCCGGCCACCATCATGCGCATCGTCGAACCGGTGTTGAGCCGGCCATTGCTACAACAATGGAAGCACATTAGCCAGCAAATACGAGGGCTAATGGCCCAAAGCACCCGCAAAAAGAGCGCCGCCGTCAAGTTGCCGGGCCAGAAGAAGAAAGATGCAAGCCCCGGCGACAAAAGCTACCAGCAAGCGCAAAGCCTGTTTCTGGCCTGGCTCGACCAACTACGCGACTACCGCGTGCTCGACCCGGCCTGTGGCAGCGGCAACTTTTTGTTCCTCGGCCTGAAGGCGCTCAAAGACGTGGAGCACAAAAGCCACCTGGACGCCGAGGCCCTGGGCCTGGACCGCGAGGCCGACCTGGTCACCGGCCCGCACAACGTGCTGGGGCTGGAGCTCAACGAATACGCCGCCGAGCTGGCCCGCGTCACCGTGTGGATCGGCGAGTTGCAGTGGCGCATGGCGCATGGCTACGACTTCAAGACCAACCCGGTGCTGGAGCCGCTGGACCACATCGAGTGCCGCGACGCTTTGATCACCGTTCGGGCTGAGCCTGTCGAAGCCGCGTGGCCCAAGGCCAGTGTGGTGATTGGCAACCCGCCGTTTTTGGGCGATAAGGTGATGCGCTCGGAGTTGGGCCATGAATACACCGATGCACTGCGCAAGGTCTTCAAGGATAGAGTTCCCGGCGGAGCTGATCTGGTGATGTTCTGGTTTGAAAAAGCCAGAGCTCAGATTGAAAAAGCCGGGCTGGGCGCAGCCGGGCTGGTTGCCACCAATTCGATTCGCCAACGCGGCAATCGGCCGGTGATGGAGCGCATCCAGCAGACGACCCGCATTTACGAGGCTTGGGCGGACATGCCCTGGGTCAATGAAGGCGCGGCAGTGCGTGTGTCGCTGGTGTGTTTTGGCCACGCCACGCAAACTGCGCGACTGGACGGGGCAGATGTGCAGCAGCTGTTCCCCGACCTCAAGGCCCAGACAGCGGGCGCATTCGCGATGGATCTGACCACAGCGAAACCCCTTGCCGAAAACGCGGACGCCTCCTATTTTGGTCTTTGCCTCGCCGGACCATTCAAAGTGTCTGCCCAAACCGCAACGCACTGGCTGCGCGAGCCAAACGTTCATGGACTGCCGAACAGCCATGTATTGCGACCCATTTTCAACGGCTCCGACATCACACGCAGATGGGGTGGCAATTGGACAATTGACTTCGGTGCCCGCATGTCGGAAGGCGATGCAGCCCAATTTGAAAAACCCTTTGAGTTCGCGCTTCAACACATCTACCCGATTCGCAAAATCAACAACCGCGCCAGTCGCGCCAAACTATGGTGGCGTCATGGGGAGGCACGTCCCGGTTTGCGCGCCAAACTCGCCCCGCTTGCCCGCTACATCGCCACCGTCGAAACCGCCAAACACCGATTTTTCGTCTTCTTCCCAGTCTGCGTCGCGCCTGAGCACAGCCTGATCGTGATCCCGCGCGCCGACGACACAACATTTGGCTTGTTGTCTTCACGCATCCACGTCGTGTGGGCGGTGGCGCGCGGTGGAACTCTGGAAGATCGCCCGCGCTACAACTCGTTGGCTGCCTTCGAGCCGTTCCCCTTCCCCCAAGGCCTGACCCCAGTCGACACCGCCCACCAGCAAACCGAAACCCTGGCCGACGGCGCCGTCATTCCCGCTGGCATTTCAGAAGAAAAAGTGGCTGTAGCCCTCGTCAGTATTTCGCAAGCAGCTTCCAAAACAGTAGCAAATGTCGAATCGGTCAGTCAGCTGCCAGAGGCACGGGATTCAATCCGCAACAAAGCCATCCAGATCGCCAAAGCAGCCAAGCGCCTCAACGACCTGCGCGAAGCCTGGCTCAACCCGCCCGAGTGGACGCACAAAGTCAAAGAGGTCACGCCGCTGGGCATGGACCACAGCCCCTACCCTGACCGCATCGAGCCGCAACCCGGCATCCGCGAAGAAGACCTCAAGGCCCTGCAAAAACGCACCTTGACCAACCTGTACAACCTGTCACCGGCCTGGCTGACGATGGCCCACCAGCAGCTCGACACCGCAGTCGCCGCCGCTTACGGCTGGGCTGACTACACGCCGGCGATGGCGGATGAGGAAATTTTGAAGCGGCTGCTGGCGCTGAACTTTCAACGTTCGATTTCTTCATTCAAAAGTGGAACGGACCCCCGTTAAATATAGTTGTATTGCTATAACATTAGTAGTATTGGCATGAACTGGCGGTTGGGGCCATCGGCTAAAATCAGCGACAACACACATTTCTGCCAGCGAACACACCCCATGACCTACTGCGTCGCCATCAAACTCAACGCCGGCCTGGTTTTCCTGTCCGATTCACGCACCAACGCGGGGCTGGACCAGATCAGCACCTTTCGCAAAATGATCGTCTACGAAAAGCCGGGCGACCGCCTCATGGTGCTGCTGTCGGCGGGCAACCTGAGCATCTCGCAGTCGGTGCGCGAGATCCTGCAGATCGAGCAGCTCAAAGAGCACGGCAACGGCGCACCCGTCACCATCTGGAACGCCACCAGCATGTTCGACGCGGCGCGTGTGCTGGGCGCGGCGATCCGCCATGTGCATGAGCGCGACGCCGAATCGCTCAAACAGTCCGGGGTGGATTTCAATGTCTCGCTGATTTTCGGCGGCCAGATCCAGGGCGAGTCGATGCGCCTGTTCCAGGTCTATTCGGCCGGCAACTTCATCGAGGCGACGATGGAGACGCCGTTCTTCCAGCTGGGCGAATCCAAATACGGCAAGCCTGTGCTCGACCGCGTGCTGACCCCCGACACCCCGCTGGACGAGGCCGCCAAATGCGCCCTGGTGTCGATGGATTCCACGCTGAAGTCCAACCTGTCGGTCGGCCTGCCGCTGGATCTGGTGGTGTACGAGGCCAACAGCTTCCAGACCGACATGGTGGTCTGCATCGACGAGAACAACCCTTACTTCAAGATGCTGCACAACACCTGGGGCCAGCGCCTGCGCGAGGTATTCGACAGCCTGGAAGACCCGATGTGGAAGGGCGAGCAGACCAACATCCCCCTGATGAACCAGGGCGGCCAGGCCAAGCCGCTCAAAAAAATCCGGACTCCGGATGAGAAGTTGATTTAATTGCGTGACAGCGCGTCGTGATCATCTTTTCCCACGCCAACAGTTTCCCCGCCAGCACCTACCGCGCGTTGTTCAGGAGCCTGCGCGCACGCGGCTTCACGGTGCGCGCGATCGACAAAATCGGCCACGACCCGGCCTACCCGGTCACCAACAACTGGCCGCATCTGGCCAAGCAATTGGCGGACTTCGGGCGTGCGGAAATCGACAAGGCGGGCGAACCGGCCTGGCTGGTCGGCCATTCACTGGGCGGTTTTTTGAGCCTGATGGTCGCCGCCCGCCACCCTGAGCTGGGCGGGCAGCCCGTCAAGGGCGTGCTGCTGCTGGACTCGCCGATTCTGGGTGGCTGGAAGGCCGCTGCCCTGCAAATGGCCAAGGGCGGGCAATTTGTCGGCTCGGTGTCGCCGGCCAAGATCAGCCGCACGCGGCGCACGCACTGGCCCTCACCCGAGGCCGCGCTTGCTTTTTTTCAGGGCAAAAAAGCCTTCGCCCGCTGGGAGCCGGGCGTGCTGCAGGATTTCATAACGCACGGGCTGCAAGAGGTTGACGGTCAATACACGCTGGCCTTCAACCGCGAAATCGAGACCGCCATCTACAACACCGTGCCCGACAACCTGGAGCGCCTGCTCGGCCGCCACCCGCTGCAATGCCCGGTGGCCTTCATTGGCGGCAAAGAATCAAAAGAGCTCAAGCAAGTCGGCCTGACGCTGACGGAAAAAATCAGCAAAGGCCGCGTGACGATGATGGAAGGCAGCCATTTGTTCCCGATGGAAGACCCGCTGGGCACGGCGGCGGCGATTGAGGCTGCGTTGCGCGGGATGCAGCGTTAATTGGGGTGCGGCACTCAACTCCTCCGCAAGTCACTGTCCGGATGCGTTGTGGCGGGAGCGGGCCGGCGTGGCACTCAGCTCCGCGGCTGTCCCCCGCGTCGGCCTCGGGGCCGACTGCTCCTCCTTGACGCCGCTGCGCCGAGTGCCACGCCAACCCGCTCCTTTGGACTGTATGGCTGTTCAACCGTTGCAAAGCACCCAAGCCCAAAGCCGGGGAGGCCGGGGTGGGTGGCGTAGCGAAGTCAAGGAGAAAAATGACGGGGAGGGGCCGGCCATAGGCCGGCGCGGGGGACATTCGCGTAGCCACCCACCACGGCGTCTTCGGCTCGCGCCCACGCCCAAACTAAGCGCTTGGCTTTGCACAGCCGGAACTATGTCGTGAAATTCGAAACGCTCAATATTTTCAAGCCGCCCACTTCACCACGCCGCTGTAAGCCGTGGCCAGCACCACCAGGCCAAAGGCGATGCGGTAATAGGCAAAGCCGTTGAAGTTGTGGGTGGAGATGAATTTGAGCAGCCATTTGACGCAAAACCAGGCGCTGATGAAAGACACCAACAGGCCGACGCCAAACACGGGCACGTCCGCCACCGACAACAGGGCGCGCTCCTTGTACAGACTGTAAACACCGGCGCCGATCAGCGTGGGGATGGCCAGGTAAAACGAAAAGTCCGTCGCCGCCTTGCGCGACAGGCCCAGGAACATGCCGCCGATGATGGTGGCGCCGCTGCGGCTGGTGCCGGGGATCATGGCCAGGCACTGGATCAGGCCGACCTTGAGCGCGTCCATCGGGGTCATCTGCTCCACTTCGGCGATGCGTGGCCCCAGGGCCTCTGGCACCGCGCTGCCGGCCATAAAGGCCATGGTGGAATTCTCCCGCGCCACGCGCTCGCGCTTGTATCGCGCCTCGGCCCACAAAATGATGAAGCCGCCAATGATGAAGGTGCTGGCCACCACCACCGGCGTGAACAGGTGCGCCTTGATGGTTTTGCCAAACAGCAGGCCCAGCACCACGGCGGGGATGAAGGCGATCAGCACGTTGAGGGCGAATTTCCGCGCCTGCCTGCCGGACAGGTTGGATGAAGGCAGTGCGACCAGCGTGTCGCGAATTTTTTGCCAGTAAACCAGGATCACTGCAAAGATCGCGCCGGTCTGGATGGCGATGTCAAACACCTTGGCCTTGTCATCGTCAAACCCCAGCAGCGCGCCCGCCAGAATCAGGTGGCCGGTGGACGAGATCGGCAAAAACTCGGTCAGGCCCTCGACCACGCCCATGATGGCGGCTTTGAACAATAAGACAGAATCCACTGACGCTCCTTGAAAGAGCCGGGATTATCGCTGCTGCCGGCGTTGATTTCCTTTGCCAACCCGCCATCACGCCGTCTGGGCCAAGCCTGTTGAAGCCCCTTCGACAGGCTCAGGGCGGGTAGCAGCGCAGCGGCCGTCATCTACCTGCGCGGCGCCAAGCCTCAGGCTGAACTGCTGATCTAGGAGCTTGGGCTCCTGGCCCGGTTCAAGCTGTCCAAGCGGTTTATGCGGCGCCATCCTGCGCCGCCAAACCGCCGTTTCACGCCAAATACCCCACGTTTCGTCTCAGCGCCGTGGCGCCGGCGCGCGGGTCGCGGCAAAGTCCGCTCCATCGATCAACCTCTGGAGCGCACCATGCCACTGTCCCCCCATCTCACGCCCTTGATCGCCGTGCATATGACGGCAGCCATGCTGACCAGTGCCTGATTTCGATATTTTCCAATCAATCGTGCCATTTTCCCTTGTGGGACATGCGTAGTTAGATATTATTTTTATAGCAACTGAAAAGACATCATCATGCTGATTCAACTCATCACCCAACACCCCGAAGCCATAGCCACGGTGATTCAACGCACACCCTCCTGGGTCTGGGGTTTGCTGGCCGGATTGCTCGCGCTGGGCGCCAGCCAGCTGTTTGGCCGGCAAATGAGCCTGCGCCGCATCGCCATCACGCCCATGGCCATGCTGGCGTTGGCGCTGTACGGCATGGCGTCGGCGTTTGGCGCCAGCGGGCGATTGGGCGCGGTGCTGGGCCTCTGGCTGATCGCCTCCGCCGCAGTCACCGCCCTGGTCATGCGCATTTCGCCGCCGGCGGGCACCCGTTTCGAGCCTGCATCGCAAAGCGTCGCAGTGCCGGGCAGCGTCGTGCCGATGCTGCTGATTTTGGGCATCTTCATGACCAAATACATCGTGGGCGTCGAGCTGGGCATGCAGCCGCAGTTGACCCACGACGCCAGTTTCGCCCTGCCGGTCGCCCTGCTTTACGGCGCTTTCAATGGCATCTTCGCGGGCCGGGCCTTGCGCCTGTTGCGCCTGACGCGTATTTCTTCCGCCGTTTCATTTGGCTCCCTGGGCCGGGCGGGCTGAGCCATGGCCCACTTCAGATTGTGCTCCGTCGTCATGAGTTGATGTTTTCCGACCAATATGCCGCCCTGTTTGCCTGCGCCGGCAAGACCCTTCCCATTACCCTGGTGCCGGGCGCCAAGCACATCGGGGTGACCCTGAATGCGCCCACGCTGGCCGCCATCGCGGCTGCGTGCAAAGACTGAGGCCCCAACTCGCCATTATTGAGCGTTCCTAAATTCACGACACAGTTCCGGCTGTCCAAAGCCAAGCGCTTCGTTAGGGCGTGGGCGCCGCCGAAAAGGCCATGGTGGGTGGCTACGCGAATGTCCCCCGCGCCGGCCTATGGCCGACAGCTCCGCCTTGACTTCGCTACGCCACCCACCACGGCCTCTTCGGCTTTGAGCTTGGGTGCTTTGCAGCGGTTGAACAGCCACACAGTCCAAAGGAGCGGGTTGGCGTGGCACTCGGCGCAGCGGCGTCAAGGAGGAGCAGTCGGCCCCAGGCCGACGCGGGGGACAGCCGTGTAGCTGAGTGCC
>JANMVT010000276.1:0-1588 GCA_031392945.1 Rhodoferax sp. | reverse complement strand
CACATTGCCAAGCAATGTGGAATTCCGGATGCCGGAGTCCGTCCACAGACTGCCGTTGCCAGCCGCCAAGGGCGGGGCCTGGAACAGCGCATTGAGCTGCCTGAAGTCGGCCGCCGTGGTCGGACTGAAGGGCCCGAAAGTATGCCCGGCAGCCGGATTTGTCAAATACGTCAGCCAACGGCCGCCACTGCTGAAGGTAGTGCTGGCGCCCGTGCCGTTGAACAGGGCGCCTGCGCCCAGAACCACGTCGCCACCGCCAACCGAATGGAAGGCCGTGCCAGCCACACTCAGGTTTCCGGTGGCCTTGAGCAAAATTTGCGATGTTGAATTGATGTTGACCGGCGCCGTTGCCGTCACGGCGCCAAAACCCTTGATGTCGATCACGCCCGAAGTCGCCGTAATGTCTTGTCCGAACAGGATGTTGCCGCCATTGGCCAGGAAGGTGAACGACCCCGCGTTGATGCCATTGAGCGTGACGCTGGGCGCTGATTCGGTGATGCTGACATTGCCGCCATTGGCGACCGTCACGCTGCCAAAGGTATTTGGCGCATTGGTCAGGAACATGTTGCCGGTGCCCGACGCAAATGCCGCATTGCCGCCCACAACCAGGCTGGTTCCCCCCGCCTGCGAGATGGCGCCGTTGGTCGTCACGCCCAATGAGCCCGCCGTCACGTTGCCCAACACCAGCGCATTGGCGTCAGCTATTGACACTGCGCCGCCGGTCGCGCTGATCGAGCTGAAATCATTGCCGGGCTGATTCAGGTTGATCTGGCTGCCACCAGCCGTGGCCGTGGTTGGGCCCGCCGCAACAATAACGCCCGCTGTTTGATTGATGCCAGCCGTGGCGCCGCCAGTCAGGCTCAGCGACCCAGAGGCGGTGACGTTGCTGGCAATCGTCAATCCGTTTGTCGCCGCCAGGATCATCGTGGATCCACTCAAATTGCCGGGCGTGGTCAACGCCCCGCCGCTGATGAGTGACAACTGCGCTGTGGTGTTGAGCGGCCCGGCCGGAAGCGCCAGCGTCCCGCCCGTCTGCAGGTAAAGGTTTTTATTGGCGCCAAAGCTCAGCGAAGTGACATTCAATGCGTTGGCGTCAACCACCGAGACATGTCCGCCGGTCAAACTGATGGAATTGAAATTGTTGGTCGCGTTGAACAGCGTGACGTCGCCCGTGCCTGCGTTCAGTGTCGTCGCGCCCGACACGTTGATCACGCTGGCGGGGCTTTGAAAGATGATGCTGTTTAGCGTCGCCAGATTGAAGTTGGTGGCTGAGATATTGCCCATGGACACCAGCGAGTTGTTGAACAAGTCGACGGTACTGCCGGTGACATCAAGGTTGGTGAAACCGTTGCCCGAGGTGAGCGTGACGTTTCCGCTGGTGTAGGCCGTCAATTGGGTGGCAGTGATGGTGCTTGAGTTCTGCGTGATGTCACCCTTGGCCAGCAAGGAAAGCGCACCTACCACGGTCACTCCGCTAAGAAGCGCCACTGTGCCAGTCCCCGTTGGCTGCTGCAGCGCGCTGGCACCTATTATGCTCGTGCCGTCCCAAGAGGCCATGATCTTCAGGTCGCCAGTGCTTAAGATGGGC
>JANMVT010000259.1:0-4883 GCA_031392945.1 Rhodoferax sp. | reverse complement strand
GGGCTTGGCTGGCAAAACGCGCAAGGCAATGTGCTGGGGCTGTACCTGCACGGCCTGTTTGAGGACGCTGCCGTGTTGCAAGCCTTGTTTGGCGCCACCGTGCCGACGCTGGACTCAGTTTTTGACGGCTTGGCAGATTATGTTGAAGCGCACTTCAACCCCGGCGTGCTGGCGTCCCTGCTCACTAGGCAAAACTCCGCGTCTCGCTGACCGGGTCGTCGTGCCTGTGGCGCCCGCCGACGGCTGCCGCCAGGGGAATCGACGAGCCGGACCGGGCGAACAACGGAAGCCTGTCCAGAGGCGCGGCAACGGTGTGTATTTTGCCTGGCTCAAAACGCTGGCCCGAGTAAAAATCAAACCAGGCGGACGGCCCATTGGCTGACGTCGGCAACTTGGGCAGGTAGACCTCGCGCGTGGTTGCGCCTTGCGTCACGACCGGCGCTGCCAGCAGCGAACTCCCCAGCATGAAGTCATCACAATCCCCAAGGCAGTTTTCATCATCGGGAAAATCGTAGAAGGTGGGACGGATGATGGGGTGGTGAGCGCTGCTGGCGCGTTCGAACAGGAACCACAGATACGGCATCAGGGTGTAACGCAGCTTGATGGCGGCCGCCACGTGCGGGGTAACCGATGGATGCAGCCAGGGCACATTGACAGTACCATCGGCCTTCCAGGAATTCATGACCATGCGCGGGTTCAGGCAGCAGGCCTGCACCCAGCGCACAAACAGTTCTGGCGTCGGTGAAGGGCCAAAGAAACCGCCGACGTCATGGCCCACATTGAACATGCCTGACAGGCTCATTTGCAGGCCGGTGCGTATGTTCCAGCGCAGGGTTTGCCAGCTGGTGGTGTTGTCGCCGCTCCAGGTCTGGGCATAACGCTGCAGGCCCGGCGAACCGCCCCGGGTGACCGTGAAAACGGCCTGGTCGGGCCGGTGTGCCGCCTGGGCTTCAAACGTGGCACGCGTCATCAGCAGGGGATGCAGGGGACGGGCGCGGTGCATGGGCATGGGCTGGCCAAAACCGTGGCAAACCGCACCATCGTCCATGATGGAATATTCGTTGTTGTCGTTCCAGCCAACGTCGATGCCGTAGTCCAGCACTTGCGAACGCAGGCTTTTTTGCCACCAGGCAATGGCCGCCGGATGGGTGAAATCCAGATGTGAGCCGACGCCGTCCCAAAATTGCTCGACCACCGGTTTGGCGCTGGCGGCGTCCTGCACAAAGCCGCCTTGGGCGAGCACGTCGCCATAGGCAGGGTGGTCGTCCAGCAGGCAGGGCTTGACGTTGGCAACCAGTTGCATGCCCGCCGCGTGAAACCGCGCATTGAGGGTTTTGGGATCGGGGAATTTGTCGTGATTCCAGGTGAACACATAACGGCGTTTGCCGCGCGACGAATAACCCGAGCCATAGTGAAACGCCGAGCAGGGAATGCCCTCCTGTTCAATGCGCGAGATGAATCCGTCAAGTTGTTGCTGTGCGTCTGGCGCGTCGGCCAGCCCCATGGCGGTCTGCGCGAAACCCAAAGTCCAGCGGGGCGGCAAATGCGTGCCGCCAATCAGGCGGACGAATTGCGCAATCACCTCTGCCGGGGTGGTGCCTGCCATCAGGTAGTAGTCCAGGTCGCCGTCGTCAATCTCCACGTATCGGTACAACTCGTGGTAGTTGTCGTGTTCGCAACCCAGGTCGAAGGTGCAGGCGGCCAGGGTGTCGTAATACATCCCGTACCATTGGCCGGTCTGGCTTCGCGTCAATACAAAAGGCCAATGTTTGTAAAGCGGGTCGCCGTTTTGCGGGTCAACCCCCAGCGAGTCCAGCGCCAGCGTTCGCAGGCGACGGCCCCGCAGGTTGAGCGGCCCGGTCTTGTCGCCCAGGCCGAAATAATGTTCACGGGGTTCGCGCTGCAAGTAGTGGCGGATGGCGCCGGTACGGCGACTCTCAAAATACGAGGAGGTGGCGCGGTCGCGCACCAGAGGTTTGCCTTGCCCATCGTGCCACGACAGCGTCACAGGGTCTGTTTGCAGGGTGACCGACAGCTTGTCTGTACGCAGCGTTGCTGAGCCATCACTCGATGTGACCTGAACTTTGGGGCAACTGAATCCGGCCAGGTCGTCCCGTGCTCTTGCGCTCCAGGGCACGTCTTCGCCCGCAACGGGCGCAATGGCCCAGGTGCGCGGCTCGCGGTAGCCGGTGGCGGGTTTGCAACGCACGCGAAACATCGTCCGTTCCAGCGCCTGAATGCTGAAACTGCCACCGCCTTGCAGGGAGACTTCGACGCCGTGTGCGGTTTCTGTAACCGCGCCGGTACAAGCGAGACTGTTCATGGGTTAAAGCCTCTGTCCTTCCTGATTGAAGCAGTGCAGATGTTGCGAAGGCAGGCCCAGCCTGACGGTGTCTCCGCCTTTGAGCGTGGTTTGCCCGGGGCAGACCATCTCAAACGGCGTGTCGGTGCCGACTTTGCCAAGCAGCAGACTGCTGGAGCCGAGTTGCTCTACCTGCACTACTTTCAACTGGATGGGCCCGTCATCGGCAACCAAGGCGTGCTCGGGGCGCAGGCCAATTGTGTGTGTGCCGGCAGGCAATTGCGCGGCCCGGTCCTGATCCGCCGGCAATAGGGCGATGGGCAGAAAATTCATGCGGGGGCTGCCAATGAAGCCGGCCACAAAGGTGTTCACCGGATGGTTGTACAGGTCCAGCGGCGCGCCGACCTGTTCGATCCGCCCGGCGCGCAGCACCACAATTTTGTCGGCCATGGTCATGGCTTCGACCTGGTCGTGTGTCACGTAAACCATGGTGGCCTTGAGACGTGCGTGCAGGTCGCGAATCTCGGCCCGCATCGACACGCGCAGTTCGGCGTCCAGGTTGGACAGCGGTTCGTCAAACAAAAACAGCTGGGGTTCGCGCACGATGGCGCGGCCAATCGCCACGCGCTGGCGCTGGCCCCCTGACAACTGGGTGGGTTTGCGCTGCAGCAAATCGCCCAGCCGCAAAAGCGTGGCGGCTGCGGCGACTTTGGATTCAATCAGGGCTTTGGCCAGGCCCAGGTTTTCCAGGCCAAAGGCCATGTTGTCATAGACGCTCATGTGCGGGTACAGCGCATACGACTGAAACACCATGGCGCAACCGCGATGGGCGGCCGAGACCGCATTGACGTTTTTGCCGTCGATCAATGTGTCGCCCGACGTCGGCGATTCCAGGCCCGATATGACGCGCAGCAAAGTCGATTTGCCACAACCCGAGGGCCCGACGAACACCACAAATTCTCCGTCTTTGACCGACAGGTCAATGCCGTGAAGAATGGTGGTCTTGTCGAACGACTTGACGATGCGGCTGAGTTCAAGAGTGGCCACGTTGTGTCCTTGAATAGGGGCTACTTCACACCGGCGCTGGCAATGCCGGTGGTGATGTACTTCTGCAAAAACGCGAACACCAGGGTGATGGGAATCAGGGTGATGACGGTCATGGCCAGCAGGTAATGCCACTGGGTATTGAGTTCGCCCTGGAAGGAGTTGAGCGCCAGCTGGAGCGTGAAATACTCGGACTTGGACAGCACAATCAACGGCAGCAGAAAATCATTCCAGCGCCACATCACCGAGAAAATCGCCAGCACGGCTAAGGCGGGCGCCGCCAGCGGCAGGATGATTTTCCAGTAAATGCGCCATTCGCTGGCATGGTCCATGCGGGCGGCTTCGAGCAACTCGTCGGGGATGGTCAGCATGTACTGGCGCAACAAAAACACGCCGGTCGGTGTGGCGATGGCCGGCAGGATCACGCCCCACAGGCTGTTGAGCAGCCCGACACTGTTGATCACCAGAAACACCGGCACCAGGATGATGGTGGGCGGAATCATCAGGGTGGCGATGATCAGGAGGAACACCGCCTTCTGCCCCTTGAACTGGTATTTTGACAGGGCAAAGGCCGCCATGGAATTGATCAGCAGGGTCAGCAACGTGGCAATGACGGTGATGAACACGCTGTTCCACAGGTATCTGCCAAAACTGAATTTGGCAAAAATGTCGGTGTAGTTGTTGCCGGCAAACTTCAGTTCGTTGACGGGTTTGCGGTCGTTGATGTTGACCTTGATTTCAACTTCAGGTTTGGCCGGGTCCACCATGGTGGCGATGATGCCGATGCGTCTTACCTGGGCCAGCTCACGCACGGTGCCGCTTTCGTCTTTTGTCAGGTACAGGGGCAGCGGCTTTTCGTGCCCGGCCACTGTCACAGACTTCTGGCTGTAAGGCAGGAACGAAGGCGGAAACTGGCTGATGGCACTTTCGGTTTTCAGGGATGACATGACCAGCCAGAGGATGGGCGCAAACATGGTGAACAGGCCGACGAACAGGTAGGTGTAGCTCAACCAGTCGGTCCAGTCCAGGCGGTTTCGGCCGTGGGTTCGGGTCAGGAAGGTGGTGACTGACATATTGGTTGCCTGGCCTTGTCTGGCGTTATCTGGCCTTCTTGCCTGCCTCATTGGCACGGGTCAATTTGAGTTGCGCGAAGGTCAGCAGCATCAGCCCCAGCGCAAGCACCAGCGAGGCGGCTGCGGCCAGGCCATAGAGATGAATCTGCTCTGCAAAACCGGTCTGGTAGATGAACTGCACGATGAAGGTGGTCGCCGAGCCGGGGCCGCCGCCCGTGAGCACGAATACCTCGTCAAAAATCTGCACGGCCCGGATCAGGGCCAGCACCAGCACCACGATCAGGTTGGGCATGAGCAGGGGCAGAGTAATGCGGCGCAGTGTGCGCCAGGGCGTTGCCGCGTCCATTTCGGCCGCTTCGTACATGTCCTTGGGGATGGCCTGCAAGCCGGCCAGCAGGATCAGCGTGTAAAAACCCATGTGCGCCCAGATCGATACGAAGATGGTCCAGAAAAACGCCCAATGT
>JANMVT010000256.1:0-20855 GCA_031392945.1 Rhodoferax sp. | reverse complement strand
AGGAGAAATTGAAAGTGCTCACCGCTATATTGTTCAGCAGCGCATGAAGCGCCCGGGCGCTTGGTGGTGTCCTCACAATGCTGAGCATATGTTGGCCCTGCGGCTCAATCGTGCAAACCGCCAGTGGGACAGCTATTGGCGGCAAATCTCAGACAAACAGCATGATCAAATCACCACATCAGTTTGAATCGCACCCGGTCATTGACGCATTTCCAGCATTGAATGATAATAGTTATACAATTAAAAAATTGACGGCAATCCGGGCCTTGGCGAAACCGCAGATCCGAGAAACCCGTCTTTGAGTGGGGCAAGTGAAATAGCTGGAAACCGGAGTTCATCCATGAATTGGCCAACGGTGATTTACAACGAAGAGGTGATGCGAGAGGGCTTCGGCATCGAAGACGTCGGCATTCCCCTGGGCGACAAGATAGAGTTGCTGGAGGCGCTGTCCGAAACAGGCCTGAAGCGGATCACGGTGGGCGCTTTTGTCAGCCCCCGCTACGTGCCCCAAATGGCGTGTTTTGAAGAGATGTTGCAGAAGTTCCAGCCCAAGGCGGGTGTGACTTATCTGCCCTACATCCACAACCAGAAGGCCAGGAAGCTGGCCGCGCAATATGCGCCGCCACTGACAGTGGAAGAAGATGTTTTCACGCTGTTTCTCGACATCTGCGACGTCCACCAACGCCGCAACGTCAACCGCTCCATCGAGCAGGCCATGGAAGCCTGGCCTGAAGCGGTGCACGACGCTGCGAGCCGGGGCATCAGCCAGGCCCGGATCGGCATCGGCTCCGCGTGGGGGTCCAATTTCATGGGCAAGTTCTCAGAGGCCTATCGCTTCTCGTTCCTTGAGCGGCAGATGGACCTGTTGAAAGCGGCCGGCATCTCTGTGGTCGAGATTGGCCTGCACGACTCGCAGAGCTGGTGTTTACCCCATGAGATGGAAGCGGATCTGCGGGAAATCAAACGCCGCTGGCCCTGGGTTCAACAATTCCACTTCCATATGCACAACGCGCGCGCGATGGCGCTGCCTTCCATCTATGCCGCGCTGCGCACGCTCGACAAGGAAGACACCGCGATCCTCGAAGGGACCTTGGGCGGGATCGGTGGCGGACAATTCGGCGGCAACGGCCGGGCCTGCGGCATGGCGGCGACCGAAGACCTGATGCACATGCTGGAGGGAATGGGCATCGTGACCGGGGTGGACCTGGACAAGCTCATCGAGTGCGTGTGGATGCTCGAACGGATCATTGGCCGACCCGCGTTCGGTTGCCTGGCCAAAGCCGGCCCCAGGCCCGCGACACCGGCGGCCTATTACGACGCGAACATGCCGGCGGTGGAAAGCCTGGAGGCCGCAAAACACTTCAAGCTGGGGCCGCAAGCCTATGAGAAGGAAGGCTACTCCCCCTGGAAACATCCCATCTCGGGCCCCTACTACCAAGGGCTGCGGGAACCCCTGAAGACTCAACACTAGGAGAAGACGAATGGACTTCAGTTTTTCTGAAAATCAAGAGATGATCCGCGATTCTGTCCGGAAATACGCCGAGGCGGAGCTGCTCCCCCATTACCAGCGCTGGGACAGAACAGGCGAGTGGTTGACCAAGGACTTTATGGACAAGCTCGTCAACATGGGTTTGCTGCGCTTGCGCCTGCCTGAAAAATACGGCGGCCAGGGTTACTCGTTCGTCGACTGCGGGATTGTGTGCGAGGAGATCGGCCGTTGCGACCATCAAATCCGGTACATCATCTCCAACGCCATCCACCTTGGCGAAATGGCCTCGTCCATGGCGCCCGAGTTGCAGGAGGAATGGATTCCCCGCATCGCCAGCGGCGAGATGATGTCGCTGGCCTTCACCGAGCCGCGCGGCGGCGCCGATGCGGGCAACATCACGACCAAGGCAGTCAAGGATGGCGACCACTACGTCATCACGGGCGAGAAGACCAGCATCACCTTCACCGGTGTCTCCAAGGTGGTCTTTGTCTCGGCACGCACCGGCAAGGCCGGGCCCCGGGGACTTTCCTTCTTCCTGGTTCCGACGGATACGCCCGGTCTGACGACTTCCAATTTCGAACGCATGGGGCAAAAGCTCGACCGCGGCGGCAGCATGTTTTTCGACGAAGTCCGGATTCCGGCGCGCAACATGATCGGCAAGGAAAACGAGGGCTTCATCTGGGCCATGACGATCATCGGTTACAACCGCAATTTCGTGCCTTTGGCTTGCATTGGCGCCGCCCAGAAATCCCTCGAAGAAACAATCTCGTACGTCAAAACCCGGCAAGTCCTGGGGCGCTCGCTCTCCAAGTGGCAGGGCGTGGCCAACGAGCTCGCAACCGAGGCCACCAAACTGGAGGCGGCGCGCATGCTGTGTTATCGCGCTCTGTCATTGAAAGACAAGGGGCTGCGGCATGATGCCGAATCGTCGATGGCCAAATGGTTTGGGGTCAAGACCGCCAACGAAGCCCTCTACACATGCATGCGATTGAACGGCCATTACGGTTGGGCAAAAGACTTGCCGCACGAACAGCGCCTTCGGGATTGCCTGGGCATGGAATCGGCAGACGGCCCCCGCGAGGTTCACCTGGGCATCATTGCACGTGACTTGCTCGGGAAAGAATTCGCGCCGTTCTAAAACGGATTTTGATATGGGCCCCTTGCACGGCTTGAAAGTGATTGAACTGGCCGGAATCGGCCCGGGTCCCATGGCGGCCATGCTTTTGGCCGATATGGGGGCCACCGTACTGCGGGTTGACAGAAAAGAGCCGAGCGGTTTGGGGGTGGCGCGACCCGAACGGTTTGATCTTTTGTTGCGCAATCGACGGTCCATTCCACTCGACCTGAAGCAGCCAGCCGCAGTTGATTTTGTGCTTGATCTGGTCGGCCGTTCCGATGTGTTGATAGAGGGATTCCGGCCTGGCGTAGCCGAGCGGCTCGGCCTGGGGCCAACCAGCTGTCGTGAAAGAAATCCAAAGCTGGTATACGGGCGCATCACAGGATGGGGGCAGCATGGGCCGCTGGCCAATGCGGTGGGACATGACATCAACTACATTGCGCTGACAGGCGCCCTTCACGCCTTTGGCCGGGCGGGACAAGCCCCGGCCATGCCGGTCAATCTGGTGGGCGATTTCGGCGGTGGGACCACGTACCTGGTCATGGGAATCCTTGCCGCTCTGTATGAAATGAAATCATCGGGCGAGGGGCAGGTTATCGATGCCGCCATGGTGGACGGCGTGGCCTCATTGATGACGCAACCGCACGGAACCTTTGCTGCGGGGATGATGTCGAATGACCGTGGTACCAATATCACCGATTCCGGCGCTCCTTTTTATGACGCTTATGAGTGTTCCGACGGGAAATGGGTGTCCATCGGCGCGGTGGAAAAGAAGTTCTACGCGCAAGTCCTGCGCCTGCTGGAACTGGACTCGCTTCTTGCCGGCCAGTGGAGCCGGGATGCCTGGCCTGCCGCCAAAGCCCAAATTGCCCGGAAGATCAAGACACAAACGCGCGATGAATGGTGTGAAGTCTTTGAAGGAACCGAAGCCTGCTTCGCGCCGGTTCTGACGCTCGAAGAAGCGCCCCATCACCCGCATCTTCGAGCGCGCGCCACTTATGTGGACATCGATGGCATCACACAACCTGCGCCTGCGCCGCGATTCAGCAGAACCATTCCCCCGACACCGCAGGCTTTTCGACCCTGGAATCGTGACGAGGCCCAGGAGATTCTTGAACCCTGGCTCAACAGCACCGAGGTGCTCGCGGCAAGAAACGCCGGCCTGATTGATTGAAGTCTTTATTTCACCGCGCTCAATTTACCTTGGCAGACTCCCATGAAAAACTTTCAACTCCAACCATCACCACCCGCTTTGGGCCAGACACGGCGTCGCAGCGCTCTGGGTGCAGGCGCGGCATTGGGCGCCGCCCTGATTTTCGGATTGTCTTTTCCTGCCCAAGCCCAAAATGCATATCCCAATCGTGCTATCAAAATAGTCGTGCCCTATTCAGCTGGCACCGGCAGTGATGTGTTGGCCCGCACGGTTGCGCAAAGCATCACCGAGAAGACCGGGCATACCGTGATCATTGAAAATCGGGAGGGCGGCGGCAGCCTGATTGGCACGCTGGCGGTGGCCAAGGCGCCTGCGGATGGTTACACGATACTGATCGCCGCCAACCCATTGGTTATCGTGCCCAGCCAGAGCGCCAAGCCCCCTTACGATCCGGTCAAGGACTTCATGCCTATTGCCAAGGTCGGGGTCATTCCGCTCGTGCTGGCAGTGTCGCCAAGTCTGAAAATCAACAACATCAGGGAATTGATCGCCTATGGCAAGGCCAACCCCGGGAAGCTGAGTTATGGCTCATCCGGGCCTGGCACCATCAGCCAGCAGGAAATGGAGCTGTTCAAACAAGCCGTGGGAATTGACGTTCTCGAAATACCCTACAAAAGCACGGCCCAGGCCATGACCGATCTGATTGGCGGGCAACTGGCCTTGTTCCCGGTGGTTGTGCCCTTGGTGTCGCAACACCTGCTGTCGGGGCGTGCCAAAGGGCTCGCCGTTTTTGATTCGCGCCGCTCGCAGCTGATTCCTGACGTTCCGGCCGTGTCTGAAGAGGTCAGCGTGCCGGGCTATGTGCCAACACCGGTGTGGTACGGTTTTATTGCCCCCGCCAATACGCCGGCGCAGATCATTTCAACGCTCAACGGCCTGATCAGCAATGCCATGAGTGCGCCCGATGTCAAGGCCAGGCTGGTGACCTTGGGCGCCCAGCAAATCAGTGTGGGCAGCGAGCAATTCGCCGCCGACATCAAAAGCGAATATGAGAAGGCCGGGGAGTTGGCAAAGAAACTGGGAACGGCGAAATAGGGTCGATTAAATCAAGTCCCGCACAGGAGATTCATATGGTCAACATGCAAACTTGGGAGCAGGCAAAGCCAGTGCGAAAGGCCTTCCGCAAAGACACTTTTGAAGGCCACATCACCGACATGATTGCCACCCATCTGTCAAGGCAATCCGGCGAACAGGCTTTTCTGGTCGAGCAAGACCCCAATTGGGTGACGCCAACCCACTATCACCTGGAACACCAGTTCCAAGTCATTACAGCCGGAGCCGGAGCCATAGGCCGGCACGAAGTCAGACCTTTGTGCGTGCACTACGCAGCGCCGGAAACGGCCTACGGTCCCATCGTGGCAGGGTCAGAGGGCGTTTCTTACCTGACCATGCGCATGTCTGGCGATACCGGCGCGTGGTACATCCACAAGCCCGGCTCGCGTGAGCGCATGCAGCGCGGCCTGAAGCGCGAGCAGCAACATGGCGCACCGCAAAGCAGCTTGAGCCCTGAAGCGCTGGCAAGCCTGACAAACACCGCAATAGAGGCCCTGATAGAGCCCCGTGCCGACGGGCTGGCCGCTCACGTGCTGCGCATCGCCCCGGGCCAGGATCACACCTTGCAGGCTGAGCACCCTTATGGCGGCCGCTATTACGTCGTCACGCAAGGGTCTGTCAGCGTGGCTGGCTCGAACGCCCCAACCCTGTCGGTCATCTTTGCCTCCGCCGATGAACAGTTGGTCCTGCACGCCGGCGCCGTTGGTGCTGAAGTTTTGGTCTTGCAGTTTCCTGTCCAGGCTTTGACGGCTGTCCCCGCCCAGAATCGATCCGGCACAGCTTGACTGTCACACGGCCAGGCGCAGCTGCCGCTTGACTTTGCCGACCGGGCGCAGCTTGCTGGCAGGCTCGTTCAGGACGTCGATGGTCATCGGCGTCTCGTAGGCGGCCAGGACCAGATCGCGCATGTGCTCCAAGTGGGCGCGCCAAAAACTCTCGGCGGCAGCCGGCGTGCCGCGGCGCATCAGTTCAAGAGCCATTTCGCGACTGCGGATGTTCTCCTGGCGCAGCCTGTCGACGCTGGTTTTCGCCATAGTCCGCTCGGTGACGTGTTCGTGCTGGCGCCGGATGATGTCGTAGATCAGCGAGGCCAGGAGATGGATCGTCTTGTTGCCGCAATGCCGGGTGATGAGCATCGAGAACTCGGCAGTGAGGTCGGCGTAATGTATCAAATCAGTCTGTGAGGCCTCGCGCGCGGCGCTGATGTTGGCTTCAAGCTCGGCGAAAGCAGCGGGGCTTCGCGACGCAGCGAGCAGGCCAGCCGCAGGCGGCTCAATGATGGTGCGGGCAAGCCACACATCCTGCAGCGTGGTGCCCATGATCTGGAGGTACACACCGACCTGGCTGGCGGCAGTGCCGAGATCGACAGCGATCACCCGCGCGCCGCCGTGCTTGCCGCGGCTGATGGTGATGAGCCCCTCGGATTCGAGCAGACGCAGCGCTTCGCGCATGGTCGGGCGTGAGATCGCGAACTCAATTTGCAGAACGTTCTCCGGATGCAGTTTGTCGCCGGGCTTGAGGCGGCCGGTGACGATCTGGCGGCGCAACTCGTCGGCCACGGTCTCCGCGGCTTTGGGGCGTTTGCGAGGTGCGGTCCTGGTCGCCGGCAGGCAGGTCATTGCGGTGTTTGTCATGTTGTCCACCAAGTCGGGCTCTGTTGCATTGATGGGTGAATATGGTTATACAATAAAAAAGCCAGGGCTTGCCATGGCGTCTGGCAGCCAAGGAGAACAAAATGAAACCGCTAAACGGCATCAGGGTGCTGGACTTTTCCACGGTCTTTGCCGGCCCCCATTGTGGGCAACTTCTCGGAGACTACGGTGCGGATGTCATCAAGATCGAGCCCAAGTCGGGCGACGATTCGAGAAACTGGCAGCCCCTTCACCACGGCCAAGCCGGATCGGGCACGCTGTTCTTTGTGGTGAACAGGAACAAACGCAGCGTGGTCGTCGACCTGAAAACCAGGGATGGCATTGAAATAGTTCGCCGACTGGCCGCGACCAGCGACGTCGTGTTGCAGAATTTCAGCGCTGGCGTCATGGACCGGCTTGGACTGGGCTACCAGCAGCTAAAGGCGGAAAACAGCAAGCTGGTCTATTGCAGCATCTCGGCGTTTGGAGAAGTCGGCCCAATGGCGAAAGCCAGAGGCTACGACCCTGTCATCCAGGCTTTCAGCGGCATGATGCAGATTCCCGAAGAGGGGGGGCCTCCACCGGCGAGGCTTAGCATTCCCTTGATCGACTTCACCACCGGGCAAAATGCCTTTGCGGGGATCATGGCTGCGATCATTCAACGCGGCGCGACCGGGAAGGGGGCGCATCTGGAAGTGTGCCTGGCCGACTCGGCAGTCGCCTTGCAGGCCTGGGGTCTGCAGAGATTCTGGGCCACTGACGGCGAAAGCGCTCCAGTAAAAGCGGCAGGCCGGGTGATTTCAGACAATGTGCCCTACGAGTCTTTTCAAGCCAGCGACGGGTATGTCTACATCGCATGCGGCAATAACAAGTTATGGCAGCTATTCTGCGCAGCCGTTGAGCGCCCTGATTTGGCGGCCAACCCGGCATACCAGACCAATCCGGCCCGCAGGGAAAACTATGACGCCTTGATGTCCATTCTGAGGCCGCTGATTGTGGGCAGGTCCCGGGCCGCGTGGGAGCGTGCGTTTGTTGCGGCTGGCGTTCCATTTGCACCGATCAACACTTTGTCGGAACTATGGGTTCATCCACAAATCGTGGCCTCCAACATCATTCAGGAGTATTCCAGCCCGCATTTTGGCACCCTGAAGACTGTCGCTCGTGCAGTCAGGTTCGATGGCCATATTTCCCGCGTTGGAAATCCGCCGCCGAACCTTGGTGAGCACACCCGGGATGTTCTGCGTGAGATTGGCTACAACGATGGCGAGATAGACGCTTACCAGGCCGCTGGCGCAGTGGGCGGGGCATGACCGGGCCCACCCATACTCCCAATTAGATAGCTAACTATTAATATGCCACGAGGGAAAACGTCCGTTTTCATTCCAAAACCAGATCCTGCACCGGCACCGGCTGGCCGAACAGATAGCCCTGGAACGCCTTGCAGCCATTGGCCAGCAGAAATTGCAGCTGGCCCTCGGTCTCCACGCCTTCAGCCACCACGTCAAGCTCCAGCGCCTGGGCCAGGGTGAGGATTGACACGGCGATGGCCGCGTCGCTGGCGTCGTCCAGCACGTCGCGCACAAAACTCTTGTCGATTTTGAGTTGGTCCAGCGGCAGCGCCTTGAGGTAACTCAGGGACGAATAACCGGTGCCGAAATCGTCAAGCGAAAAGCCCACGCCCAGATTGCGCAATTTCATCATCTTGACGACCACGTCGTCCACGTCGCTCAGCAGCAGGCTCTCGGTGAGTTCGAGCTTCAGCAGGGTCGCGTCGGCACCCGTGCCGCGCAACACGTCGGTGACCAGGGCGACAAAATCGCGCTGGCGGAACTGGCGCGCGCTGACGTTCACCGACACGGTGAGGCGGCGCGTGCGGGCCTGCTGCGCCCAAGTGGCCAGTTGCTCGCAGGCCAGGCGCAGCACCCAGGCGCCCAGCGGCAGAATCAGGCCCGACTCTTCGGCCAGGGGGATGAATTCAAGCGGCGAGATCAGGCCCCGGGTCGGGTGGTTCCAGCGCGCCAGCGCTTCCACGCCGATGACCTTGCGATGGCGGTCCACCACGGTCTGGAAGTGCAGGCGCAGCTCGCCACGCTGCAAGCCGGTGCGCAGCGCGGCTTCCAGCGCGTTGCGCTGCGCCATCGCGGCCTGCATTTCGGGGTCAAAAAAGCGCAGCAGGTTGCGCCCGTCGGCCTTGGCCTGGTACATCGCAAGGTCGGCGCGATTGAGCATCTGCTCCAGATCGCAGTCATTGCCGCCGATCAGGGTCGCGCCCATGCTGGGCGTGCATTGGTGGTCGTGGCCGTCCAGTTGGTAGGGCTCATTGAGCGCGACCAGTATCTTTTGCCCCACCGCCCTGGCCTGGATGGCTGCCAGCTGCGGGTTGTCGCTCAGGGCCTTGAGCACGACCACAAATTCGTCGCCGCCCATGCGTGCCACAGTGTCGACCTCGCGCACGCAAAGTTTCAGGCGGGCACCGACCTGGCGCAGCAGCAGGTCGCCGGTTTGGTGGCCCTTGCTGTCGTTCACCGCCTTGAAATTGTCCAGATCGATGTAGAGCAGGGCGGCGTGCAGGTGGTCGCGTCGGCAGGCGGAGATGGCGTCTTTCAGGCGCTCCAACAGCAATTGCCGGTTGGGCAAGCCGGTCAGGTTGTCATAAAACGCCAGTTGCTTGATGGTCTCTTCGGTCGCCTTTTGCGCCGTGATATCGCGCCCGATGCCGCGGTAGCCCAGAAACTTGCCGTCGTCCGCGTAATATGGCATGCCGCTGACACTGACCCACAGCGGTTTGCCGTTGGGGTCGCTGCGCAACACCTCCAGGTTCTGGAACGGCCGGCGCGCGCGCAAATCCTGCCGGTGCGCCTCCCAGTCGGCCTCGGAGAAATTGAGCGAGTCGATCTCCCAGCGCGTCTTGCCGAAACTGGTCAGGCCCGGGTGGGTGGGCACGTTGAGGTTGCCGACGAATTCGGTAAAACGGAATTGCTGGTCCTGCTCCCAATACCAGTCGCTGGACAGCTCGGTCAGGCTGCGAAAGCGCGCTTCGTTCTGCCGGGCAGCGAAATGCGCCTGTTTCAGGGCGTCATCGACGCGGTGGCGCTCGGTGACGTCCACATGCATGCCGGCCATGCGCACCGGATTGCCGGCCGAGTCGCGCTCCAAAATCTTGCCCCGGCTCTGGATCCAGACCCAACGGCCGTCCTTGTGGCGCATGCGGAACTCGATTTCGAACTGGCCGTCAGGCGAGCTGGCCGCCTGCTCAGCAGGGCCGGCTTCAACCAGGGGCAGGTCGTCCGGGTGGATCAGCTTGTACCAGTTGAATCCGGACAAATCGAGTTCGCTAGGCGAAAAGCCGATCATGCTGGACCAGCGTGGGTTGGTTTGGACCATGCCGTCGCCGGTGCGCCAATCCCACACGCCGATGTCGGCGCCGAACAGGGACATGGCCACGCTCTCGGCCAGGGTGTCGGATGGCAGTTGCATTCGTCTTCAGGTTTCTTGCAATTTTGGGAACGATACACGAATTTTCCGGCGCCCCTGTCGCCGGGGCCAGCCGCGCGCCGATTCCCGGCCGCGCTGGCTCAGGCCAAGCCGGGGTCAATCGGCCAGAATCGCCCGCGCCGCGATCACGCCGCCGAGCAACGCGCTGTCGCTCTTGATGCGGTTGGCCAGGCCTTCAGCCGATGTCCCCGCCACCTGCCAGCCCTGCTGGAACATTTTCTGGCGCATCTCAGGCGTGCGTGCGATGTCGCTGAACAAGGCGGACAGCCTGGCCACCACCGGTTTGGGCAGGGTCACGGGGCCGGCCGCAGCGTTCCAGATTTCAAGCTGGAAATCCTTCACGCCGACTTCGGCCAGGCTGGGCAAATCCGGCACCAGGGCGCTGCGCCCGGCGGAGGTGACGCCAATCGCCTTGAGCTTGCCGGCGCGGATTTGCGCCATGGCCAGGCCCGGCGGCAACAGCGACAGGTTGATCTGCCCGCCCAGCATGGCCGAAATGACCTGCGGGTTGCCTGGGTAGGGCACATGCACCGGGTTGATCTGGGTTTTGGACTTCAAATACTCCATGCCGATATGGCCCACCGTGCCGTTGCCGGGCGTGCCATAGTTCCACTGCGCGCCGGCCTTGCGCGCCTGCACAAAGAAGTCTAGGCCATCGACATAATTCACGCTGGCCGGTACCGCCAGCACCAGGGGCGCCGAGCCGATCAGGCTGATGGGGGCGAAATCTTTGGCAGGGTCGAATGGTGTCTTGGGGTTGAGCAGTCTGGCAATCGTCAGGTTGCCATTGATCATCACGCCGATGGTGTGGTTGTCGCTGGACTTGGCCACCAGGTCGGCGGCAATGTTGCCGCCCACACCGGGGTGGTTTTCAACAATGACGCTCTGGCCCAGCGCCTTGGACAGCGGCTCGGCAAAGGCGCGCGCCACCAGATCCGGTGACGAGCCGCCCGGGAAGCCAACCAGGATTTTCACGGTCCTGGTCGGCCAGGGGGCATCTGTTTTCTGGGTTTTGGCGGAATTTTGGGCCGCAGCCCCCGTGCAGAGTGCCGCGCCAGCTATTAAAAGAGAAGCTAAGCGGAGGTGGTTGCGTGGCATGTCAAATCCTGTGGAGCGGTGGGTTACAGGATTGTGGCGCACCGGCCGCGCTGGCGCGGCAAGGCGCGGGCATCAGGCGTAGGCCGCCAGTGTTTTCTTCATCTTCTTCATCGCCGCCACTTCAATCTGGCGAATGCGCTCGGCGCTCACGCCGTATTCGGCCGCCAGCTCATGCAGAGTCATGCCGCCGGAACTGTCGTCATTCACCTTGAGCCAGCGCTCTTGCACGATGCGCCGGCTGCGCTCGTCCAGCGCCTCCAGCGCCAGCGCGATGCCATCACTGGCCAGCACGTCACGCTGGTGCGATTCAATCAGCGCGGTCGGTTCGTGCGTGGTGTCGGTCAGGTAGGCGATGGGGCCAAAAGCCTCTTCGCCGTCTTCGGACGGGCTCGGGTCAAGCAACACGTCGCCGCCGGAGAGGCGCGTTTCCATTTCTATGACTTCTTCACGCTTGACCTTGAGCGTGGCCGCCATAGAGTCGATTTGCCCTTCGCTCAGGCGCTGGCGGTGTGTGCCCTCATCGGCCGCCGCGTCGTCAGACTGGTAACGCTGCTTCATCGAACGCAGGTTGAAAAACAGCTTGCGCTGGGCCTTGGTGGTGGCCACCTTGACCATGCGCCAGTTCTTCAGCACGTATTCGTGAATCTCGGCCTTGATCCAGTGCATGGCGTAACTCACCAGGCGCACACCCTGGTCTGGGTCGAAGCGCTTGACGGCCTTCATCAGGCCCACATTGCCCTCCTGGATCAGGTCGCCGTGGGGCAGGCCGTAACCCAGGTATTGGCGGGAAATTGAAACAACAAGACGCAAGTGAGATAGCACTAACTTACCGGCAGCCTCCAGGTCGTTGTCCTGCTTGAATTTGCGCGAAAACTCCTGCTCCTGTTCGAGCGTGAGCATGGGCAGTCGGTTGGCGGCCGTAATGTAGGCATCCAGATTGCCAAGCGAAGGCACTACGGCCCAAGGGTTGGCCACGGCCAAGGCGTTGCCGCCCAAAGCGCCAGAAGACAGAATGGCTGAAGACATAAATGACTCCTTTTTCAACACCTGATAGGTGCATACCCGAATATTAGCACTCTCTTGAATAGAGTGCCAAAAACGGGGTTCTCTAAAGTGGCAATGGAGTCAATCGCTGCGAAAAGTGTTTGGCCTGAAGGCCTCACCACTTGATGCCCAGCTTGAGAAACAGCTTGGACAACACAAACAAGGGGCCGACCAGCAGGTACTGCAAGTCCTCAAAAAAAGAGGGTTTTTTGCCTTCGATCCTGTGGCCGATGAACTGGAAAATCCAGGACACGACGAAGACGCCGATCGAGACCGGCAGCAGCAGCGGCCCCAGCAGGCCGATCACGTACAGCATCAGGGCCGATATCAGAGCCATGCTGACCATGAACACGGTGGACAGGCGGGCGTAATAAACGATGCTGCCGGCGATCACGACCAGGGCCAGGTTCGGGTGGATCCAGTGCAGGAGGCCGATCAGGCTGAACACAATCAACGGAATCGCGACGAAATGGATCAACTCGTTGATCGGGTTTTTGTGGCTGGCGCCGTAGACGTCCAGCAAATGGTCGATTTGGCGCACTGGCGTGGCGGCGGCTTCTGGCGTTTGCGTGGTGGTGCTCATGCGGGGCTCCGGGGTGAAAGTCAGCCGATTTTAGGCGCTCACGGGGCAAGTTGGGGCCAAATTCGGATTGGCAGACGGGTCGAACCCTGATTCACCGTGCTTTATTAATAATAGCTAACTATCTATATTCCACAAGGAAAATAAGCCTTTTTTATTGGAAAAATAGGATATTTTCTCTACAGGGCGCCATCAGGCCGCAACGCGGCGCATGGCGTCCCAAATCAATCCTGAAAAGCGCGCCAGCCCCACCAAATGCGTGTCAGGGTGGTGATGCCACACAGGGCGGCATACACGTAGGCGATTTCAGGGAAATAACGCGGCCAGAAACACATGGCGGCGAATGCGGCCAGGGTCTCCGTGGCTTCGGTCAGGCCGCCCAGAAAGTAGAAGGATTTGTCCGGGTAGGCCAGATTGCTCATGCCGCGTTTGCCCGCCAGCGTGGCAAAGGCCAAAAAGCTGGTCGCCGTGCCGATGAAAGCCGCCAGCAACACGGCGCCGGGCAGGGCGTTTTGCAGCGGGTCTGAAAACGCGAAGGCCAGCGGGATGCTGGCGTAATACAGAAAATCCAGCGTGACGTCCAGGAAGCCGCCGGCGTCGGTCGGCTGCGTCATGCGCGCCACTGCGCCGTCCAGCGCGTCGCAGATTCTGGAGAAAAATATGGCAATGACCCCCGCAACATATGCATTAGTAGCTATTAAATATGCAGCAAATAGGCCGGTCAAAAACCCTGCAATGGTGATCTGGTTGGCGCCCAGGCCGATTTTCACCAGGCGCTTGGCCACCGCGTTGACCATGGGTCGGATAAGGGCAGCAGCAGCGCGGTCAAACATGATTTTCCATTTCTAAATCAACACTGTAGGGTGTTGTGCCTCCTAGCCGTGCTAAAGCACTGTCTTCGTCGGCACGCCTACTACAGTATCGATTTATAAATGGAAAGGGTCGAACGCCGGTGGATGATAGTGGCGGCATCAAGTACTCAAAGCTGCGTCAAGTCCGTCAGATGGGCCGGGTCGGCGATGTCGGCGGCATCGTGCGTGACCAGCAACACGGGCAACTGGCGCTCAGTCACCAGGGCAAAGACAAATTTGCGCAGGCGCCCGCGCAGGGTTGCGTCGAGTTTGGAGAATGGTTCGTCGAGCAGCAGGGCGCGGGGTTCGGCCAGCAGGGCACGTATCAGGGCTACACGGGCGCGCTGGCCGCCGGACAGGGTGGCAGGGTCGGCGTCGGCAAAAGCGGCCATGTCGATGTCCTGTAGGCTGCTCTGTACTTTGGCCTCGCGCGATGCTGCCTGACTGCCGGTCGGTGCTTTGGGCGCGCCCGGCACGGCGAACAGCAGGTTTTCACGCACCGTCATGTGGGCAAACAGCAAGTCTTCCTGGAACAGGATGCCGATCTGGCGCAGCTCGGTGGGCAAGTGGTCGATGCGCTGGCCGTCCAGGGCGATCTCGCCGTCGAAGCTTAAGCCCTCATGCAAGGTGCCGCAGATGGCGGACAGGAGGCTGGACTTGCCCGAGCCGCTGGCGCCCATGACGGTGTGGATCACGCCATTGGGGACATCCAGATACAGGTTTTGCAGCAACTTTGCCTGGGGTGTTTGCAGGCTGCGCAGGTGGATATGGAGCGTCATGGGCTCTTTGCGCCTGGGTGGCAAGAGCCTGTTTTTAGCCGGAAAAGTGCGCGGATGGCATTCATTTCCGGATTGTTACCGAATTGCGCTGGGCCCGGCCAGCAAAGCGGTCAGGCCCGATTTGCTGTCAGTCAAGTGAGGATAAGGAGCGAGGATAATCGGTGGCTGTGGCGGACCAGTCCGTGTTTCATTTTCATCCTTGGAGTTTTCATGTTCAAAAAAATTGGGCTGCGCGCGCCTTTCGCTGCGGCGCTGGCAATGACGATGGTGTTGGGTGGTGTCGCACAAGCCGAACCCTCAGCGGCAAAAAGCGAGCTGATCAGCAAGGTCTTGCTGCTGCAGCGCCCGGCCATTGAAGGCATCGCCACCATGCTGGCGCAACAACCCGCAGCGCAGATGATGCAGGGCGCCACCGTGGCCCTACAGACGCGCATCGCGCCAGACAAGCGCGAGGCCATCGCCAAAGACATTCAGGCGGACCTGAAAAAATATGTGGACGACACCGTGCCCCTGCTGCGCGAGCGCGCCGTCAAACTCGCGCCGACCACCGTCGGCACCCTGCTGGACGAGCGGTTTTCGGAAGAAGAGCTGCGCCAGCTGGTCGCCATCATGGAGTCGCCGGTGAACAAGAAATTCGGCCAGATGAATGGCGACTTGCAAAAATCCATCGGCGAGAAGCTGGTGGCCGATACCCGCAGCCAGGTGGAGCCCAAACTCAAGGCGCTGGAGGCGAGCATCGCCAAACGCCTGGGTGTGACCGTCCCGGCGGCGGCACCTGCGGCAAACGGCACCGGCGCAGCGACCGCGCCGGCCAGCAAATAGTCAACTGCTGGCCTGATCCAGCAAAGCGGTGTCCGCCGCGCTGAGTTTGAGCCGCGCGGCAGCCGCCAGCTCGGCCAGTTGGGCAAGCGATGTGGCGCTGGCAATCGGCGAGGTGACGCCAGGGCGCGCCATCAACCAGGCCGTAGCGACTTGACCCAGGGCGGTGTTGTTGCGTTTTGCCACGTCGTCCAGGGCAGCCAGAATCTTCAGTCCGCGCGGATTGAGGTATTTCGCTGTGGTGCCGGCGCCGCGCAGGCTCTTGGCAGCGTCTTGCGCCGTGCGGTATTTGCCGGTTAAAAACCCGGCCGCCAGGGTGTAGAAATTGATCACACCCACGCCCTGCGCAATGCACAGCGGGGCCAGATCGTCTTCAAACACCGCCCGGTCGTACAGGTTGTACAGCGGCTGCAGGCTTTCATACCGCGCCAGGCCATGTTTCTCACTGGTCTCCAGGGCCAGCGCCAGGCGCGGGGCCGTGAAGTTGGACGCGCCGATGGCCCGCACTTTGCCGGCCTTGATCAATAGGTCAAATGCGCCCAGCGTGTCTTCCAGCGGGGTGCCGGCGTCGTCGTCATGCGACTGGTACAGGTCGATGCAATCGGTCTGCAGGCGGCGCAGCGAATCCTCCACGGCCTGGGCGATGTAGGCGGGTTTGAGGCCGACTTTTCCTGGCCCCATTGGTTTGCCAACCTTGGTGGCGATCACCACCTGACCCCGTTTGCCGCTTTTTTTGAGCCACTTGCCAAGCACGGTTTCCGATTCGCCGCCGGTGTGGCCAGGCGCCCAGATCGAATAGACGTCGGCGGTGTCGATAAAGTTGAAGCCCGCGTCCACCCAGGCGTCGAGCAATGAAAACGACGTGGCTTCGTCGATCGTCCAGCCAAAGACGTTGCCACCCAGGCACAGAGGCGAGACTTGCAGGGCGGAGCGGCCGAGTTGACGTGTTTGCATGGAAGGCTTTCTTTAACTTGATGAACTCGAAATGCGTTGGATGGCATGCAGGTTCAAGTCTGAGCCAGGCTATTGATGGCAGCCTGCACGCCGCCAGGGCCAAAAGGCACACTCTGGACGCTCATGGCCGCCTCGATGCCGGCCAGGCAGCCCAGAATCATGGCCGGGTTCACGTCGCCCAGGTGGCCAATGCGAAACAGGCGGCCCGTCATCGGCCCCAGCCCGCCGGCAAAGGCGACCTGGAAACGCTCGCGCGCGACGCTGCGCAAGGCTTCGACATCAACTTCGGGCGTCACCGTGATGGCGGTGATCGAGACCGACAGCGCAGCGGGCACCTTGCTGAACAGACCCAGGGCGCCGGGCTGGCTCCAGCAGGCCACGGCAGCCTGTGTGGCGCGGGCGATGCGCCGGTGGCGGGCGAAGACTTCTTCCGGGCCTTCGAGTTCGATCAGGGCCAGGGCGGCCTGCAAGCCCATCAGCAGATTTTGCGGTGCGGTGCCGCAGAATTTGCGGTAACTCACGGCGTTTTTACGCAAGCCCCAGTCCCAGTAAAAACGCGGGTTGGGGTTGCGCCGGGCCACCGCCAGGGCCTGTTCGTCCACTGCGCAAAAGCCCAACCCCGGCGGGCACATCAGGCCTTTTTGCGAGGCCCCCAGCACCACATTGACGCGCAGGGCGTCCATGGCAAAGGGCGCAGCACCCAGCGAGGCCACCACGTCCACCACAAACAGGGCCGGGTGGCCGACCGCGTCGATGGCCGCGCGCACGGCGGCCAGGTCATTGGTCATGCCGCTGGCGGTGTCGGTGTGCACGGTGAACACGGCCACGATGGCGTGGTGCGTGTCGGCGCGCAGAGCCGCCTCAATCACCTGGGCGTCGATGGGGTAACCCTCGACCCAGGGCGTGCGGATCACGCGCGCGCCCAGCGCCTCGGCCTGCACCGCCCAGGATTCAGAAAAATGTCCGGTTCCCGCGATCAGCACCGCCTGGCCGGGGGCCAGCAGGTTGACCACGGTGGCTTCCCACACCCCATGGCCGTTGGCGGCGTACATGAAGACGTCGGCGTCCTGGGTCTGCAAAAGGTTTTTGAGGCCGCTCTCGCAACTGGCGATGATGGCGTCAAGGCGCGGGTCGCCATGGTCCATCGGCTGGCGGCTCATGGCTTCCATCACCTCGCCGGGCACATGGGTAGGCCCCGGTGAATGCAGGAAGCGCCGTCCGGGGATGCGTTGGGGGGAGGTCATGCTGTCTTTTGAAAATTTGAATTCAAGCGATTGTGCTGCAAGGGCATGTTAATGTGAAAGTTAGCCGCTGGGTCTAGGTGCGCCACGAAGCCGGGCCGGGCCTGTCTTGAATCGCCGGGCCTGCCCGGCCCAGGCCGCCAACCCAAACCCCAGCACCGGCAGCAGCCATTGCAGGGCCGCGTAAGCCGAGGTGAGCGAGCGCTGCGCGCCCGATGCCAGGGTGACTGCCTCGGTTGTCACCGTGGAAAAACGCCCGGCGCCGACGAACAGGGTCGGCAGATACTGCGCCACGCTCACCGCAAACCCGACTGCGCAGGCCGACCCCAAGGCGGCGCGCAGCAGCGGCCATTTCACGCGGGTCAAGAACACCCAGCGCCCGTGCCCCAGGGACGCGGCGACAAAGCGGTAACGCGCATCAAAACCGGTGTAGGCCGGGCTCAGGGCGATCAAGACATAGGGAATCGTGGCCAGGGAATGCGCCAACCACAAGCCGGCCCAGCTCGCGTCCATGCCCCAGCCCAGGGTGACGGCATGCACGCCAATCACCCACAACACCGGCGGCAGGATAAGGGGCAGGTAGATCGCGCGGCGCAGGGCGTCGTCCCAGCGCGGGGGGGCGGATTCAAGCCAGGCCACTGACCAGACCAGGGCGGTGGCGGTGCTGGCCAGCGCCAGGGTCAAGGTGGTGCCGACCGTGCCAAAACTGGCCCACACGGCGCGCCAGGCGCCCCAGGTCAGGGTTTGAGGCAGCAACGCCGGAAAGGCCCAAACGCCGCTGATGCTGCCCGCCAGCAGGGCCGCCATCACGGCCAGGTAAAAACCGGCCAGCACGGGCAAGCCGCTTGATCGCGCCCGCCCAGCGGGCCCGTCGCCCCCGCGCCGACCCGTCACCCAGCGCTTGCGCCACAGCGGCAGTTTGGGGATTTGCCAAAGGGCCGTCGCCAGCAGGGCCAGCAGCCCCGCCAGCAGCCATGCGGCGGCGGCGCCCTGCGCGTTGCGTGCCAGGTCGGCGTCCAGCAGCCAGCGCCAGGCCAACACGGCCAGGGTGGGCGGCGAACCGGGACCGATCACCAGGGCCACGTCCACCACCGTCAGGCCGTAGGCCAGCACCGCCAGCAGCGGCCAGCGCAGGCGCGGCCAAAGTTGGGGCCACAGCACGCGCCACCAGGCCCGCTGGCGCGAATAACCCATGCTGCGGGCCAAATCCAGCTCGCGGCCAAAACGCTGCGCCACGTCCGCACGTTGCAGCTGGGTGGCCGCCGCCCATAACAAAAACGGCACTTCCTTGAACACCAGCACCGCCATTAGCCCCAAGCCAAAGCGGTCTTGTGTGGTGGCCCAGGGTGGCGGCGCGGCAAGGCCGGTGGCCCAGGGCGAAAATAGGCGCAGTAACCAGCCGCTGGGGGCGATCAAGGCGGCCAGGCCAATCGCGAAGGCGGCGTGCGGCACGGCCAGCATCGGCCCCAGCCAGCGCATCAGGCGCGCCCAGGCCGGTCTGGAAAAACTGGTGGAAAGCAGCCAGGCCGCCAGCGCGACAGCCAGCACGGTCGATGCCAAACCGGTCCAAATCGTCAGCCAGAGCGAAGGCAGGGTTTGCGAATCGGCCAGCAGGCTCTGCCAGGCGCCAGCGTCCAGCGCCGCATGGGCCGCTGCGGCGACGGCCCACGCCAGCGGCAAGCCCAGCAGGGCGAGCAGCAAAGTGGCGACGGCGAGTTGGGCACGCATGGATCTGTCGAATCGAAAATAGTGGGGCGCAATGCCTGACGAAGGAGGTTGGAGGAGGATGAAGGGCGATTGAAGGGCGATTGTCGTTTGCTGCATAATGCTATTATATTAATAGCTAACTACGCATATGACATAAGAGGAATCCACCAATTTGGCCTCCAAAACTGTGTTTTTAAGGCTCGCCAGCCGGTTTTGCGCCTGCAGCCGGGCAAGGCCGTCGCAGGAGCCGTCCCTACAATCTTCGCCAAACCGGAGATATATCAGATGAGCATCAAGAGCGACAAATGGATACGCCATATGGCCGAAACCACCGGCATGATCGAGCCCTTTGAGCCGGGCCAGATCCGCAGCCGCGAGGTCGGCGGTGCGACTCAAAAGATCATCAGCTACGGCACCAGCAGCTATGGTTACGACATCCGCTGCGCGCCCGAGTTCAAGGTCTTCACCAACATCCACAGCACCGTGGTGGACCCGAAAAACTTCGACGAGAAAAGTTTTGTTGATTTTCACGACGATGTCTGCATCATCCCGCCCAACAGCTTCGCCCTGGCCCGCACCCTGGAGTACTTCCGCATCCCGCGCAACGTGCTCACCATCTGCCTGGGCAAAAGCACCTATGCCCGCTGCGGCATCATCGTCAATGTGACGCCTTTCGAGCCGGAATGGGAAGGTTATGTGACGCTCGAATTCAGCAACACCACGCCCCTGCCCGCCAAGATTTACGCCGGTGAAGGCTGCGCCCAGGTGCTGTTTTTCGAGAGTGATCCGGACGATGTCTGCGAGGTCTCGTACAAGGACCGCGGCGGAAAGTACCAGGGGCAGGTGGGCGTGACGTTGCCGAAGGCTTAAGCCGATCCTGGGGTGTCCGGCTCAGTGGTAATCGCTCTCGCGCTGGTGGCGCACGGCCAGCACGATGACGGTTTGCGCATCGGTGATTTCAAACAATGCGAGGTAGCCTGACGAGCCGAAGTTGATGAGCAGTTCGCGCGTGGACGGGCCAAATTCGCCGTTGAAGGCTTTGCGGCAGGTGTGGGGAAACCGCGCCAGGACGCCATAGGACTTGTCGATTACCCGCATTGCCCGATCTGCCGATGCGGGGTCCAAATCAAAAAGAAAGGCGTACAACCGCTCCAAGTCATCTTGCGCATCTTCAGAAATGATGACCTGGTAAACCGTCATGCCTGCGCGGTGACACGCAGACGTTTGGTCTGTTGTTTGTCGCTCTTCGCTGCCAATGCCGCTTTCTCAGCCTTTTTCCGCTCCAAAATTGCGCGCAACCTGGCCATGCTTTCTTCCGCCGTGTAGGTTCTCATCGTGCCCGCCTTGACCATGGCCGAAGCCCGCATCCCCCGCGCATAAAACGCCCGGTCTTCCTCGCGCATCTGCGCCTGGCGGCGCACGCTATCCTCGACAAACATCGACAGGCTTTCACCTTCTTTCAATACTGATTCGACCAGCTGGCGCAGATCTGGCGTGACGCGGACGGAGGGCAAGGTGGCGGTTTTCATTGGGGCTCTTTGGGGGTATTGCGATTGCGATGCAATTGTAATGCATCGTCAATTTGATCTTGCATTCACATGATCGTGCCAGCACCCAGCGCCAGGTCAGTGTGCGTGCCCAGTGCCACCCGCACCGCAATCCGCAGCCCGCGCACCACGTCGTCCAGCGCCATCGACGGCGCGCCCTGCCCGGGCAGCCAGGGCACATGGATGAAGCCGCCGCGCGATTGTTTCAACGTGGGCTTCAATCCGTTTGCTGCGGCC
>JANMVT010000271.1:0-22684 GCA_031392945.1 Rhodoferax sp. | reverse complement strand
CTTTTTTACGCAGGGAAGCTGTTTCATCCGATGGCGAAACCAAGGCTCCGCGAATTCGGTCGGCTCCGCCTTCGTTTGCATCTGGGTTGCCTTGGAGCGAACCAATTCCTGCCATTTCGAATGCATTTTAGGCCTGTGGCCTTTGTAGGATATGCGTGTACAGATAGTCAAGATATAGCAATTGGCAATTCGAACAAGGCTGGAGCGCCCTCTGGTTCACCCGCTTCATCAACTCTTCTGCGCTCTCCTTGCGCTCGCTGTACCGGTCCACCAGATAGGGCGACACATCGCGTGTTAGCAGCGTGAACTTCACCAACTCCTCCATCACGTCCACCACGCGGTCGTAGAAGGCTGAGGGCTTCATGCGCCCGGTATCGTCAAATTCCATGAACGCTTTGGCCACCGACGACTGGTTGGGGATGGTGATCATGCGCATCCAGCGGCCCAGCACGCGCAACTGGTTGACGGCATTGAACGACTGCGAGCCGCCGCCCACCTGCATCACCGCCAGCGTTTTGCCTTGGGTCGGACGCACCGCGCCAAGGCTCAACGGAATCCAGTCAATCTGTGTTTTCATGATGTCGGTCATCGCTCCGTGGCGTTCGGGTGACGACCACACCATGCCTTCGCTCCACGCGGCCAGCCCGCGCAGTTCCTGCACCTTGGGGTGGGTGCCGGGCGCGCTGTCCGCCAGCGGCAGGCCTTCGGGGTTGAAGGTGCGCGTCTCGGAGCCCATGGCAGCCAGCAGCCGCACGGCTTCTTCGCTGAGCAGACGGCTGAAAGACCGTTCGCGCAAGGAGCCATAAAGCAACAGGATGCGCGGGGGGTGGCTAGACAGTGACGCGGGCCGCAAGCGGGCCAGCGATGGCACCACGAACAGCGCCTCGTCGACGTTGGGCAGTTCGGACATGTCAAGCGCCTGCAATACGCGCCCCTTGTGCATTGACGACTTGCTCGCCGTCTTCTTTGCTGAACGCGCCTTGCTGTGGTGACGGCAGAATGCCCAGCACCGCCTCGGACGGGCGGCACAGGCGGGTGCCCACTTCAGTAACCACGATAGGGCGGTTCATCAAAATCGGGTGGGCCACCATGGCGTCGATCAACTCGTCATCACTGAGGGCCGGGTTGTCCAGTTGCAGCGCTTCAAACGGTGTGCCTTTGCGGCGCAGGAGTTCCCGCACCGGCATCTTCAGTTGTGCAACCAGTGCGACCAGCCTGGTGCGCCCCGGTGGTGTTTTGAGGTACTCGATGATGGTGGGCTCAACACCGCTGTTGCGGATCAGTGCGAGCACATTGCGCGAAGTGCCGCAGCCGGGGTTGTGAAAAATCGTGATGGTCGTCATGGGAGTTCTTTTTGAAATGGATCATTGGTTTGCGGGTTCCAGCCAGCGGGCAAGCCATACGCCTGCAACAGCCCCAACGCACTGAGACAGCACAAAACCCAGCGCACTGGCTGGTGCAATGCCTGCAAAGCTGTCGCTCATCATGCGGCCCATCACGGCAGCGGGGTTGGCAAACGAGGTGCTGGCGGTAAACCAGTAAGCAGCGCCGATGTAGCAGGCGACCAGGGCACTGGCTTTGCCGGGTGGTGAACGCAGGATCACAAAGATCAGCCCGGCCGCTGCCACACCCTCAGCCACCCATTGGCCCCAGCCGGTGAACTGGCCCGCCGCATTGAAGCCACCGCGCAGTTTGCTGCTGAATTGCACGATGGGCAGGTCAAACATCAGGTGCGCAAGCCAGGCGCCTGCCACCGCTCCGAGCAACTGAAATACTATGAAAAATATAGCTTTCCATGTAATATTGACGAGGGCTATCGTGCCTTTTGACCACATAACCAGAGTGACCAGCGGGTTGAAGTAGGCACCGCTGACGGGTCCCAGAGTTTCGATCAGCACATACAGCGCAAACACCGTGGCCAGCGTGTTGGCCAGCAGCGCCACGCCGTTGTTGCCGCCGCTCAGGCGCTCGGCCATGATGCCTGAACCTATGACGGCGCAGAGCAGGGCGGCGGTGCCCACAAACTCGGCCAACAGCTTTTGGACCAATGAAGGCGTGGCTGGGTGAGAAGCCACGGTCATGACTTGGCCAGATCACGCGCGCTGGTTTCCAGCACCAGCGTGTCCACAAGCTTCGCCGGAAGATTCACCAGCAGGTCCAGCCGTCGGCGAATCGCGTGCAGGGTCTGGCGGAAGGCCTCCAGGCGTTGCTCGTCCGTGCCCTCAATCGCCGATGGGTCGGCATAACCCCAGTGCGCGGTGGCGGGCTGGCCGGGCCAATAGGGGCAGACTTCGCCTGCGGCGTTGTCGCAGACCGTGATGACCAGGTCCATGTGGGGTGCATCAGGCTTGGCGAATTCGCCCCAGCTTTTGCTGCTCAGGCCTTCCGTAGCAATGCCTGCTGCCCGCAACACTTTCAGGCCCAGCGGGTTGGGCTGCTGGTTCTCACGCGGGCTGCTGCCGGCCGAATAGGCCTTGAAGCGGCCGCGGCCGATATGGTTGAGTACAGCCTCTGCCAGGATGCTCCGGGCCGAGTTGTGGGTGCACAGGAAGAGCACATTGATGGGTTGTTTGGGCATGGTTTTCCTTAGAAGTTGAAATCAACGGCAATCCACCGGCCCGTTCACGCCACAAGCGGCACCCTGGCAGCAGTGTTCGGTCAGGTAGCCCAGCAAGGCGTTCATCCGCGAAAAGTCGGCGCGATAGATCAAATTGCGGCCCCTTTGCTCGCATGTCACCAAACCCGAGTGGGAAAGCTCTTTGAGGTGAAACGACAGGGCGCTGTTGGAGGCCCCCAACTGTTCTGCTATGGCTCCCGGTGTCATTCCTTCCGGGCCCGCCACAACCAGCGCCTTGAACGTTCTCAGGCGATGCGCCTGGGCCAGAGCGGCCAGCGATTTGACCGCCGCAGGTTCGTCAATTTCAACAAGATAGGTTTCCATATTTCAATGATACTTGAAATATGGAAATATTGGAGAAATGAATCCAAATCACTTTCGCCAAATCCAATCAAACCAGCGAGCCATTTACCGACACAGGGGATAGATTGACCGGCTCTCCCGAAGCGTCCATCAAATCGCAAATCAGGCCATGGCGCAGGCCGCCGCTGGCGTGTCGCAACTGGTCAATGTTGAACAGTTCGAACACGGCGCGCAAAATGCTTAACCCCCCGGCAATCACTGGGCGGCGCTCCGGCTTCATGCCGGCCAGATCCAGCTTGTCCGCGCTGCCGGCTTTCAGCAGCGCATGTTGCAGCCAGATCAGACCGTCACGGCTCACCTGGCCCGCCGGCCAGCCGGCAGCAACCAGCACATCACTGACTGCACCCACGGTGCCTGCAGAGCCATAGGCCACGTCCCAAAGCGCTTTGCGGTATCGGCCCAGCGCGTCTTCAAGCATGGCGGTGGCACTTGCCTGGGCCGCGTCAAAGGCGGCTTGCCCAAACCGCCCTTCAGGGAAGAACAGCTTGGACCAGACGATGCCGCCAACGCGGTAAGAATCCATCGCGACGGGCTCCAGCCCCTGGCCCAAAACCAGTTCGGTGGAACGCCCGCCAATGTCCAGCACCAGCCGACGCTCGCTGGAGTGGGGCAACAAATGGGCCACGCCCTGAAAGGTGAGGCGCGCCTCTTCACGGCCAGAAATCACCTGGATCGGAAAGCCAAGCGCCAGATCGGCGCGTGCCAGAAACTCATCGCGGTTGCGCGCCTCCCGCAGGGTTTGTGTTGCGACGGCACGAACTTCGCCGGGCAAGAATCCGCCGAGGCGCTCGCCGAACCGGGTCAGGCAGTCCAGGCCGCGTTGCATAGCCTGGGGTGTCAGGTTTCGGTATTCGTCCAGGCCATTGCCCTGGCGAACCGCTTCCTTCAAATACTCGGTGCGAAAGTAGCGACCGTCTGTGATACGGCCAATCTCAAGCCGAAAGCTGTTGGAGCCTAAATCCACGGCGGCGAGGTGGGTACCGTTTTGCATTGAGCAGTGATTCTATCGATCAAGCTGGCCCAGCAAACTGGGGCAAACACCTGTCACAACAGGGTCACGCAGCCCTCGTATTCTTCCGCATGTGTTTCAGACGATGCCGCATTCGACCAGGAGCTTTCCATATGAAAATTCAATTTCGACTACCGTTTGAGGCGAGCCGCACCAACGGTTTCACGACGCCATTGCGCCTGCTGCTGGCCACCACGGACGCGTACTGGATGGGTGCCGCCCAACCACAGGTGGCAACCACCAAAGCAGCCCGGCAAGTGACGGAGTTGCGCTTTCGAGACTTCTTCAGCTCGCCGGTTGGCCCGGCCGGCCTGGACTTCAGCGACATCTTGAAGCGGGCTGATGGTCAGGCGGTGCGCCTGGTGGGCTACATGGTGCAGCAGGAGAACGCGGCACCGGGGCGTTTCATGCTGGCGCCGCGACCGGTTCGAATGAGTGAGCACGCCGACGGCGAGGCCGACGATCTCCCGCCCACGACGGCGATGGTCTACCTCGACCCCAGCCAGCAGGACTGGGTCGTGCCACATGTGCGCGGCCTGGTGGCCGTCAGCGGCACACTGAGCGTCAGCCGCCACGAGGCGGGCGACGGCCGGGTGTCCTGGGTGCGCCTGCAGTTGGATCCCGGGTCAACACGCAGCATGAACCCTGGCGAGATGGCAGGGTACCTTCACCAGCGCCAGCACAACCACTGACAAGCGCCAGCCAACATTCACAACCACTTCAAACAAAACCGTGATGTCTTCCCGTAGTCAAGCTTTCCGTTCCGTCGCGTCATTGAGTCTTTGTGTGATCACCTGCTTCGCCGCAGCGACCGCCGTGGCGGCGCCCACCGTGAGTCGATTGACGCCACCCAGCGAGCTGTTTTCCAGCGGCCGCGCGGCGCCCGTCATTGCGCGCTTTTTGTTACGCACAGGGCAAAGTCATCTCGCCGCTGGCCATGGATACTTTTTCCGGTGACCGGCATGGTCAAGACCGCGTCGCTCAATTCGGTGGTCACTGATTCAGCACCCGGCATGACGTCGGCGACACCCTGGTGATCGTCACCGCAGACCATGAGTGCTCGGGTGTGGCCCTGATCGGCGGCTCACGGGTGAGCGATGCGCGCCTGCAGGAGTTGGTGCGCGAAGGTGGCAGCGACAACGTGCGCGACGAAGTCGTTGGCGTCTACGAGCAGGCGGGGTTCCCCAAATACCGCATTGCGGGCGACGGTTACCCCGAGAAGACCGACATCGACAACCGCCTGTTGGTGGGATACGGTGCCAACTCCGACCGTTTTGAGAATTGGCGCACCAATGACCGGCCGGTACAGGACAGCCAGCAACCGTTTGTCAAAACTGCGCCCTTGACCGCCTATCCTGGCAGTCCGGCGACCCGCGACCTGCTGGGCAGCTTTCAGGTTACGGGGCAAGTGCCCGGCGACAGCGCTGTACATACCGCCACCGACATGCCCCTGTCTGCGTATGGCCCGGGTGCCTGGGCATTTACCGGCGTGATGGACAACACGGATGTGTTTTTCCGGCTGGCGCAGGCCGCAGTCCAAGACCTGGCGTTGCCGGATGGCCTGATGCAAAAGCTGCCTGCCAAAAAGCGCAATCCCTGAAATGGAGCCAGCCCCGACTTCGGGGCGGGAATCGAGGTTTCGTGGGCCAAAAACAGCGATGAGGTTCGGGAATCCCAGCGCCTTCGATTCAACGCTGGGGCGCCTTGGGCGAATTCATGGTGCGCAACAAGTTTGAAACCGTGATGGGCTGCGCCAGCATTCCGATGCTGCACAACGGCGTGGTCAGCGGTGATGTGGCGGCCAGCATTTGGGAGAAAGTGCGCCAGACGCATTTGGCGCCGGTGGAATGCCATGTCCGCCCCAGAATGCCGCTGCCGCTCGACCAATTGGACAGCAGCCTGGACGTGGAGATTCCCGCCTTGATCAAGGGTTACCTGCGCACTGGCGCCAAGGTGCTGGGCCCGCCGGCCTGGGATCCGGAGTTCAATTCCGCTGATCTGCCCATGATCATGCACATCAAGGGGCTGCCCGAGCGTTACCGAAAACATTTCCTGGGGGCGTGACGGGAGGCGTGGCTGTCACATCTCTGTCACAGACCGCGTCAACAATGTGTCATCACCCCGTCACATCAGGATTCGCGCCCCATGCATTCACCAGCCCCCGAAACCAAGGCGATCAAAGACGCAAAGAGCGTTGTGCTTCTGGACCGCGACCACAGCATTCTCGCGTTCAACGAGCGTGTGCTGACCTGGGCCTGGCGGGCCGATGTGCCCTTGCTGGAGCGTTTGCGCTACCTGTGCATTGTGTCGTCCAACCTGGACGAGTTCTTTGAAGTCCGGGCTGCGCCCCACCTGGCTGCCAACCAGGCCGCAGACACCAGGGGAACGTTTACGGTCGATTCGTTCAAGCGCATGGCGGCCGAAGCGCGCAGCCTGGTGGAGCGCCAGTATGCGCTGTACAACAACGAGATCATGCCGGCCCTTGAGAAGGCCGGCGTCCGGGTCGTTTCACATGGCGACCGCAACGCAGCGCAGCGCGCCTGGGTCAGGCAATATTTTGAGCGCGAGGTGAGGCCGCTGCTGATGCCGGTCGGCCTGGACCCATCGCACCCTTTTCCGCAGGTGGCCAACAAGTCGCTGAACTTCATTGTGCGTCTGGGCGGGCACGACGCTTTTGGGCGGGACAATGAAATCGCCATTGTCAAGGTGCCGCGCGTGATTCCGCGCCTGATTGAAATGCCCGACAAACTGGCCAAGGGGCGGCGCTGTTTTGTCTCGCTTTCCAGCGTGATTCGCGCCCATTTGGCCGAGCTGTTTCCGGGGCGTGATGTCGGCCAGTTTTCGCAGTTCCGGGTGACACGCCATTCCGATCTGGCGGTTGATGAGGACGATGTCAAAAACCTGCGCACGGCCCTGCGCCAGGGACTGCAGCACCGCCACTATGGCGAGGCTGTGCGCATGGAGGTGTCGGCCGGCTGTTCAGAGTACCTGGCGAGCTTTCTGCTTCGCGAATTCAACCTGCATCCGCTGTCGCTCTACCGCGTGCAGGGGCCCGTGAACCTGGCGCGCATGACGCAGTTGATCGAGCTTGTAGACGATCCCGATCTGTGTTTCCTGGCCTACAAGGCCTGTTACCCCAGCCAGTTGGCACCGGGTCAACCGATTTTTGAGCAACTTCGCCAGGGCGACATATTCATCCACCAGCCGTTTGAAAGTTTCGACGGAGTGCTGGCCTTTCTGCGCGAGGCGGTGCATGACCCTGACGTGCTCGCGATCAAGCAAACCATTTACCGCACCGGTACCGATTCGACCCTGATGGACCTGCTGCGTGAAGCTGTGCGCCGTGGCAAGGAGGTGACGGTGGTGGTCGAGCTCAAGGCGCGGTTTGACGAGGAAGCCAACATCAACTGGGCCGAGATGCTGGAGTCCATTGGAGCGCAGGTCTTGTATGGCGTGATGGGCCTTAAAACCCATGCCAAGATGATGCTGTTCACCCGTCGTGAGGGCAAGCAGCTCAGGCGCTACGGCCACCTGTCCACCGGCAATTACAACCCGCGCACCGCGAAGGTCTACACCGACGTGAGTCACCTGACAGCGGACACCGAATTGACGCTGGACATGGAGCACGTCTTTGTGCACCTGGCCAGCCAGAGCCGTCTGCCAAAGCTCAAACACCTGCTGCTGGCGCCATTTGATTTGCAACGCAAGCTGCTCCTGAAGATAGACGCGCTCGGCGCAGCAGCAGTGGCGGGCCAGTCCACCCGCATCGTCGCCAAGATGAATGCGCTGACCGATGAGGTGCTCATTCGGGCCTTGATCAGGGCGGGCCAGGCTGGCGTGAAGATCGACTTGATTGTCCGCGGGGCCTGCACCCTTCCGGCACAGGTGGCGGGCGTGACCGGCAACATTCGCGTGCGATCTTTGATTGGCCGTTTTCTGGAGCATTCACGGGTGTTTTATTTCCGCAATGACAAAGTCGATGAGCTGTATTTGTCAAGCGCCGACTGGATGAACCGCAACATGGTGGGGCGCATCGAAGTGGCCTGGCCAGTGACCGACCCAGCCGCGCGCCAGCGGCTCATTGACGAGTGCCTGGTATCGTATTTGCATGACGGTGTTGACGCCTGGGATTTGATGCCTGATGGCAACTACCTCAGTGTCAAATCAGGGTCTGACACGGACGGGCACTCGGCGCAGGCGGCCCTGATGACCCGTTATGCGGCGCACACCGGCAGGAATGGCGGGTAAACATGGACCTCATTCTGTGGCGCCATGCTGAAGCGCAGGAAGCGCAAGCGGGGCAGGACGACCTGGCGCGTGAATTGACCAGCCGGGGCGAAAAGCAGGCGGCGCGCATGGCCCACTGGCTTGACCGGCAACTGCCGGACATCACCCGTGTACTTGTCAGCCCGGCGCGCCGCACCGAACAAACCGCCCAGGCCCTGGACCGCAAATTCAAGATCAGGGCCGAGCTGGCGCCCGGCGCCACGGTGGAGCAACTGCTACAGGCTGCGCAATGGCCAAATTCGAAACACACGGTGCTGGTGGTTGGGCACCAGCCCGTGCTGGGCCAGACCATTGCCCAATTGCTGGGCCTGAGCGCCAGCGAATGTGTGGTCAGGCGCGGTGCTGTCTGGTGGTTGCGCCACCGCGAGCGTGATGGCCTCGCGACAACCGTGGTGGTGGCAGTGCAGTCGCCCGAAGTACTGTAACCGTGTGGCACTGGCCCGGTGCCACACGGCTCGCGCCCGGCCTTGAAGGTTCAGAAATCAACCAGTTTCAATGACCACGGTGTTTTCTGCCAGGCCAGAACTTCTTCGTTCAGCAGGTGCGCAGACTGCGGATAGGCCTCTGCCCAGCTACGTCGCCAGCCCAGCAAAACTTCCTTCGGCCTGCCTGGATGCATTGTCAGCTGGAGGCCGGTCATGTCCGGATCGCGGCGCGCATGGCACAGAAGGACCGCCAGGCGCAGCGCCAGCAACTGCGAAATGAAGGCGCCGTCATCAAAGTCCACATCGAGTTTGCGAAGTTTGCCCCGGTGTCCGAGCACCAGAAGGCTGAGTCGGTGCAACTGGGACAAGCCCAGACCAATCGCATCAGCGTTGTCCAGAATGTAGGCCCCGTGTTTATGGTAATCGCTGTGCGAAATCTGCGAGCCGATTTCATGCAGTTGCGCGGCCCAGTCGAGCTTTCGCAAATGGCGCTGTTTGTCTTCGCTGATCGAGCCGGCCTGGCCGGCCTGCATCTGCGCGAACAACCCGCCGGCGATCCTGGCCACGCGGGCCCCCTGCGCGGTATCCACTGCAAACCGCGCGCCGAGGCGTTTGATGGAAACCCCCGGCAGATTCGTCTGCTCGTCGGCGCTGCCCATCAAGTCGTGGATCAGGCCGTGCCTCAGGCCGCCATTGGCGTGGTGCAACACGTCGATTTGAAGCAAGTCAAACAGGGCCCGAAGAATGCTAAGCCCCCCGCCAATGATGGGCCGCCGGTCATCTTTCATGCCGGCGATCCGCAGGCGGTCCGCGCTTTGGGCCTGAAGCAGTTGTTCAAGCATCCAGTCCAGGCCTTGGCGGCCCACCGACCCGGCAGTCCAACCGGCCGCAGCCAGCACGTCGCCCACTGCGCCGATGGTGCCCGCCGAACCATAGGCCACGTCCCAAGCATCGCGTCGATAGGTGTTGAGCGCTTCATCGAGCACCGCCTTGGCCGCGATTTCAGCCGTGTGAAATGCGTTGGCGGTGAATTGCCCCTGAGGGAAATACCGGCTTGACCAGGCGACGCTGCCAACCCGGTAAGACTCCATTTCTTTGGGTTCAAGGCCTTGCCCCAAAATCATTTCGGTGGAGCGCCCGCCGATGTCCAGCACCAGGCGGCGCTCGGCAGATGGCGCCAGCATGTGGGCCACGCCTTGGTAAATCAACCGCGCTTCCTCGCGGCCCGAAATCACATCAATGGTGAAACCAAGCACCTTGTTGGCCCGCGCCAGGAATTCGTCGCGGTTGCGGGCTTCACGCAGGGTTTGGGTCGCCACGGCGCGCACTTCGGTTGCCTTGAAGCCCGCCAGGCGCTCGCCGAACCGGGCCAGGCAGTCCAGCCCACGCTGCATGGCATCGGGGGACAAATTGCGGTTTTCGTCCAGGCCATTGCCCTGGCGCACGGTTTCCTTCAAATACTCGGTCCGGAAATATTGGCCGTGGTCGATGCGGCCAATTTCCAGGCGAAAGCTGTTGGACCCTAAATCGACTGCGGCCAGGCGGGTTCCGTTTTGCATCAATGGTTCGTCCCAAGTCTGAAGGTTGAGGCGGGTAATAGGAAGTTAGGAAGTGGCACTCTCATGCGCCTGACAACGTCTGAAAAACCAGGCCTTGCGGCAAGAATTGGCCTGCGCCGCCGGAATTTCCGAAAATTCCAATAAAACGTGCCATTTTCCCTCGTGAAATATGGATAGTTTGCTTCAAAATATATAGCATTCATTGATCCGGAACGATCAGCGCCTGTGACAGCTCCAGCCGGACAAACATCAAACCATAACAAGCGGATGTGACGTGGGAGTGACCAATTCAATTCACCCGGTTTTTGTGTGTCACGACATTGTCACAAAAGCTTCTTACATTGGTTCCATCCGCTGATTATCCATTTCTGTTCAACCCGAAAGGCACACCATGAATTCCAGTCTCAAATTCACCTTGACCGCCGCCGCTGCCCTGGCAGCCTTTGCTGCGTCAACGCTCGTTCAGGCCCAGGAGATCACCGGCGCTGGCGCCACGTTTCCGGCACCCGTCTACGCCAAATGGGCGGCGGAATACAACAAGGCAACGGGCGTCAAGGTGAACTACCAGTCGGTCGGTTCCGGCGCCGGCATCAAGCAAATCGACTCCAAAACTGTGGACTTTGGCGCGTCCGACATGCCGCAGACGGATGATGTGCTCAAGACCAAGGGTCAAATCCAGTTCCCGACGGTGATTGGCGGCACGGTGCCGGTGGTCAATATCAAGGGCATCGCACCGGGGCAGTTGAAGCTCGACGGCCAGGTGCTGGGCGACATCTTTCTGGGCAAGATCGCCAAATGGAACGACCCCGCGATCAAGGCGATCAACCCGGGCCTGGCGCTGCCGGATGCTGACATTGCGGTGGTACGGCGGGCCGACGGCTCGGGCACCACGTTCAATTTCACCAACTACCTCAGCCGCGTGCACGCCGAGTGGAAAAGCAAGGTGGGCGAAGGCACGGCGGTGAACTGGCCAGTCGGCGCAGGTGGCAAGGGCAACGAAGGTGTGGCCGCGTTCGTCAACCGCTTGCCCAATTCGATTGGCTACGTTGAATACTCGTACGTCAAGCAGAACAAAATGACTTTTGCTGTGATGAAAAACCGCGACGGCGTTTTTGTGGCCCCCAACGAAGAGGCCTTCAAGGCCGCCGCCGCCGGGGCGGACTGGAACAAATCGTTCTACCAGTTGATCACCGACCAGCCCGGCAAAAACGCCTGGCCGATTTCAACCGCCACCTTCATCCTGATGAACCTCAAACAGGACAAGCCAGCCAACGCCACCGAAGCCTTCAAGTTCTTTACTTGGGCTTACAAGAACGGCGACCAGATCGCGCTGGATCTGGACTACGTGCCCCTGCCAGACAACGTCATGGCCGCGGTGCAAAAAGTGTGGGGCCAGGTCACGGACGCATCGGGCAAGCCGGTGGCATTGAAGTAAGCGGATTGCCGGCCGCCACCCAGCATCCACAGGGATAAACCCATGTCATCTACACTTCCCGTGGGCCAGGTGCCGGTCAGCCCGGCCGGCCAACATTCCGAAGGTGCCATGGCAATACGTCCTCCCGTGAAAACGGCCCGCTCCGGGCCCCTGGCCGACCGCATCTTTGGCTGGCTGGCCAAGGGCGCTGCCTTGCTCACCCTGGCCATCCTGATCGCCATTTTGGCGTCCCTCACCATCCGCGCCTGGCCGGCCATCAACAAATATGGCCTGGGGTTCCTGGCCAGCACCACCTGGGATCCGGTGAAAGAGGAATTCGGCGGCCTGGTCATGATTTACGGCACGCTGATGACCTCGTTCATCGCGTTGTTGATCGCTGTTCCGGTCAGCTTCGGCATCGCCCTGTTCTTGACCGAGATGTCACCGGCCTGGCTCAAGCGGCCGCTTGGCACGGCGATTGAATTGCTGGCTGCGGTGCCATCCATCGTGTACGGCATGTGGGGCTTGCTGGTGTTCAGCCCGGTTTTGTCGACCTGGGTGCAGCAGCCGCTGCAGGCGTTTTTCAAAGGTGTGCCTTATGTGGGTGCGTTGCTTTCCGGGCCACCGGTGGGCATCGGCATCCTGTCGGCAGGCATCATCCTGGCGATCATGATCATCCCCTTCATCGCGGCGGTGATGCGTGACGTGTTCGAGGTGACGCCCGCCTTGCTCAAAGAATCGGCCTACGCCCTGGGCGCGACCACCTGGGAGGTGGTTTCCAAGGTGGTGTTGCCCTACACCAAGGCCGGTGTGGTGGGCGGCATCATGCTGGGTTTGGGGCGGGCCATTGGCGAGACCATGGCCGTCACCTTTGTCATCGGCAATTTCAACCAGCTTGATTCACTGAGCCTTTTCCAGGCCGCCAACAGCATCACGTCGGCCCTGGCCAATGAATTCGCCGAGGCCGGCGAAGGCCTGCACCAGGGCGCGTTGATGTACCTGGGACTGGTCTTGTTTTTCATCACCTTTGTGGTGTTGACCTTGTCCAAATTGCTGCTGTCGCAATTGAACAAGCGTGAAGGGGCCAAGTCATGAGCACCGGCGACAGCCTGTTGCAGGCGCAGGCGATTGAAAAAGTCCGGCAAAGCCGGTACGACCAGCGCAAGCTTGTCAACCGCGCGGCCTTTGCTTTGTCCTTGCTGGCAATGGCGTTTGGCCTGTTCTGGCTGTTCTGGATTTTGTTTGAAACGGTTCGGTTGGGCTTAAGCGGCCTGAGCTTCGCCACGCTGACCCAGATGACGCCGCCGCCCAATGACGAGGGCGGACTGGCCAACGCGATGTACGGCTCGTTTTTGATGGTCATGTTGGCCACCTTTGTCGGCACGCCCATCGGCGTCATGGCCGGGATTTACCTGGCCGAATTCGACACCAAGGGCTGGCTGGCCATCGTCACCCGCTTTGTCAACGACATCTTGCTGTCTGCGCCGAGCATCGTGATTGGCCTGTTTGTGTACGCGGTGATCGTCTCGCGCTTCAAACATTTTTCCGGTTGGGCGGGGGTGATGGCGCTGGCGCTGATCGTCATTCCTGTGGTCATCCGAACCACCGAGAACATGTTGCAGCTGGTGCCCAGCGGACTGAGGGAGGCCGCCTACGCCCTGGGCGCGCCCAAATGGAAAGTGATTTTGAGCATCACGCTGAAGGCGGCCCGTGCAGGCGTGGTGACGGGCGTGATGCTGGCCGTCGCACGAATCGCGGGTGAAACCGCGCCCTTGCTGTTCACCGCCTTGAGCAACCAGTTCTGGACCTCGTCGTTGGGCCAGCCCATGGCCAGCCTGCCGGTCACCATCTTCAAATTCGCCATGAGCCCGTATGAGAATTGGCAAAAACTCGCCTGGGCCGGTGTCTTCCTGATCACCGCCGCAGTTCTGGGCCTGAATATTCTTGCCCGTGTGCTGACCCGCAACAAACTCTGAGCACCAGCCATGCCCACCCATGCCCTGCACGTTGACAAGTCGAAAATTTCGGTCAAAGACCTCAATTTTTTCTACGGCAAATACCATGCCCTCAAGAACATCAGCCTGGAGATCCCCGAGAAAAAAGTGACGGCTTTCATCGGCCCGTCAGGCTGCGGCAAATCCACCTTGCTGAGGGTCTTCAACCGCATGTTCGAACTGTACCCGGATCAACGCGCCGAGGGGCAGATCATGCTGGATGGCGAGAACCTGCTCACCAGCAAGAAAGACGTGGCCTTGCTGCGCGCCAAGGTTGGCATGGTTTTCCAGAAACCGACGCCGTTTCCGATGTCGATTTATGACAACATCACTTTTGGCGTGCGCCTGTTTGAAAACTTGAACGCCTCCGACATGGATGACCGGGTCGAATGGGCGTTGCGCAAGGCGGCGCTATGGGACGAGGTGAAAAACAAGCTGAACCAGAGCGGTGCGGGCTTGTCTGGCGGGCAGCAGCAGCGGCTTTGCATTGCGCGCGGCATCGCCATCAAGCCCGAGGTCTTGCTGCTGGACGAGCCGTGTTCGGCGCTGGATCCGATTTCCACGGCCAAGATTGAAGAACTGATCGGCGAGTTGAAAAAAGACTACACCGTGGTGATCGTGACCCACAACATGCAGCAGGCGGCGCGTTGCAGCGACTACACCGCCTACATGTATCTGGGTGATTTGATCGAATTCGGCGCGACCGAGCAGTTGTTTTTCAAGCCCTCGCGGCGGGAGACTGAGGACTACATCACTGGCCGTTTCGGCTGATCAGGAGAATTTATGCCCGACAAACATTTGTCAACCCAGTTCGACAGCGAACTCACGGCGGTCTCCACCCGCGTGATGGAGCTCGGCGGCCTGGTCGAGTCGCAGATCCGACAGGCCATTTATGCCTTGTCCCAGTTCAGCATGGAAGTCGCCGACCAGGTCACGGCCACCGAAATCCGCGTCAACACCATGGAGGTTGAGATTGACCGGGAGCTTTCCAGCATCATCGCCAGGCGCCAGCCCACAGCGCGCGACCTGCGATTGCTGATCGCGATTTCAAAAACCACGGCCAATCTGGAGCGCGTGGGCGATGAGGCTGAAAAAATCGCCCGCATGGTGCGCTCCATCATCAAAAGCGGGGCGCCGCGCTCGCTGCCGTCGCTGGAGCTGCGTGTAGCGGCCGACCTGGCCTCAGGCCTGTTGAACAAGGCCCTGGACGCCTTTGCCCGCCTGGACACAACGGCGGCGGTGTCCATCCTCAAAGAGGACGACTTGATCGACCAGGAGTTCAATGGTTTTGTGCGCAAATTGGTCACCTACATGATGGAAGACCCGCGCATGATTTCGCCCAGCCTTGATCTGCTGTTTCTTGCCAAGGCCATCGAGCGGATCGGCGACCATGCCAAAAACATCGCCGAGTTCATTATTTATGTGGTCAAGGGCGAAGACGTGCGCCACACCTCTATCGCGCAGATCGAGTCAGTCGTGAAATGAGGCGGCCATGAAAAAACTTCCTGGGGTCCTGATTGTCGAAGACGAGCCGTCCATCGCCGAGCTCATCGCGGTGAATTTGCGCCACAACGGCTTTGCGCCCACGTGGGCGATGGACAGCGTCAGCGCGCAGCGCGAGCTTGATGCCGTGTTGCCCGATTTGATCTTGCTCGACTGGATGCTGCCGGGTGAAAGCGGCCTGTCCCTGGCCAAACGCTGGCGCGCCCATGCGCGCACCAAGGCCGTGCCGATCATCATGCTGACGGCGCGCGGCGAGGAGGGCGATCGCGTAGCGGGACTGGACGCCGGGGCCGACGACTACATCGCCAAGCCGTTTTCCACCAAAGAGCTGCTGGCCCGCATCCGCGCCGTGTTGCGCCGTCGCGCGCCGGAGCAAACCGGCCAGGTGGTGGCCTTGGCCAACCTGTTGCTGGACTCCAGCACGCACCGGGTCGCCTTCAACCAGCAGATGCTAAAACTCGGCCCCACCGAATTCAAGCTGTTGCAATATTTGATGACCCACGCCGAGCGGGTGCACAGCCGCTCGCAATTGCTCGACAAGGTCTGGGGCGACCACGTGTTCATCGAGGAACGCACGGTGGATGTGCATGTGAAGCGCTTGCGCGAGGCCCTGGGCGACGCCGGCGCGATGATTGAAACCGTGCGCGGCGCAGGCTACCGCGCCACCGCCCAACCTGCAGCCGCATGCTCACCCGCCTCGTCACTTTCCTGATTTTTCAACTGGCGGGCGGTGCGGCAGGCGGGTATCTTGCGCGTGAAATTGAACCGGCAGGCCTTTGGGCGGCCATCTTCATCGGCACCCTGCTGGGCGGCCTGGCCTGGATTGCCAGGGACTTGGCGCTGGATGCAAGGCTGCTGCGCTGGCTCAAGGCGGGTGATGCCTCAGCAGATTTCGGCGCGCGCGGCCTGCAGGGTGAAATCGCCGACCGCGTGCGCCGCCAACTGCGCACGCGCGAACAGGCGACAGAGGCCAGTGACGGCCGCCTGCAGGATTTCCTCGCTGCCATGCAGGTCTCGCCCAACGGCGTCGTGCTGGTCGATCAGGATGCCCGCATTGAGTGGTTCAACCAGACGGCGGCGTCCCATTTCGGGTTGGATGCGGGCCGCGACCTGATGCAGCATATTGGCAACCTGGTGCGCGACCCGGTGTTTGCCAGGTACTTTGCCGATGGCGACTATCTGCGCGACGTGGTCATGACTGGCCCCGAGGGCACAGCGGCCAGGCCGGTTCAGCTGTCCGTTCAATTGCACCCCTATGGCGGCGGGCGCTCGCTTCTGCTGTCGCGTGACATTACGGCGCTGGAGCAGGCCGATGCCATGCGGCGCGATTTTGTCGCCAACGTATCACACGAAATCCGCACGCCGCTGACGGTGTTGGGCGGCTTTGTGGAGACCCTACAGAGTCTGCCCCTGAACGACGGCGAGCGGCAAAAATACCTGGCGCTGATGGCCCAGCAGGCGCAACGGATGCAGACCCTGGTGAGCGACCTGTTGACGCTCTCGAAGCTCGAGGGCAACCCGCCAGTGAGCATGGCCGGCTGGACGCCAGTGCAGGGGCTGCTGCGTCTGGCCGAAGAGGCTGCGCGCGGACTGTCGTCAAGCCTCTATGCCACTGCGCTGACGCCGCAGCAGATTGAGTTTGAGGAAGCCGGGGCCTGTGAGGTCGCAGGTTCCCACAACGAGTTGGCCAGCGCCATGATCAACCTGGCCTGCAACGCGGTGCGTTACACCCAGGCCGGTGGCGTGATCCATGTGCGATGGCAGCCCCTGCCCGACGGACGCGGCAAGTTCTCGGTGAAGGACAACGGCCCGGGGATCGCGCCGGAGCATATTCCGCGTTTGACCGAGAGGTTCTACCGCGTAGACCGCAGCCGTTCGCGCGACACGGGCGGCACCGGGCTGGGCTTGGCCATCGTCAAACATGTGGCCCAGCGCCACGGGGCCGAGCTGCGCATCGAAAGCGTTCCGGGCAAGGGTTCAACCTTCAGCATGCTGTTCCCGGCCGGCCGCGTGAGAACCGCCCGCAACGCAAATGCGGTCAGCTTGGGCGCTGATCCCGTTTCATCACCTGCCGGAGAATGGCAATGAAGATCACTGCGGTTGCGGCCAGCATCGTTGCGCTGGTGGCCCAAAACGCAGCTGGCGAGCGCAAAGCCTCCCACGGCCCGAGGCCCCGGTAGGCCAGCAGGTAGCCGCCGCCCAGACCGCCGCCCCACAGCAACACGCCGTAGACCAGAAGGGGGGCGACGGCCACCCTGTAACAACGCAGCAGAAACACACACAGCGCCTGCAGGCCGTCGAACAAATGGTAGACCACGACCCAACCCAGCAGGGGTACGGCCATGGTTGCCACTTCGCCGTTGTGCGAATAAATATGGGCCACGGCCTCACGCGCCAGCAACAGGCCTGCGCTCAGAAACAATGCGCTTGCCGCGACCATCGAGAACCCCAGGGTGACGGCGGCCCTGGCATTGGCCGGAACGCCCGCGCCCAGCCAATAGCTGACGCGCGCGCTGGCGGCGATGGAAATCGACAGCGGCAGCATGTACATCGCGGCTGTGATGTTGGTGGCGATCTGGTGGCTGCCAGAGGCGACGGTTCCCAGGCGGGCGATGAACAAAGCCATCAGGGTGAACGATGTGACTTCGACCATGATGGCCAAGCCGCCCGGAACACCCAGGCGCGCAAAGCCTGCGATCTGACCCCATCGTGGCGCTTCCAGGCGCTGCCAGATGGCGTAGGGACGATAAATCGCCTGGGTCTTCAGCATGAACAGCGCCACCGCCAGCAGCAGATAGTTCACCACCAGAGTGGCCCAGGCGCAGCCCACCGCGCCTTGGGGCTCGAAGCCCGCCCCGCCAAACACAAACCAGATCGAGAGCGGGATTTTCAGGGCCAACGACCCGATCTGCAGCCAGGTCACCAGGCGGGGATGCCCCAGGCTCTGGTTGAGCGTGCTGTACATGCGAAACAGCAAGGACGGCGGCAACGCCAGAGCCAGCACAGCGAGGTATTGCTCAACTTCCAGACGCATGGCGTGTGGCACATCCGTCCATCGCAGAATGGCGCCTGGAAAGAGCAGGATGGCCATTCCGAGCACGATGGTGATGGCGCACAAATACAGCGCCTGGCGGAAGGATTGCCCCACGGCCGCGTGGCGCCGCGCGCCGTGCAGCTCGGCCCAGACCGGCAGCAGCGCCTGCAACACCCCCATCAAAGCCACAAAGACGCTGACATAAACCGCCGCGCCGACCGACAGCGCCGCCAGCGAAGTGTCGGCGTACCGGCCCGCCACAATGGTGTCGGTGATGCTGAAAGCCATGGTGGCCAACTGCCCGACCAGCACCGTGCCGGCATGGCGGGCGATGATTTTCAGTTCAGGCAAAAGCAAGGGCGGCCTCGGTGTTTGGGCTTTGGCTTGGGGCCTGGCGGTTCGCCGGGATCAGTTTGATTTGCGCGTTGCGGGGCGCAGTGTGTTGCTGGCCGCAGGACGCGACACCCAACGGTACAACACCACGTCGTCATCGCGGTCGCTGGGTCGGTAGCCGATGTATTGCGGCGTCCATTGCCTGAGATCCACCGCGCTGCCCAGGGTCTTGACGGAATCGCGATCCACCAGAAGCCATGGGCAACTGGCTGGTTGGCCGGCCGACCGAAGGTCGAGCCTGGCCTGAAACTTGAACGCCGCGATCTGGCCGCGGTCCAGGCCATAAGATTCAACACAGTCAAATTGGGGCACAACCGCACTGATGGGCTCGACCAGGGGCGTGTAGCTGCGGGCGAAGTCCAGCAAGGGCAGCCACAGCGTCATCAGCAACATCCAGCTTAGTGCCGCGCCGCCGGCGGGCAGCACCAGGCTCTTCCAGATCGCGGCGCGGTGGCGCCCCACCCGCCAATGCACCAGCCAGGCCCAGGCCAGTGTGGCTGCCACTGCAGCCAGAAAAGGTATCAGCGAAAAGCTGTGGGCGAACCCCGGCGCCAGGCGCGCCACATTGGCCGCCGGTTGCGGCGGCACACCGGTTTGCAGCGCGATCCAGACGACCCAGATGATGATGCCGCAGCCCGAGAAAAAAAGCAGGGTGAACCAGTCCACCAATGCTGCCACGCTGCGCCCCAAAGTGGGCAAGGCAAAAGCGGCCAAGGCGGCCAACGCCGGCAGCGCCAGCAGCAGGGCGCGGTCGCCCAAACTGGTCAGCAAGGTGTCGCCGATGGACACGCAGACAAACCACAGCGGAAGGGCAAGATGGCGGCTCATGTTGCCTTGCAGCAATTGCCGCAGTTGGCGGCGCCAGCGCCAAAGCGTCCACATCGCCAGCGGCCAGGCCGGCCAGGTGAACCACAGCAGCAGGCGGCCAATGCCACGCCATTCGCCACGGATAGCGTGGGGTAGTTCGATGCGCCAGCGCCATAAATCAAGCGCGGTGGCCAGCGCCGCCAGGCCTGCCAGCAGCAGCGCGAAGCCCCAGATCCGAATGGTGTGCCACGCGGCGCCAGGCCTGGCCGGTTCGGCCTGGTCCTGGGCCTGCTCTGCCTCCAGCGGACCGTCCAGCAAGTGGACCAACAGGCCGCCCGCAGCGAGGGCGATCGACAAAGTCGGCGCGCCAGACAAAGCCAGGCCGACAAAACCGAGCACGGCGCATACAGCCGGAGCCACAACCCGGTGCGGCAAAGCGGCAAGCGCGTAAAAACCGAGGGCGGTGAAACACAACTGCGCCGCCGCCGGTGTGGTTTCATGCGACAACTGTGCCAGGCCAAGGCAGGCAATGAAGGCCAGCAGGCCGCCGTCGGCCATGGCGCGGGCATAGTCCGGCCCATTGGCTTCCCCGCCAAAAGCGAATGCCACCGGCTGGGCCTTGGGGCTGCGGGCCAGGTAATAGGTGCCGTACCAGGTCGCTATCAGGCCCAGCCCCAGCAGAAACACAAATGGAATACGCGCGGCAAAGTCCGGTGCGACCCAGGAGGGGGCAAACCTGATCGCCCAGGCACCAAGCCAGTAGGGCAGGAGCCCGTCAACCCGGGGGGGCAGGCCCATCAGTTGCGGCGCGAACCAGTCCGAGCCCGCGCGCGCCAGTTCGGCCATGTAGCCAAAGGCCGTCATGTCGGCGCTCTTCCAGGGCTCGCGGCCAATGAAGCCGGGCAACACATAGGCCATGCAGAACAGCCACAGCGCAACACGCGGAAGGCGGCGCACGGCGCCTTGGGCGACGATGGCGGGGGTGGGCTGGTTCACGCGGTCAATCGTGGAGTTCGAACTTGCTGGTGAAGGACTTTAATCGGGTGCGGCCAAAAAGCAAAAGGGCAGCGCGGTAAACCGGCTGCCCTTGCTGGATTTTTGTCGCCCGTTTATTTGGCGGCGGTTTTTCCGAAGCGGTTGCGGAAGCGCTCGACGCGGCCGCCCATGTTGTCCACCGACTTTTGCGTGCCCGTGTAGAACGGGTGTGATTCGCTGGAGGTGTCAAGCTTGTACAGCGGCAGTTCGCGGCCGTCTTCCATCTTGATCATCTCCTTGGTGTTGGCGCAGGAGCGCGTCACGAATTTGAAGTTGTTGGACAAGTCCATAAAACAAATTTCGCGGTAATTGGGGTGAATGCCTTCTTTCATGATCTCTTCCTTGTGTGTTCAGGTGCGATAGCCGCGCTAAAACCTTTTCAGCGTACTTTTCTCGGTAAGCCAATGATTATAGTGGATATTTTGCCGCCGGTCCGCCCCTAGGCAAAATGCGGCCCCCTTGGGGGGCAGGGCGCTACACGCAGTGAGCAACCGTGGGGGCAATATCAGCCACCCCGGCGCATCTGGTCAAAAAACTCCAGGTTGTTCTTGGTCCCCTTCATCTGCTTCAGGACCAGTTCCATGGCGTCGATTTCGTCCATGTTGTAAAGGAACTGGCGCAGGATGCGGGTTTTTTGCAGCACTTCGGGCTGTAGCAGCAACTCTTCGCGCCGTGTGCCGCTGCGGTTGAGCTGGATCGACGGGAACACGCGTTTTTCATACAGGCGGCGGTCCAGATGGATCTCGCTGTTGCCGGTGCCCTTGAACTCCTCAAAGATCACTTCATCCATGCGGCTGCCGGTGTCCACCAGTGCGGTGGCGATGATGGTGAGTGAACCACCTTCTTCCACGTTACGGGCCGCGCCCAGGAAACGCTTGGGGCGTTGCAGCGCGTTGGAGTCCACACCGCCCGTCAGCACCTTGCCGGAAGAGGGCACGACGTTGTTGTAGGCGCGGGCGAGGCGCGTGATGGAGTCCAGCAGGATCACCACGTCTTTCTTCAGCTCGACCAGGCGTTTGGCGCGCTCGATCACCATCTCGGCAACGTGCACATGGCGGGCAGCCGGTTCGTCAAAGGTGGAGGCGATGACTTCGCCCTTGACGGTGCGCTGCATCTCGGTCACCTCTTCAGGGCGCTCGTCCACCAGCAGCACCATCATGTAGCTGTCGGGGTAGTTGGCGGCAATGGCGTGGGCGATATGCTGCATCATCACCGTTTTGCCGCTCTTGGGCGGGGCCACCAGCAGGGCGCGCTGGCCTTTGCCGATCGGGGCAATGATGTCGATCACGCGCCCGGTGATGTTTTCGTCGCCCTTGATGTCGCGCTCCAGCTTCATCTGGACCTTGGGGAACAACGGCGTCAGGTTCTCGAACATCACCTTGTGCTTGTTCTCTTCAGGGCCGCCGCCGTTGACCTTGTCGAGCTTGTTCAGCGCGAAATAACGCTCGCCGTCTTTGGGCGTCCGCACTTCGCCTTCGATCATGTCGCCGGTGTGCAAGTTGAAACGGCGCACCTGGCTCGGGCTGATGTAGATGTCATCCGTGCTGGCGGTGTAGCTGGTGTCCGGGCTGCGCAAAAAGCCGAAGCCGTCAGGCAAAATTTCCAGCACGCCGTCGGCGATGATCTGCTCGCCGGTGCGGGCGCGCTTTTTGATGATGGCGAACATCAGCTCTTGCTTGCGCATGCGGCCGGTGTTTTCAATTTCAAGCTCTTCAGCCTGCTTGAGGACTTCCGACACGTGCAGTGCCTTGAGTTCGTTTAAATGCATGGAATTGGGCCCTTTGCGGGCGTTGAGACTGAGGCCGAAAAATCGGAGGTTGTCGAACGGAATTCAGGAAATACGGGAAAAAAATCTGGGGGGTTTCTGTGGCGGCAGAGGGGTTGCTGCACGCCTTGAGGCCAAGCCGGTAACTCGAACCAGGTTTGTAAAACTGGTGATATGGGCGGATTATGACAGGAAAAACGCCAGTCTTGGAGCTGTGCCAAGACTGGGGGTGAATGCCCTAGGCGAGTTGTTGGTCAATGAAGGCCGTCATTTGCGCCTTGCTCATGGCGCCGACCTTGGTAGCGGCAAGCACGCCGTTCTTGAACAACATCAGCGTGGGGATGCCGCGAATGCCGAATTTGGCCGGGATGTCGCGGTTCTCATCGACATTCATCTTGGTCACCTGCAATTTGCCGGCGTAGGTGGTGGAGACCTCGTCGAGGATCGGCGCGATCATCTTGCATGGGCCGCACCATTCG
>JANMVT010000175.1:0-4940 GCA_031392945.1 Rhodoferax sp. | reverse complement strand
CGCGCGCCGAGGTCGAGCACACTGGCCGCATCGTCGTTCCAGCGGATTTCGGGCAACAAGCGCGCGCGCGCGCCGCATTCGTCCAGCACCGCCAACATGCGCGAGGGTTTGGCGGCCATCAAACCCCTGGCCAATTCCTGCCACACGCGTTCGGCCACCAGGTGGTCGGCCTCGCCCTGCGCCACCATCCCGCACATCAGTTGCAGGGTCTCAGGCGCGATTGAAAAATCCGGGAAGCGCGCGGCGAACCGGGCCAGACGCAGGATGCGCACCGGGTCTTCGCGAAATGCGTCGGTGGTGTGGCGCAATACCTTGGCGGCCAGGTCGCACTGCCCGCCGAACGGGTCGATCAAATTGGCCGGTTCCAGCTTGATTTCTCCATTTTTGGAAGAAATCGTGCCAATTTCCCCTGTGGATATTGAATAGTATGCTATTGAATTAATAGTAATGTCGCGTCGTGCCAGATCCTGCTCCAGCGTCACTTGCGGGTCGGCGTGGATCACAAAGCCGCGGTAACCGGGGGCCGTCTTGCGCTCGGTGCGGGCCAGCGCGTATTCGTCGTGCGTGACCGGATGCAAAAAAACCGGGAAATCCTTGCCCACGGGCAGAAAACCCAAGGCCACCATGTCTTCTGGTTTGGCCCCGACCACCACCCAGTCACAGTCAACGACGGGCAGCCCCAGCAAGCTGTCGCGAACCGCGCCGCCGACCAGGTAAATCTTCATTTGGCCAGGCCAGGTGCGGTGGCGAGACCCCGGGCAACGGCCTCGCGGTAGGCTGAGGGCGCCTGCCCGACGGCCTTCGAAAAGAAACGGCTGAAGTGCCCCGGGTCTTCATACCCCAGCTCACGGGCCACTTCGGTGACCGAGCCCGGCGTATACGCCAGCAGGCGGCGGGCTTCGAGCGCCACGCGGCCATGCATCAGGTCCAGCGCCCCTTCGCCCGTGGTGGCGCGGCAGCTGCGGCTCAGGTGGTCGGCGGTGATGCCCAGCGCCTCCGCATAAAACTGCACCGGGCGCTGACTGCGGAAGTTCTGCTCCAGCAGGACGCGGTAGCGTCGCACCAGCGTATCGCGCAGAACCTGCTGGCGAAGGCCGGAATGGCCGCCTGCGTCATGGCGCAGAAACCACAGGGCCAGCAACAGCGCGTGGGCATTGAGGGCCTCCGCGCGGCCAGGGCGGCCAAGCGCAAACTCGCGGGCCAACAAAGCAAAAAGTTCTTCACATTCATCCAGGTCGCCGCCAATGCGGTCCGGCGGCACGTGGATGGACTGGCTCAGTTGCGCAGCCAGGGCGGGCGCAGCCTCCAGCCAGGACCGCAGCGACTCGGTGGGCACAGTAATCTGCTGGCCGACACTGGCGCGCTCGTAAACGAAACCATGCACGACACCGGGCACAACCATCAGGGCGGTTGGCGCCCGCATTTCAATCTGCTCGCCGTCCAGCGTCGCCACGGCCGAGCCTTGGGTCAGCAACTGGAACTGGTGCAGGCCCTCGTGCCGGTGGGCCGGAATTGTCCATTCATACTGCTGCCCACGCACCTTGATGGGTTCGTAATACAGCGAATCCTCAGGCTGAAAATGCCGGACTTCCCTGAATGGAACCATCATCAGGGGTGTGGCAGGCTTAGAGGTGGCGGCCAAGGCGGCGGTTTTCATCGGGGCAGGATAACCCAATGCCGGAAATCTACACGTCCAGCGCAGTTTCGTCCATGGCGGAATTTCTCCCTTGACATCACAGTCGAGGGTGCGATTGAAATCATCATCCGGACAAACCTGCAGGAGACACACATGTTGAACAGACGAAAAATGGTCATGGGCACGGCCGCCCTCTCGGCACTGGCCATGGCAGAACGCGCTGGGGCCCAGAGCGCGGGCAATGCCTTCATCATTTCCGGCTTTCCGGCGGGTGGCATGGGCGACTACGTGGCGCGCCCCTTGAGCGAGCGCATGCGCGGCAAATACGCGTCCAATATTTTGGTCGAGTCCCGCGTCGGGGCCGGCGGTCGCATTGCGGTGGAATACGTCAAGCGGGCTGCGCCCGACGGCCTGACGATTTTGCAGATTCCCAGCTCACCCATGGTGCTGTACCCCAACACCTACAAGAAGCTCAATTACGACCCGATGGCCGACTTTATCCCCGTGTGCTCCACAGTGACCTACGCCTTCTCGTTCACCGCAGGCCCCGGCTTGCCCGCCGAGATCAAGACCGTGGCCGAGTACATCCGATGGGCCAAAGCCAATCCCAAAATGGCCAGTTACGGCATTCCGGCGGCCGGCTCAGCCCTGCATTTCGCCGGCATGATGCTGCAAAAGGCGGCGGGTTTTGAGTTCACCAGCGTGGCTTACCGGGGCGGTGCGCCCCTGTTGCAGGATGTGATGGGCGGCCAGGTGCCGGTGAGCTTCAACGTGATTGGCGAGGTGCTGCCGCATGTGCGGTCCGGCAAGCTGCGTTCGCTGGCGGTGACCAGTGCCGAGCGCTCGGTCTTTTTGCCCGACGTGCCCACCATGGTCGAACAGGGCTACAAGGATATCGCCCTGCAGGAATGGCTAGGCTGGTTTGTGCCGGCCAAAACGCCGATGGATATGGTCAACAGGCTCAATGCCATCGTGCGTGAAGGTTTGCAGGCCCCCGACTTTGTCGAAGCGCTGGACAAGAATGGCCTGCAACCCGTGACCCAGTCAGCCGACGAATTCGCCCGCATCGTCAAGCGGGATTTTGATCGCTGGAGCGTGATTGCAAAAGCGACTGGCTTTACCGCAGAAGATTAGGTTGATGCTAAAACTCACAGGCGCCCAGGCGCTGGTGCGCGTCTTGCAGGCGGAAGGCATAGGCTTTGTATTTGGCATTGTGGGCGGCAAGCTGGCCCCGCTGATCCATGCCATTTCACAGCAGCCCTCGATCCGCTACGTGGGCGTGCGCCACGAGGCAGCCGGGCCGATGATGGCGGCAGCGGTGCACGCGGGTTCGGGCCGTATGGCGGTGGCGTTGGGCGAAATGGGCCCCGGCGGCCTTAACCTGGCCTCGGGCATGGGCGTGGCTTTCAACAACAACCTGCCGCTGCTGGCCATCACCACCAACCAGCACCGCGCGGCGGCTTACCCGCACAGCGGCATGTTCATGGACATGGACACCCGAGCCGTGCTGGCTCCGTTGACCAAATGGAATGCCGTGGTGCACGATGGGCGCCGCATGCCGGAACTCGTGCGCCGCGCCTTTCGCGAGGCCCTGGGCGGCCGGCCCGGCCCGGTGCATCTGGACATTCCGCAAGACGTGCTCGCAGGTGTCTGCGAGTTTGCCGACGATGAGTTTGATCTGGCCCCGGCACGTTACCGCGCCACGATGGGCTCACGACCTGCTGCGGCGCTGGTCACGCAGGCCGTGGCCCTGCTGCGCTCGGCAAAAAGGCCGCTGATCGTGGCCGGTGGCGGGGTGGTGATGAGTGGCGCAGCAGAGGCGGTCCGTACGATGGCGACTTGGCTGAAGGCCCCCGTGGTGCCCACCCAAATGGCCTTGGGTGTGGTGCCCAGCAGCAGTCCGAATTTCATCGGCCATGGCGGCATCATCGCCGGGCAGGCCGTCAAAACCGCGTTTGAAGAGGCCGACGTGATTCTCAACGTGGGGTGCCGGTACTCGTCATGGATGTGGGACGAGCTGGGGCCGCTGGCGCGCAGGCACCATCGGCTCATAAACGTCAATATCGACGCGTCCGCCCTGGGCTCACCCGCGCTGCACGAAGTGGCCATGGTGGCCGACGCAGGCCTGGCGCTGGCTGACCTGCTGGCAGCACTCGGCACGGCACCGCAGATTGCCTGCGAGGACAATTGGCTCCCGCGCATGCGCGCAGTGCGGGCTGGGTACGACGCCGCACTGGCTGCGATGGCCCATGAACCGACAAGCCGGGCTGACAACTTGCAGGGCGGCGGGAGCGGACAGGGCGCAAAGACAAGCGAGCCCATGCACCCTGCCGCACTGGCCCAAGCCATTGCCCATGCACTGCCCGCCGATGCCCTGGCCGTGTTCGACGGCGGTCACACCACTTTCTGGAGCAACGACTTCACCCCGGTGCACGACGTGTGCACCCGCTTCCACGAGCCCGGCATGAGCCACCTCGGCTTTGGCCTGCCGTATGCGCTTGCGCTCAAGCTGCTGCACCCGGACAAAGCCGTCGTCAATATCACCGGCGACGGCTCGTTTGGCTTTACGTTGCAAGAGCTGGACACCGCGCGCCGCAGCGGCCTGCCGGTCGTCACCGTCATCCACAACAATGCCTCCTGGGGCATCATCCGCGCAGGCCAGCGCAAGCAGCTTGATTTTGAAATGGGCACAGCCCTGGATGGCACTGATTACGCGGCCATCGCCAGGGGCTTTGGCTGTTTTGGCGAAACCGTAACGCATGCGCAGGATGTCGCACCTGCGATGGCCCGCGCGCTCAACTCGGGGCTGCCGGCGGTGCTTGATTGCCATACTCGCTTTGTGCCGCACCCGGCTAGTGCTATGTTTGGCAGCATGAACAAATATGCTTTTGAGGCGCTGACGCGGCTGCCTGCTTGAACGTGGCCTGAGCTTGGTCTCAACTTCCCGACTCGTTCCCCGCCCTGTTGTCCGATAATTTTCTCCACCTGCTGTTTTTTGAAAGAACCCATGTCCGCACTTACCCTGGCCCAGGCCAACACCATCCTCTCCGTGGCCGTGGCCAAGGCCCGCGAAGCCGGCTACAAACCCATGGGCATCGCCGTGCTCGACGCCTCCGGCAACCTCAAGGCCTTTGCCAGCGAAGACGGCGCCAGCATGTTCCGCTTTGACATCGCCCGGGCCAAGGCCTGGGGCGCGGTGGGCATGGGCGCTTCGAGCCGCGTGCTGATGCAACGCGCCAAAGACAACCCCAACTTCTTCGTCTCGCTGTCGGCCACGTCCAGCGGCAAGTTCCTGCCGCAAACC
>JANMVT010000128.1:0-17835 GCA_031392945.1 Rhodoferax sp. | reverse complement strand
TAGACGAAATCGACGAGATCATCGAAGCTGCACGCAATGGCGCCAGCGCAACAGATTTGGCGGTAGCAATTGCGGATGTACTCGGCGACATCATCGTCTACTGTCGGTCGGAGGCGCTCAAGTATGGTCTCCCGCTTGAGGGAGTGTTGAGTGTCATTATGGACAGCAACGAAAGCAAACTCGGCGCCGACGGAAAGCCGATTTATGATAAAAACGGCAAATTCTTGAAGGGGCCTGGATATTGGAAACCGGAGCCGAAGATTCGCGAAATACTCGGACGGCTGGGGGCGTCCTAATCCTGGCTTTTAGCTCGCTTTAGCTCCGCATTAGGTCCACCTCCGCATCAGGGCAGTCTCAACGAAGGAACGTCACCATGCTCAAGCTTTACGGCTTTTCGAAGGTCAACGCTGCCGCGCGCGGCCATACCCGCGACCTGAGAGTGCTGTGGGCGCTCGAAGAGATGCAACTGCCGTTCGAGCTTGTCGGCATGGACCACCCCGCCCACGATCTGAGCACCGAAGCCTATCGCCGGGTCAGCCCCTTCGAGCAGATTCCGTCGGTCGACGACGACGGGTTGGTGCTGTCCGAATCCGCTGCCATCCTCGTCTACCTGGCGAAGAAGTCTGGCCGCCTGATCCCCGGTGACCGCGCTGGCGAGGCGCAGGTGATGCGCTGGTGCTTCGCCGCAATGAACTCGGTCGAGCCCCCGCTGCTCAACCTGATGGTGCTCGATTGGACAGCGGACGGCAGCTGCGGCAAGCACCGCGAGTTCCTGGTCGGCTGGGTGAATCGGGTGCTGACGAACCTGGAGCGCTGGTTCGCTGACCGCGACTTCGTCGCAACAAAGGGGTTTACCGTCGCCGACATCCTGATGGCGCACGTGCTCTCAGCGGGCATCAAGGACCAGGGATTGATCGCGCCGTATCCGGGAATCGCGTCGTATCGGGATCGGTGCCTGGCTCGGCCCGCGTGGAAGCGGACAATCGAGGCGTACTGCGCGCGGGTCGAGGTGGGATAGATCGTCATCGTCGGCCAAGACGCGTCCAAAGCCACCGCCGCCGCAAAACCCCAGCTTGCTGTGCCGACCGCGATGCCTAACTCAAACCTTGGATTTGTTTACTTTTGCTATAGTAATGGTAGCTATATACGCATATCCGACGAGGGTAACAGCCCAGTTTACCCAAGAAAACAGATCCAACGGATCGCCTCAATCAGCCCAAGCCTGAACCCCCGCAACGGCGCTGGCGCTCGTCTGTCGCTGCCTCGAAGCACGTAAAACGATGGGGTCTGGGGGCTGCGCAGCAGACCGACAGAGTCGCGCGTGTTTGAGCGCAGCGAGTTTGCGCGACGGCCCCATCGTTGCGTACTGCAGATGGTCGCCCGAAGGGCCAGCGACTGCGAGCGCCAGCGTCGTTGCGGGGGTTCAGGTCGACGGCGCTGATGCTACAACCACAGTAGCTACTTACGCATATTTCACGAGGGCTACAGCGTAGATGCGGCGGCCGATGGTCAGCAGCAGCATCATGATCAGCACATTGGGCAGGCATGATACGACCTAATTCCAGCCGGCGTCCACCTTGAACTCCTGCGCCGTGCACATGGCGCCGTCATCGGACGCCAAAAACAGGGCCATGCAGGCAATGTCTGACGGCTGCATCTTGTCGGGCAGGCACTGGTTGCGCTTGATGGCTTCTTCACCTTCGGCGTTGAGCCAGAGTTTGATCTGGCGCTCTGTCATGACCCAGCCCGGCGAAATGGTGTTGACCCGGATGCGGTGCGGCCCCAAATTGCCCGCCATGCCGCGCGTGAGGCCGTTCATCGACGACTTGGCAATGGAATAAAGCGGGAAATCTCCGTTTTTGCCTTGCCAGCCGGTAGACCCCAGGTTGATGATGGCGCCGCCGCCCAGGCGCTTCATGCCCGGCACCAGGGACTGGATGGCAAAAAAAGCCGGGCGCTGGTTGACAGCCATGCGCTCTTCCCAGTACTCCGGCGTCACCGATTCAATGCTGTGCCGGTCATCACGCGCAACGTTGTTGACCAGAGTGGAAAAATCACCCAGGTCCTTGATGGCCTGGTGGATGGCGGCCTGCAGCGCCGCCACGTCGCGCACGTCGCAGGGTTGAAACCAGGGTGCCACTTGCCCGGCCGCCGCGATCTTCTTCACCAGCGCCTCACTTTCTGCCTGGGCAAAGTCCACAAAAGCCACCTGGGCGCCCTGTTCGGCAAACGCCTCCACCATGGCCGCGCCAATGCCGGTGCCGCCGCCAGTGATGAAAACGCGGGTTCCCAGCAGGCTGGGAAAGCGGGCCAATTTGCCCGAGCGCGGGGTTAAGTTTGACGACGTTGACATGGAGGTTCCAAAAAAGTTTGGTAGTGATTGAAGCATGGAATCCATGTCTGGTGTAACCTGCCTGCCTGTTCAATTGAAGGAATCCCATGATTGTTGTCCACCACCTCAATGACTCCCGCTCACAACGTGTGCTCTGGCTGCTCGAGGAACTTGGCGTGCCATATGAAATCAAGCACTACCAGCGCAACGCCCAAACCCGGCTCGCGCCGCCTGAACTGATCGCCGTGCACCCGTTGGGCAAGTCGCCCGTGATCACGGACAAAGGCGCCACGGTGTTTGAATCGGGCGCCATCGTGGACTACCTGATCCGCCATCATGGCAACGGCCATTTGCGGCCGGCCTCGCACACCGCTGATTTCGAGCTGTACCAGCAGTGGCTGCATTACGCTGAAGGCTCCGCCATGCTGCCCTTGCTGCTCAAGCTGTACGTCTCGCGCCTGGGCGACGCGGGCGCACCGCTGTCGCCGCGCATCGAGGGGGAAATCGCCAACCACCTGGGGTTTGTGAACCAGTCGCTGGCTGGCAAGGAATGGCTGGTGGGCGGCACGCTCAGTGGCGCCGACATCCAGATGAGTTTTGTCGGCGAAGCTGCCAGTACCCGCACCAACCGCGAAAACTACCCGCACCTGGACGCCTGGGTCAAACGCTTTCAGGCGCGCCCGGCCTACCGAAAGGCCATCGAGCGCGGCGGGCCCTATGCCTACGGCGGCGCGGCGTCCACCCCCTGAACGGAATACCCATGAACCAATCACCCTCCGCCACAACGCCCCTATCCGTGTCCACATCCGCGCCAGCGCTCACCATCGACATCGTGTCCGACGTGGTCTGCCCCTGGTGTTACATAGGCAAGCGCAAGCTCGAAGCGGCGCTGGCACTGCCCGAGGCGGCCAGCTTGCCCGAAGTGCAAATCCGCTGGCATCCGTTTCAGCTCAACCCCGATCTGCCCGAAGCCGGCATGCCACGCAAACAATACCTGGAAGACAAATTTGGCGGCCCGGCGCGTGCAGCGGAAATCTACGCGCGCGTGGGCGCAGCCGGCAAGGCCGTCGGGCTGGATCTGAACTTTGCCGGCATAGAGCGCCAGGCCAACACGCTGATGGCCCATGCCCTTATTGCCCATGCGCAAAACAGCCCCTTGAACGGGCCGGACAATGCGATTGGCAACGCCGTCAAGGAACGCCTGCTCAAGGCCTATTTTGTCGAGGGCCGCTTTATTGGCGACATCGACGTCCTGGTCGAGATTGCCGTCGCGGCAGGCCTGGACAGTGCCGATGTGCGCCGCCACCTGAGTGACCCGGCGACGCGCGATGCCGTGTCGCAGGCCGACGCCCAAGCCCGCCAGATGGGCATCAGCGGCGTGCCGTTCTTCATCTTCAACCAGAAGGTGGCCGTGTCCGGGGCGCAAGACCCGCAGGCGCTGTTGGCGGCGATGCAGCAGGCGGTGGCAGAAGCCGCCGCGTGATTGAACCGCCACCCCATGCAACTAACTTTTGTGGCGTGATGATTTCCTCCGCACAAAAATAACGAGGGCGGTACAATCACGCTGTCGAGAGACAAAAGTCGGCTTCAAGTCGTGTGGTGATTCGGTTCACCCTATATCTCTCGATCCTTATTCCAGACACCCGCCCGGCTTTCCAAAGTCAGCGGGTGTTTTTCATTGAACTCTACCCCACTGTAGACAGGCTTGCCTTTGGTTTTGGGGGCTGGTGCATCCAGGTCAAGACGGTGTGCCCGTGCGGGGCAAAACCAAAGTCCCCCTCAAAACCCTTGTCAATGGTGTCCAGCACCGTTTTAAGCGCAGCAGTACGTGGCTTGCTGCCCCGCACGGCAAACGTCACCTGCCGTTCTGCCCCAAATTCGCCAAAACGCCCAAACAGCCGGGCGATCAAGCCGTCATAAATCTCATGGCCGTCGGCCTTGTACCGGTATTTGGGGTTGGCTGCTTCGTGGCCACGCACATCAGCCAGCAGGTGATGTTTTTCCTTCACAACGGCCGACAGGCGCAGGTCGTACCGCAGCAAGTGCTTGAACACGGCATGCCGCACCTCGGGCACGTCGTCTTTGGCGTGAAAGAACCGGGCGGTTTTGCCCGGCTTTCATGGAAGGCACGGCCTGCAATAGGGGATCAGCCATCAACTGGGTGCGCAAAGCATCCAGATCAGCCTCCAGCGCTGGTACGTCATCAACCTCCAGCCGGCCAACGATGAAAAAGCGCAAGGTTTGGTCGGTACCGACCAAAACCTTGCCGTGGCGGCCAAACAGCGTGGTGTCGCCTGCCTCGTCTACAAAATGGTGTCTGGTTGTCATTTTTATCAATCGCCACCCGCTGCCTTGACAGGGGTGGCCTTAGCTTTTGGGCGCGGGGGGGCTCCTGATGCGGCAGCCAACTCATCCAGATCATCATCGGGGTCAAATAGGCCTTTGGCCCTTTTGGGATATGCGTTAGAAGCTTCCTTTTTTATAGCGGTCACAGCCTTCTTCTGCGCCTTGAGCTGCTCATTCTGCGCCATTTGCTCCAGCGCGACAGTAGCCGCGTCGGGCGGCGGATGGCTCTGGCTGAACGCGCATTGCGCGTTGTCTTTGCCCTCGCCGGGCCAGCCGCCGTTGGCCTCTATCGCCTCATCCACCTGCAACATCAGCTTTTGCGTGGCCTCCAGCGCGGCATTGACGCGCAGCCAGTGCGTGATGTCGTCCTGGCTCAAGCTGCGGCCCGCCTTGCGCCGGTCGTCCAGCCACTTGTGCAACACCTGGTAGCCGCCGATGATGTGCTGCCAGATGGATTGGTGCACATCGGCAAAGCCGCTGGTGGCGTTGATGAAGGCCTTGCCCACTTTGTCATCCGTGCCGGATACCTCGGCCAGCGCCTCAAACTTCTCCGCCACCCTTTGCAGCGAGAAATCAGAGCCAAAAAAGGCTGTAGCCCTCGTTAAATATTCATAGTTAGATACGATTTTTATAGCGTCTGGATGCTCCAGCAAATGCCAAGCCACCAGTTGCGCGCCCAGTTTGGCGAGTGCGTCGAACAGCTTGCGGCGGCCGGGAATGGGGATGCGCGGGAAGTCGGTGCGCAGAAACGCCGCGTAGCGTTGGCGAGAGGCTGGGCTGTGCAGCACGGCGTAGAGGTAGTGAAATATTTTCTCGGCGTGCAGCGGGGCGGTGGGGTCTTCGGGGCGGTAGTCGGTCGGGGTTAGGTTCAGGGCGGATTGGAGGGCGGCAATCAAAGTTAGCGGAAAGTTCGGCTTCGTCGCCCTGCCGTCCTGCAGCCTCAAGGGGAAGTGGTAGTTGACTTCCTTAATGGAGACCGTATGGTGGGTCGTCAGCAGGTTGGAAACAAACACATGCTCGTAGCCGCCCATAATTTCTGTACTGCGAACTAGCGACAGTGCTATGTTGTCACCAGCCAACATGTGCAGCATCACTTCTGGGCGAGGCCGCACCATAAACCGGCTGGCCTGCCCAGTGTAGTAGCTGTGCCGAACGTCAAATGGTCGATAAAGGATGGGCTGCAAAAGCTTTTTGTTTGAGTCGCGGTCGTTGAGATCCTTTTGAGCCAGGGCAACTTGCCAATCTTGTGAATCAACGCCCAAGTCATAAACCACCCGCGCATCCTCAGCTTGCCGCTTGGCGAAGTCGCGCACTGTGTCCCACGCTTGGTTTTCAGTGAACTGGATGCACAGCGCATCACGGGCAGTGACAATGCCGACCGAGTTCACGGGCGAAATGCTGGCCGGTGCTTCAGCGCGGTACTGCCGCCAAGACACTGTACGGGCCCGGCAGCGACGTCACCTGCGCAAGCCGCAGGCCGGCGGCTTCAAGCAAGCCAAGGTAAGCGGCCTGCGTGCGCTCGCATCCGCCATTGGCCACCATCATGTGCAGGTCTGCCCGCGCCACCGCCTGGTCGCGCGGCGAAGTGCTCACCCGGTCTGAGGCAATGCGTTCGACGATCAGCAGACGCGCCGTGGAGTGCATGGCGCGTCTGCAGTTGCGCAGAATTACGATGCAGCGCTCATCGTCCCAGTCATGAAGAATGCTTTTGAGCAAATAGACATCCGCGCCCGGTGGCACCGCCTTGAAGAAGTCGCCCGTCGCAAGCTCGCAACGATTGGCTACGCCAGCGGCCTCGAAGTGCGGTGCAAGCTGCCCGGTGGCATGCGCCATGTCGAACAGCACGCCATGCAACGACGGGTTCGCCTCCAGGATGCTGCACAGAAGCGGCCCGTAGCCGCCGCCCACGTCGACCACGCGCCGCGCCGCGCTGAGATCCACGCTGCGCGCGACATCGCTTGCAACGGATCGGGTCAGTTCGACCATGGCGCGATTGAACAAGTCAGCGGCCTGCACATCGTCGTCAAGATGCGAAAAGTCGTCCTCGGGAAGTGTGAGTTTTCGGATGCTCTTCCCGATGCGCACCGACTCGCCCAGCCGCCCCCATTGCGCCCAGATTCGTCCACCGCCCAGTTCGGCCCAGGCGCACAGGGAGTCGGCCCGGCCAGCGCACAACAGGGTGCCGGTGGGTGTCAGGCTGAAGTCGCCAGCCGCGTTTTGCGTGCAGAGGTCCAGACTGGCCATGGCACGCAGCAGCCGACCGAGCGACGGCGCGTGGGCCTGGCTGGTCTCGGCCAGCGTCTGAATGCTCGCAGGGCCAGGGGCCAAGGCTTCGATCAGCCCCAACTCAACCGCGGTTGCAATCACCTGTGTGGTCCAGCTTGCGTTGATCAGGCCCAACAAGCGCTCGCGGTCGCCACCGCTTTGAGACATGCCGGTGGGGTTGTTCGCCAATGAGGTTTGTGTGTGCATGATGGGGCCTTTTTGCCTTTCTGCGTTCGCAACGTCATTCAGCCTTCATGCCGGTCTGCTTGATGATGTCGCCCCACTTGGCGTGATCGGCGCGGATCTGCGCCGCGAACGCATCCATGCTGTCGGCACCGGCGCTCAGGCCCAGGCTGCCGAAATACTCCCGGGCTTCGGCGCTGCCGAGAATCTTGCTGATTTCAGCATGCAGCCTGGCCACGATGGGGGGCGGCGTTGCTGCCGGCAAGGCAATGCCTGACCAGGCCGTGAATTCGTAGCCAGGCACGCCCGCCTCAGCCAGCGTAGGCACATCCGGCAGGCCGGCCACGCGGGCGCTGCCGGTCACGGCCAGCGCGCGGGTGCGCCCGGCCTTAATCAACGGCAACTGCACCATGCTGCCGTCGAAAGTCCAATTGACGTGCCCGGCTATCAGGTCGTTCGCCGCCTGGCCTCCGCCTTTGTACGGCACATGAATCACATCGATGCCGGCCAGCCGCTTGAAAAGTTCTCCAGCCATATGGGGCGGCGTGCCGATACCCGGCGACCCGAAGCTCAAGCGGCCCGGCTTTTCCCTGGCCATGCGCACCAGCTCGTTCACATCTTTGGCAGGACTGTCGGCAGCCACCGCCAGCACCAGCGTGGCGGAGCCGCCGACGCGGGTCAACGCGATGAAGTCCACCAAGGGGTCATAGCCGGCCCGCGCATACAGGTGCGGGTTCACTGCCATGGTGCCGTGGTGGATGAACACCAGGGTGTAGCCATCGGGGGCGCTTCGCGCCCCCATCTCGGTACCGATATTGCCGCCAGCCCCGGCCTTGTTTTCGACGGTCACGGCCTGCCCCAGGGCTGCTGCCAGGCGTGGCGCCAGCCAGCGGGCACGTATGTCCAGCACGCCGCCGGCACCGCCCGGTACGATGATGCGCAGGGGTTTGGCCGGCCACTGCGGCTCTTGCGCCAGCAGCACGCCGGGTGCGAGCCAGGTGGCGCAGGCCAGAAGGCAGATGGAAATCAGTTTGCGCATGGTGTACTCCGGTAAGGTGGGTTGGTCCATTGCACTTTAAAAGTCGGCGTCGAAAGCTGCAATACTCGGGCGGTTGCCGGGCGCTTCAACTTTTGGTTGAGGCGTCTGGGTTTGCAAGGAGACTTATGGACAAGCTTCGTGCCCTGGAATATTTCGGTGCCGCAGCCCACGAGAAGAGTTTTTCCGGCGCGGCACGGCGGCTTGGGGTCAGCGTGACTGCCGTCGCCAAACTGGTGGCAGCGCTCGAGAAAACTCTGGGTGTGCTGCTGTTTGAGCGGACCTCTCACGGCCTGATCCTGACCGCTGCGGGCGGCAGCTATCTGGATGCCTGCCTGCCTGCACTGGAACAACTCACCGAGGCTGAGGAGCAGACGCGCGCCAGCGTTGCCCGTGCGCCGGGCACCGTGGTCGTCGGGGTGCAGCATGTCATCGCTAACGGGTGCCTGACGCGTGCCCTGCCGCGCTTCCATGCGCGCTATCCCGAAATCACGCTGGACGTACGCGAATTCCAGCGCGTCACCGAAGAGGAAACCTCCGGCATCGACGTGTTCCTGGTGATGGGCTGGCCGAACCTGCCGAATCTGGTGCAGCGTCGCATCGCGGCAGGGCGCTTCATCGTTCTTGCGTCGCCGGACTACTGGGCCCGGCATGGCATGCCGCAGCGGCCCAGGGATCTTGAGCACCACAACTGCCTGCCGATCCGGGCGCTGGATGGCACGGTGATGGATCGCTGGGAGTTCCGGCGCGGACAGGAAGAAGAAGCTGTCACAGCTCGGGGCTGGTTGCTGACCAGCAATGCCCACCGCGAAATAGTCATCCACCACGCCCTGGCCGGCGAGGGCGTGGTGCGCGCGCTGGACTGGACCAATTTGCACGACATTGCGTCCGGCGCCCTGGTGCGGGCGCTCGGCGATTGGGAATCAACCGAGGCGCCGCCGGTCAACCTGCTGTACCGCACCAGTGTGCGCCGCCTCCCCCGAGTGCGCCTGTTCATCGAGTTCGTCATTGAACTCTTCCTTGATCTTGAAACCATGCGCGGCCAGCCACTCGCCGCCAGCCCACGGCCCGACTGGCTGGGGCGGCATTACGGGCGCGCGTCCGCGATGCTGACGCGTGGGCGCTGATCGCGCCACTACGCCGGCCGATACCACACCGGCTGCGCTGGTGCGGTCGATCCGCCCTCGATTCCCCTAAAACGATTCATGAGCCCCCCGCATGCGCGCTGCCTCAGCCTTGTCTGGCAAAAATTCCCAATGCCAGACCTCACGCTTTACCGTCCGCACAAAACCAAATTGCGTCGCGTTCCGGGCCAGCCAGTCATAGGTGGGATTGCCTGGCCCGGCGCCCACGTCAAAATCAAAGGCAATGCCGTTATGATGGTTTGAGAAGCCTGGGGGATTCGCTGGATTGAAGTCTGGCAGTCGCCGTTGCCAGCCATCGGAAAGCTGTTTTTGCTCTGGGTATGAGCGAAATCCACTGTTGAGCCCCACGACGCGGCCTTCGGTTTTTGCTGCCCCTGCCATGGCCAGAAATGCTTCGGCTGTTTCTGCGGCGACGTGTTCGATTTCCCGGTTGGTGCCGACGACGCGTATCAAGGTGATCTGCTTGAGAAACCTTCCATTCGACCAAGCTGCATTCGGGCCGAATTGATTGGTCGCAGCCATGGGTTCAATCGCGCCGATCGTTTCCGACAAGAATCGCAGCGCCAGGTGATGGTGCTGGCCAGGCCGTCGTCAATGCCAAATTCGGTTTTCAGAATCTCGTCCACACTGCGCACAATGAACTGCACCACGGGGCTGGTGGCCTCATGTTTGGTGGTGCTGTTGACCTGCACAAAGGCCATGAGCTTGAGCAGCAACTGCTGGCAAGAGGACTCAAAAGCGCGGGCAGAACTCTCAAACCGCTTGAGAAACAACACCCGAATCAAGCCCACGACCTGCTTCTGACGGTTGTCTTCAAAACCATCCTCCACCGGCACTTTGGAATAGGCCAAAGGGTAATACATGGGCAGCGTGAACAGCGGCGTCTTTTTGTTGAATGCCTTTTCGACCATGGCCAGCAACTTGCCATAGGTTTTCTTGATGGAGTAGTCGGCCACCTTGGGCGCTTCGCGTTTGGGGAAAAGCGCTTCGCGGGCGCCAGCGGTGATCTGGCTTTGTTTGACATAGGCGCGGCTGCGTTGAATCACCAGTTCACGCAGCAAGGGATCATGCGACAACAAATCGGTCGTCTCCAGCCCGACCAGTTCGCCCTGGACAACATCGGTGCCCAGGCGCTTCATGAGCTCTTTTTCGAGCTTGCGAAAGTGCCCGGGAAGAGAGTGGATGCCCAGCGTGTCTTTGAAGTAATCGGCCTGCCGGCCGGTGAAGTGTTCAATCAAATGCTGAAGGTCTATCAGCCGGTTGTTGATGGGTGTGGCCGTGAGCATGAACAACTGCTTGCCCTTGGCCAGGTCTTGCATTTGCCAATAGCGGGAGCGGCGCGTTTTGATGCCGGGATTGCGAAAGTGATGAGCCTCATCCACGATAACCACGTCGGCTTGCGCCTTGAGCCGCACACTGGTTCGCGGCCAGACTTGGGCACGACCAGCAAAACTTTCTTGCGCTCGAACTTGACCAGGCGCTCGATCAGCATCAGGCCGACAAAGGTTTTTCCCAGACCAACGCCATCACACAAAAATGCGCCACCATACTTGCCACCGATCTTGAGCATCGCGCCGTAACCGTCGCGCTGGTATTGGTCAAAAATAGGGTACATGCGGGAGTGGTTGCGCTCCCAGTCGCCAGCGGTTTCTTCGTAGTTGTTGAAATAGGCCTGCAGCGACTTGGCGTAGACCTCGAACGGCAGGTACTCGCGGGTTTGGCGCTCTATGACTTTGAGCAGTTCATCGGACACGTCTTCGGCGTCATTCCAGCGCGCTTGGTACCACTGCTGCAGTTCTTCGACTTCACGGCGGAGCTGCACGTTGAGTTCGACATTACCGGTTAGCCCCGGAAAGGTGAAATTGCCGGACCCGACCAGGGCAGACGAACCAACAACGGCCAGCTTGCTGTGCGTGATGTCGGCCTTGGCGTGAAACTTCTTCTTGGCGTAGATGCGGCACTTGATCTTGCCGCTGGCGATGGCCTCAACGATGGAAGGCACACCGTTTAGAAAATCATTCTTGAGCTTTTCACGCTCAATGCTGTCGTCAAGCTGGCCCTTGACCCGTGCGGTGCCGTCGACCAGGGCATGCTGGGTGCGTTTGGTGACTTCGTCACCCATCAGAATCCGGATTTGGTCGAGTTTTTGCCACTTGCCGTCGAGGGCCAGCAGGGCGCCGATTTCGAAGTAGCCAGTGGCAATGTCAAACTTGTGCGAGATCTCTGACCACTCGGCGAGGTAGTTCAATACCTTCCAGTCTTCATCGCCGTTATCAACAATAAATAAGTCGTTGCCTGTCTTTGTGGTCATAAATGACGTGTTCCCTGGACCGCATCGTACCAAGATGCCACGACCTGAAATGACGGCCGCGATGCCTATGCCTCAATGGGAATGCGCACGCCCGGCTGCGTTATGCCCTGGATCATGGCGGCCAGCACCTGCATGGCCAGCACGCCGTCGCCAATCGTTGGCAGGTCGGTGACCTGGCTGTCGAGCGCGCCGAAAAAAGCCTTGAACAAGGCGTTGTAGTCCTTGAAATCTTCGTTGGCGGCAGCCGTGAAATTGGGCTTCCAGGACAAAGTGTCCACGCCATCGGCCAGCGTCGCTTCCAGGTCATCGGCCTTGAACGGCGGGTTGCGGAAATAGTTGTACTTGGCAAACAGGTCCGCTCGGTAATACAGGTACAGCGCCACGTATTGCAGGGGCATGTATTAGTACTCGCCGTCAGAGGCCTTGTTGATGTCCAGCAGGTTGGTGGCCAGGTCGGCTTTGCCGGGCCAGCTGTTCAACTGCTTGGTGATGGGTTCCAGCGCACCCATTTCCAGCAGTTGCGGCTGCAATGCCAGGCGGGTGACCGCCACATCCGGCGCGTTGCCGCCGGCGATGGAGACAAACAGCTTGTCGAAATACGTGTTCCACGGCACATTCTCGGCCTTGATCTTGATCGCGGGGTTTTTGCCCTCAAAGCTCTTGACCAGCTCGTCCATGATCCTGGTGTTTTCAGCGTTGTCAACGTGGTACCAGAAGTTGACGGTTTGCTGGGCGTGGGCGCTGCCTGCGGCCAACGCCAGCGCACTAAGGGCAGAACAAAGAACGGAACGCAGTTTCATGGTGTCTCCGGGTAAAAAATGGTTGGTCTCAAGGGTCGTATGCAGGATGGGCCAAATCCATTGTGGCGGGAAATCTACAAGCTTTGCAGGGGGAAAGTCCGCTTCACCCAGTCTGCAGCCGCCTCGTACGCAGCCATCGCCTCGGGCAGTTCGCGGCTCATTTGCATGAAGCCGTGGTTCACGCCTGGCACCACATCAAACTGATGCGGCACTTTGGCCTGAGTCAGGCGTTTGTCCATGGCAATGGCGTCGTCGCGCAGCGGGTCCAGGCCGGCCGCATTGAGGTACATCGGCGGCAGGCCTTTGAGGTTGGCCAGCAGCGGCGCGGCACGTTTGACCTGGCGGTTTTTCTTTGCGTCACGGATGTAGTGCGCCCAGAACCAGTCCATTTTTTCGCTGGACAGACCAAAGGCGCCACTGCCCAGGCTTTGGTGTGACGCTGTGCTGTGGTCGGGCGAAAACACGCCGTAAAACAGCAGTGCAGCATCAGGCAAGGGCTCACCCGCGTTGCGCAAGTCCAGCGTGAGCGCCAGCGCCAGGTTGGCCCCGGCCGAATCACCCGCCACCAGCCACGGGCCACTCAAACCCATGTGGCGCTGCCCCGCCTTGAGCCAGCGCCAGACCCAGTTGGCGTCGTTCAGGGCGGCCGGGAAGGGGTGCGCTGGGGCCAAACGGTAATCGACGCTGACCACGGTCAAACCTGTGAGTTCGGACAGCCGAGCCGCTGCGCCCAAGTGCGATTCGCAAGACCCGAACACCCAGCCACCGCCGTGCAAAAACAGCAGGGTGCCCTGGCGCCCGCCTTTGATTTGCGAGACGCGCAGCGCCGGCATTTCATGGTCCGGACAGGGAATGACAAAGCGCTCAATCTTCGACCTCTTTGAATCACCCTTGTACCAGCGCGACGCCGTCACATGAAAATTCGCCTGCGCCTGTTGCCAGGGCAACTTCATGGCGTCGCCCAGGTGGGCGTCTTCCCGCGCAACCCGGTCAAAGACGGCCTGCATGGTGGAGGACATGCGCGGTGCGGAGGGAGTTGGGTTGTCAGTCATGGTGTTCCAGGTTCGTTTTCAATACATCAGATAATGCCGGACTTCCTCAAGCCCGCGATCGCCACCGCATCAAACCCCAGTCCGGCCAGCACCTCGTCAGTGTGTTCTCCCATCGCGGGTGGCGCCCGTCGCAAGACTGGTGGCGTATCTTTGAGGCGCAGTGGGCTGGCGACAGTTGCTATTGTTTGAATAGCTGAATTGTTATTATTGACGGGGGCTACAGGCTGTTTAACCCATATATTCCGGTGTTTGACCTGGTCATCGGCAAAGGCCTGCTCAATGTCATTGATGGGGCCGCAAGGCACGGCTTTGTCGTCAAACAGGGCGATCCAGTAGGCCGTTGTCTGGGTGCGCGTGACGGCCTGCATGGCGGGGATCAGTTCGCGTCGGTTGATATTGCGGGCGGCTGTGGTGGCAAAACGCGGGTCAGTCACCCATTCCGGTTTGCCCGCAGCTTGTGAGAAGCGGCCGAACTGGCCATCGTTGCCAATCGCCAGAAGCATGCTGCCGTCACTGGTTTCAAAGTCTTGGTAAGGCGCCAGGCTGGGGTGGGTGTTGCCCTGGCGCACGGGCACAGCCCCGGTGTTGAGGTAACCAATCGCCTGGTTGCCCAGCATGGCCATGCCGCAGTCCAAAAGGGCCATGTCGATGTGCTGGCCCTTGCCGGTGCGGTGGCGAACTTCAAGCGCGGCCAGAATCGAACTGCATGCGAACACACCTGTGAAGAGGTCGGTGATCGCCACACCGACGCGCAGAGGGCCACCGCCCGGTTCACCATCGGGATGGCCGGTAATGCTCATCATGCCGCTCATGGCCTGGATCATCAAGTCGTACCCGGCCCGTTGCGCGTAGGGGCCGTCTTGCCCAAAGCCGGTGACCGAGCAGTAAATCAGCCGGGGGTTGCCGGCGCTGAGGCTGGCGTAATCCAGCCCATAGTGCTTGAGCCCGCCGACCTTGAAGTTCTCCACCACGATGTCGCTTTGCGCCGCCAGTTGTTTGATGATGGCCTGGCCTTCGGGCTTGGCCATGTCCACGGTGATGGCGCGTTTGTTGCGGTTGGTGCTGTGGTAATAAGTGGCGTGGCCTGAAGGCTTGCCATCCGCGTCCGGCATGAAAGGCGGGCCCCATTTGCGGGTGTCGTCACCCTCTTTGGGGCGTTCTACCTTGATCACGTCCGCGCCCAGATCCGCCAGCATTTGGGCGCAGTAGGGGCCCGCGAGAACACGGGAAAGGTCGAGCACTTTGAGGTGGTCCAAGGCACCGGGTTTGTTTGTCATCAGATTCTCATTTCAGGCATTAATTGGGGTCGGATTCCACTTATCACTATCCGAAAAATTAATTGGAATCTGACCCCAATTAATTTGCATTGCTTAGTTGGCGAAGGCAGCAATTCCGGTTTGGGCGCGGCCGAGGATCAACGCATGGATATCGTGTGTTCCCTCATACGTGTTGACCACTTCGAGGTTGACCAGGTGCCGCGCCACGCCAAACTCGTCGCTGATGCCGTTGCCACCCATCATGTCACGCGCCAGCCGGGCAATGTCGAGCGACTTGCCGCAGGAATTGCGTTTCAAAATCGAGGTGATCTCGACCGAGGCGATGCCTTCATCTTTCATGCGGCCCAGGCGCAGGCAGCCCTGCAGGCCCAAGGTGATCTCGGTCTGCATGTCGGCCAGTTTTTTCTGGATCAGCTGGTTGGCGGCGAGCGGGCGGCCAAACTGTTTGCGGTCCAGCGTGTACTGGCGCGCACGCACCCAGCAGTCTTCGGCCGCACCCAGCGCACCCCAGGCAATGCCGTAACGCGCACTGTTCAGGCAGGTGAACGGGCCCTTCAAGCCCTGCACCTCGGGGAAGGCGTTTTCTTCGGGGCAAAACACGCCATCCATGACGATTTCACCCGTGATGGAGGCACGCAAGCCCACCTTGCCGTGAATCGCCGGAGCGCTCAAACCCTTCATGGCTTTCTCCAGGATGAAGCCGCGTATCGGGCCGACCTGCCCACCCTCTGACACTTCCTTGGCCCACACCACAAACACGTCGGCGATGGGCGAGTTGGAAATCCACATCTTTGACCCGGACAGTTTGTAACCGCCCGCGACCTTGTGCGCCCGCGTGGCCATGGAATTGGGGTCAGAGCCATGGTCCGGCTCGGTCAGGCCGAAGCAGCCGATCCATTCACCCGTCGCCAGTTTAGGCAGGTATTTTTGCCTTTGACCTTCGGTGCCAAACTCAAAAATCGGCACCATCACCAGAGAACTTTGCACACTCATCATGGAGCGGTAGCCGCTGTCCACCCGCTCGACTTCGCGGGCGATCAGGCCATAAGCCACGTAGTTGAGCGCCGGGCCGCCGTAGGCCTCGGGGATTGTCGGCCCAAGCAGGCCCAGCTCGCCCATTTCACGGAAGATGGCCGGGTCGGTCGTGCCTTCGCGGAAGGCCATGGTCACACGCGGCAACAGCTTGTCCTGGCAATAGGCTGCCGTGGCATCGCGGACGGCGCGCTCGTCCTCGCTGAGTTGGGTGTCGAGCAGAAAAGGGTCTTGCCAATTGAAGGCGACAGCTTGGGCCATAGGAGTCTCCGAAATTTAAAGATCAACTGAAAAGGCATCGGCGTGGGGGTGTTGTCACCTCATCTGCAAATGCCCAATTAACTGATTTTCATCCAAAATGGAAGTGCCAACAAAAAGGCATGCTGACGTCAACTCAGATTTACTACTATTTTTATAGCTGAATAAGCAATAAACACGAGGGCAAATGGCTATTTTGACTGCTAATATGGGTTTGCTGGATACTTGCAACCACTGTCACACCTCAAAACACCATGTCCGGGAAACATACCAACGAAGCTTTCGCCCGCGTCAAGATTGATGCCCTGTTGATCGCACAGGGCTGGAACGTCCAGGATACCAACACGGTCCGGTTTGAAGTGGTGATGCCCGACGGCACAAAAGCCGACTATGCGCTATGCGACCGTCACGGCCGCACGCTGGCCGTGATTGAGGCCAAACGCTTTTCGGTCAGCCCAGGCGACGCCGCAGGTCAGGCCCGTCAGTACGCAGAGCAAATGGGTGTGCCGTTTGTGTTTCTGTGCAACGGTTCCGAGATTCAGTTCTGGGAATGGGAACGCGAAGCCTATCCCCACGCGGTCAAGACGTTTTTCAAGCAAGACGACCTGGAGCGCCGTGCGGCATCGCGCCAGCTACGGCGTGACCCTCTGGCTGTGAGTATTGACCTCCATATCGTCGAACGCGATTACCAAATCGCTTGTATCGACACTCTTTGCAAGGAAATGTCGCTTGGGCGGCTCAAGCTGCTGGTCGAGATGGCCACTGGCACCGGCAAAACCCGCACCGCTGCCGCCTTCATCAAGCGCCTGTTTGAGGCCAATGTCATCACTCGCGTGCTGTTTCTGGTGGACCGCATCCCGCTGGCCAAACAAACTGAAGACGCTTTTGCCGAGCATTTGCCTGACTACCCGGCCTACGTGTTGCGCGCCGGGCGCCGGTTTCAGGACGAAAAACGCATCACCATCACCACACTGCAAAGCATGGTGAATCTCTACGCCGAATATTCCAGTGGTTACTTCGATCTGGTCATCAGCGACGAATGCCACCGCAGCATTTACGGCCAGTGGAGCGGGGTGCTCAAATATTTTGACGGCGTGCAGGTGGGTCTGACCGCCACGCCCTGCATCTCCACCGAAGATGACGACTCGGACGCCGAAGACAAAGCCTTTGTGCGCGACACGCTGCGCTTTTTTGAAGTCGAAAAACCGACCTTCTCTTACAAACTCAAAGACGCGATCCGCGAAGGCCATCTGGTTCCCTACCAAATTTACAAGGCGAAAACTGTCAAAACCGCCGCAGAAGGCGGCTTTGAGGTCAAGAAGACTGAGCTGGACTGGTCTGCCATGGACGGCGAAACCCGCGCGGAGCTGGAGCAGGTCTTTGGCGACAAAGACACGCTCACCGTCGATCCGTCCGCCCTGGAGCGCCGGTTCACCATCCCGGAGCGCAACCGTGCCATCGTGCGCGAGTTCAGGCAGGTTCTGGACAACGGCTATGTTGACGCCAAGGGCGTACTGCGCAAGCCATTGATCGGCAAGACCATTGTGTTTGCCGTCAATAAGCGCCACGCCGAGGCATTGGCCAAGCTGTTCGACGCCGAGTTCACCCACCTCAAACCGTCGCCCGATGTCCGGGTGGCCGATTACGTGGTCAGCGGCGCAGGTGCGGACGACACTGTGGACGGCATGAGCAAAATCCGGCGCTTCAAGAAAGAGCCCTTCCCGCAGATTCTCGTGTCGGTCAACATGCTCGATACTGGTTTCGACTGCCCCGAAGTCGTTAACCTGGTCTTTGCCCG
>JANMVT010000082.1:0-5197 GCA_031392945.1 Rhodoferax sp. | reverse complement strand
CGGGGCGAACGCCCTGCTGCTGGCCGGCAACGATGGACAATCCCACGGCCTTGCCGACCATTTTTTGCGCCAGCGTGAAGCCGCGGCCGCTTTCGCCGGGGCTTTGCGGCAGGCGGAACCGCGTGGACGTGGGCAAACCCAGCGCCCAGCGCGCCTTGGCCGTCAAGCCACGGCCAATGATCAGGGGGATGCGGCCGCCGGCGCGCACTTCGTCAAACAACACCTCGCTCTTGACCGTGAACTCGGAGATGACTTTGCCAGCCTTGAGCGCCCGGCCTTCATAGGGGCGCAGCTCGATCACGTCGCCCATGGCCATCTGGCTCACGTCGAGTTCAATTGGCAACGCGCCCGAGTCTTCCATGGTGTTGTAGAAAATCGGCGCGATTTTGTTGCCGAGGCAGACGCCGCCAAACCGCTTGTTGGGCACAAAAGGAATGTCTTCGCCGGTGAACCACAACACCGAGTTGGTGGCGGACTTGCGGCTGGAGCCAGTGCCGACCACATCGCCCACATAGGCCACCAGGTTGCCCTTGGCCTTGAGTTCGTTGATGAACTTGACCGGGCCGCGTTTGCCTTCTTCCTCAGGCGCTGAACCTGGGTACTGGCCGGGGCGCGAGTTCTTGTGCATGGCCAGCGCGTGCAGGGGAATGTCCGGGCGGCTGAAGGCGTCGGGCGCAGGCGACAGGTCATCGGTATTGATCTCGCCAGCCACCTTGAACACCGTGAGCTTGATGCTTTGCGGCACTTCGGGACGGGACGTGAACCACTCGGCATCAGCCCAGCTTTGCAGCACTTCCTTGGCGTAATGGTTGCACATTTCGGATTTGTCATTCACGTCGTGGAACTGGTCGAACATCAGCAGAGTCTTCTTCAAGGCATTGGCCGCGACCTGGGCGACTGCGGCACTGTCGTCGCCCAGCAGGTCAATCATCGGGCTGATGTTGTAGCCACCCAGCATGGTGCCGAGCAATTCGGTGGCTTTTTCGCGCGAGACCAGGGCGCATTTCTCCGTGCCATGGGCAACGGCGGCGAGGTAACTGGCCTTGACCTTGGCAGCGTCGTCCACGCCGGCCGGGACGCGGTGGGTGATCAGTTCCACCAGGGTGGCGTCGTCACCTGCAGGCGGCGCCTTGAGCAGCTCGATCAATTCACCGGTCTGTCTGGCCGACAGCGGCAACGGCGGGATGCCAAGGGCCGCTCGTTCAGCCACGTGGGCGCGGTAGGTTTGCAAAAATGGGCTGGACATGGTTTTACTCCTGATTGACAATAAAATCGGGCATTTGCCCTCGTGCTATATGCGTAGTTAGCTATCTATTTAGAAGCAGAAGCGCTTGGTGTCGAGGCCGGAGCCGGAGCATCCAGAATGGTCGTTCCGGGATTTTTCTCCAGGTCGTCGGCCACCTTGGTCTGGGCCGGGTTCATGCAGGCGTCGGCCAGGCGCTTGCCGGCTTTCTGGTCCATCAACATCGACTTGTTGGCCAGTTGCAGCCAGACCGCGCCAGCCTTTTTGTCTTCCAGGCGGATCGCGCCTGTGGTGGTTTCAACCGGGAACATGAGGTACTTGAGATTTTTCAACTGGACCTCGAAATAACCGGGGGTTTTGGCCTCAGGCGTGATCGTCACGGACTGGCCAAGCTCACACGGCAATTTGCCGGTGTAGACGCGTTCGGCGATGGCAAGCTCGGCGGGGGTCAGAGCCGCCTCGGCGGCGATGATGCCGGTGGCCATTTGGTTGGCCTTGCCTTTGGCCTCAACGCGGCTGTCCGGCGCGCTCTTTTTATCCACGCTCTTCTTGACCGGGCTTGTTTCTGTTTTTTGCGGCGCGGCTGGACTGGTTTGCGCGTCCGCCATCGAGGGCAAAAGGGCAAGCGACAGCGCCGCGACGCTGCAAATCCGCCAGAGAGGCACAAAAGCTGGCGCGGCAAGGATAATGTTCATGGATTGGCCGCCTGTCATGGAGTTGACGTTGAGGTTGAAGTTGAAAAATAACTTTGCGCCGAAGCCGGCAGCGCCCGCCCGGTCTGGTGCGCACGCTCAAGCAGCTGCCAGAAATAGCGGTAACTGGCGCGGTCATGCAGGCGCCCGTCAACCTGGATCGGGGCCCAATGCGCGCGCTCGCCCGACACCACGATGCGGGTGGCGTCGTCGATCTCGGCGCTGCTGGGCGCAAAGGCGTCCAGGATGGGCCTGATCTGGCTCGGGTGGATGCTCCACATGCGGGTGAAGCCGAATTCACGCGAAGCCCGCAGCGCCGCGCTCTTCATCGCCGCCGTGTCGCTGAATTCCGTCACCACACAATGCGACGGCACTTTGCCCGAGGCATGGCAGGCCGAAGCGATCTCCAGCTTGGCGCGGATCACGAGCGGGTGAGAAAACTGGCCGATGCCCAGGGCTTGGGACGCGGCGTTGGAGTCCATGGCGCTGGCCGGAATCGCGCCACCGTGGGCCGAGACAAAGTCCATCAGGCCAAAACTCAAAGACAGGACACGCGGGTGCGCGGCAATGGCAAAAGCCTGGTGCACTGCGCCGGGCGATTCGATCAACACATGCAGCGGCAAGGGCCTGGTGCGACGGCTTTTAAGCGCCGCCGCGTCAATGGCCCGCATTGCAGTGTCGATGTCCGCCACGGTCTCAACCTTGGGAACCATCAAGTGGCAAAGCACGTCGCCCGCGCCGCCGACAACTGTCGAAACATCCTCCGCAAAGGCCGGGTGGTCGACCGGATGGACACGTACGGCGATCCGCGGCGCAATTCCATTTGCTATATTTTTAGAAGCTGAATACGATTGATTGGCGAGGGTTACCACCATATTTGCATGGTTTTTTTCGCCGCCGACCGGCGCGCCGTCTTCACAGTCGAGCGAAACGTCAAAAACGCAGGCGCCGAATTCTTCCGACATCGACGCCTGCAATTCCAGGCTCTTTTTCATGCGCGCTTCCACGCCGCTGTAATGGTCGCAGACCGGCAAAAAACCGGCTGCGGCTTGGGCGCCCAGAAGTACGTCGCGAGGGTGCATCTTGAAAATTACAGCAGATGGACAACGCCGGCCTGCTCGTCCTGCAATTCTTTCAAGGTCTTGTTGATGCAGCCCTGGCTGAACTCGTCAACCGGCAGGTCTTGCACCACGGTGTATTCGCCACCGGAACAGATCACGGCAAAACCGAACATGGTGTCTTTGGGGATGCCGTACTGGCCGTCGGACGGAATGCCCATGGTCACCCATTTGCCATTGGTGCCCAGTGCCCAGTCGCGCATATGGTCAATCGCAGCATTGGCAGCCGATGCGGCGGACGACACACCACGTGCCTCGATGATGGCTGCGCCACGTTTGCCCACAGTAGGCAGGAAGGTGTTGGCGTTCCAGTCGTGGTCGTTGATCATGTCCTTGACACTGGCACCATTGATCGTGGCAAAGCGGTAATCAGGGTACATGGTGGGTGAATGGTTGCCCCACACCGCCAGTTTTTCGATGTCGGCCACGGCCTTGCCGGTTTTGCCGGCGATTTGCGACAACGCGCGGTTGTGGTCCAGGCGCAGCATGGCGGTGAAGTTTTTGCGCGGCAGGTCGGGCGCGCTTTTCATGGCGATCCAGGCATTGGTGTTGGCCGGGTTGCCGACCACCAGCACCTTGACGTTGCGGCTGGCCACCGCGTTGAGCGCCTTGCCCTGGGCCGTGAAAATCTGCGCGTTGGCGGCCAGCAGGTCAGCGCGCTCCATGCCGGGGCCACGCGGACGCGAACCGATCAGCAAGGCGTAGTCCACGTCTTTGAAGGCCGTCATCGGGTCGCCATGGGCTTCCATGCCGACCAGCAGGGGGAAGGCGCAGTCCTGCAATTCCATCATCACGCCCTTGAGGGCTTTTTGCGGGCCTTCAACCGGCACTTCCAGCAGTTGCAGGATCACCGGCTGGTCTTTGCCCAGCATTTCGCCCGAGGCGATGCGAAACAGGATGGCGTAACCGATTTGGCCGGCGGCGCCAGTGACAGCGACACGTACAGGTTTTTTGAGTGCTTGGGTGGTCATGGGTGGACTCCGGGAGTGAAAGTGAAGGAAAGGTAAAAGAAAGCTGAAAACGGGCGATTTCGGTGCGAAATTCGCCACAAGTTTACCCCTGAAAACCCTGATTCGTCAACTTGTCTTATGTCTTATATAAGATATGTTTGGTAACATGGCCGGATGAGCCAATCGACGCCCCCTTTTGCCGCCCTTGCAGCCCTTGCAGCCCTTGCAGACCCTGGCGACCTCGCTGCTTCGGGCGGGGCGGGCGGCGCCGGGCCGTTGACGCCTGCCTTCAGTCCGCTGTACCAGCAAATCAAGGGTCTCATCCTGCAAAGCCTTCAAGGCGGCGAATGGAAACCCGGCGAATCCATCCCCAGCGAGATGGACCTGGCCAGCCGCTACCGTGTGAGCCAGGGCACGGTGCGCAAGGCGATTGACGAGCTGGCGGGCGACAACCTGCTGGTGCGCCGCCAGGGCAAAGGCACCTTTGTCGCCACACATGCCGAGCAACACGTGCAGTACCGCTTCCTGAAATTGATGCCCGACGAGGGCGACACCAGCAGCGAAGGCCCGGCCGAGCGCGAAATCATCGATTGCAAACGCCTGCGCGCCAGCAGCGAGGTGGCCAAGGCGCTGGGGCTGCGCACGGGCGACGCAGTGTTGCAGGTGCGCCGCGTCCTGTCTTTTGTCGGGCGCCCCACCATTCTGGAAGACCTGTGGCTGCCCGGCGGCCCGTTCAAAGGGCTCACAGCGGATCGCCTGACCCACTACCACGGCCCCATGTACGCCCTGTTCGAGACGGAATTTGGCGTGCGCATGGTGCGCGCGGTCGAGAAAATCCGCGCCGTGCTGCCCGACGCCGAACAATGCAAGCTGTTGAAAATAGAGCAGAACACGCCACTGCTGAGCGTCGAACGCACCGCTTTCACCTACAAGGACACGCCCATGGAAGTGCGCCGGGGCCTCTATTTGACAGACACGCACCACTACCGCAACGAGCTGAACTGACGGGATTTGGCCGCCCTTCGACCGCGCTTTGACTGCCTCTGGCGACCCTTTGAAGGCCTCGCGTAAGAAATTTATTGCATGCTCCCACCTGAATTGCTGCATTGCAATAGAATTTTGCCTTCGCCCAACTTTATTGCCGCGATTGAAGCCGTGTTCAAATAATTACAAAGCAGCTACCAACAAGAAAGC
>JANMVT010000279.1:0-22417 GCA_031392945.1 Rhodoferax sp. | reverse complement strand
ACGCAATGCGGCCAATCTGCGCCGATCCGCATTGCCGATGAAGCCACCGTACAGGTCTTCGTCCACGTCGGGCGGGCTTTCCGGCGGGCGTTTGAACACCGCCGGCCAGATGGCGCTCATGTCGGGCAAGTCGCGCGCCATGGCCGCGTGCGTCATGGCCAGGTCCATGTCGATGCCCCAACGCATGGCCATGTCTTTGGACAGGGTCTTGACATTGCCCATCACCATGGGCGATTTGTTCAGGTGCACGGTTTTTACCGGCAGGCGGCTTGTGCCTTCGGGCAAAGCGTCGGCTTTGCTGAACATGCGCAGGCGGATCTCATCGACGTTCAAGGTGGCCAGTTCACGCGGGTCGGTGGCCAAGTCCCAGGCGATCAACTCGTTCTTGTTGCTTGGGTGCATGGCCAATGGCCACATGACGGCCAGGCAGCCGCGCTCAGCCGGAAACATGCCCGAGATGTGCAGAAACGGCTTGGCAGATTGCACCGTGGTCGGCAGGCCCAGTTCTTGCGCCACCTGGTCCTTCTTGTGCAGCTTGAAGCAGAAGTCAAACAGGCGTGGCTGTTTGTCGCGGACCAGGCGCGCCAGGGCGATGGTTGCGCGCACGTCACTCAGGGCGTCGTGCGCGGCCTCGTGCGCCAGGCCATTGGCAGCAGTCAGGTCGGTGAGTTTGAAGCTGGCTTTGCCCTCGGCGTTTTTGGGCCAGTGGATGCCGTCCGGCCGCAGCGCGTAGGCTGTGCGCACTACGTCCAGAATGTCCCAGCGCCCGCAGGTGTTTTGCCACTCGCGCGCATACGGGTCGATCAGGTTTCGCCAGAACATGAAACGCGTGATTTCGTCGTCGAAACGGATGGTGTTGTACCCCACGCCGATGGTTCCGGGCTGGCCCAGGGCCTGTTCAATCTGCGCGGCGAACTGGTATTCAGGAATGCCTTTTTCCAGGCACAACTGCGGCGTGATGCTGGTGATCAGGCTGGCCACGGGGTCGGGCATGAAGTCATTGGCAGGCGCGCAATAAATCATCAGCGGCTTGCCGATCTCGTTCAGATTGAAGTCGGTCCGAATGGCGGCGAACTGCGCCGGCCGGTCGCGGCGCACATTGGCGCCAAAGGTTTCGTAATCGTGCCACAAAAAAGTCTGCTCAGACATCAATTTATCCTGTAAAAATGGCTTGTAGCCCTCGTCCAGCATGCGTAAGAAGCTATTCTAACAATAGCAATAAAAAATCAACGCCGCCGCGCGGAACGCACGCCGGCCAGCTCACCCACCACACCCAGCACCTTGTGCAGACGCCCTGAATCGGCCACCTCGACGGTGAAGGTCATCCAGGCTGTGCCTTTGACGGATTGGGTCTGCACGCCAACCACGTTCATCCTCTCTTTGGTGAACACTTCAGAGATATCGCGCAGCAGGCCCTGGCGGTCGGCGGCTTCTATCGCCACGTCAACCGGGTAGACAGCGCTGTCGGCCACTTTGGCCTCGCCCCATTGCACCTCGATCACGCGCTCGCCATTTTTGGCGACCATCTCGCGCAGGTTGGAGCAATCTGCCCGATGCACGCTCACGCCTTTGCCGCGCGTCACAAAGCCGAAAATCGCGTCGGGCGGCGCAGGCTTGCAGCATTTGGCCAGTTGTGTCATGAGCGAATCCACACCGACCACCAGCAGGCCGCCCTTGGCGGACGGGTTGCCGGCCCGGGACTTCTTGATGATGGGCGCGTCGTCAACCGGGCCGACGGGCTCGCTTGGGCGCAATACCAGCTCGATGTTGCGCAGCGAGAACTCGTCTTTGCCGACCACCTCAAACAGGTCGTCGGCTGAGTTGAAGCCCAGCTGCGCGGCCAGCGCTTCGAGGTTGACTGCGGTTTTGCCCTCGCGCTGCAGGAGTTTTTCGACCGCCTCGCGCCCTCGGGCCGCTGTCTCGTGCATGGCCTGCGCGTTGAACCAGGCGCGCACTTTGGCGCGGGCGCGGTGGCTGGCCAAGTAAGCCAATTCGGGGTTGAGCCAGTCGCGCGAGGGGCCGCCCTCTTTGACCACGATCACCTCGACGGTCTGGCCATTTTTAAGCGGCGTGTTCAGCGGCACCATCACGCCGTCAACCCGGGCGCCCCGGCAGCGGTGGCCCAGGTTGGAGTGAACGCTGTAGGCAAAGTCAACGGCGGTCGCGCCCTGGGGCAGCTCGACGATGGCGGCGTCCGGCGTCAGCACGTAGATGCGGTCGTCAAACGCCACCGCGCTGGCGTCGCCCGGCTGGGCGCCGGCCTGCTGGTGGGTGAGGTCGCGCTCCCAGGCCAGCAACTGGCGCAATACGGCGAGCTTGGCGTCGTACTCGCCGCTGGCGGACACGTTGCCGGTGTAGCCCTTGACTCCCGCCTCTTTGTAGGCCCAGTGCGCGGCCACACCATGCTCGGCGTGGTCGTGCATGGCCTGGGTGCGAATCTGGATCTCGATCGGCTGGCCGGCTGGGCGTCCCGCTGCCGGGCCGCCCCAAAGCGGGACAGCCCCCTCGGGGGGCAGCGACCCACGCAGTGGTGGAGCGTGGGGGTCATATTCGCGCACGATGGTGTGCAGGGACTGGTAACCATTGGCTTTGGGTTTGGCAATGTAGTCGTCAAACTCGCCAATGACCGGCTGGAACTGGCTGTGCACCCAGCCCAGCGCGGCATAACAGTTGGGCACATCGGCGACGATGATGCGCACTGCCCGCAGGTCGTACACCTGGTCGAAGCCGAGCGACTTGCCGCGCATTTTCTTGACAATGCTGTAGATGTGTTTGGGGCGGCCCTGCACTGTCGCGGCGATGCCCTGGGCCTTGAGGTCAGCCTCCAGGCGCGCGCGCAACTGCTGCACGTAGGCCTCGCGCTCGCTGCGCTTTTCATCCAGCAGGCGCGCCACCTGTTGGTAGACATCGGGCTCCAGAAAGCGGAACGACAGGTCTTCAAGCTCCCACTTGATCTCCCAGATGCCCAGTCGGTTGGCCAGTGGCGCAAACACCTGCAGCGATTCGCGCGCGAGGCTTGGCGAGACGGCCAATTTGGTGGCGGCATAGTGGCGCAGGGTTTGCAGCCGCGAGGCCAGGCGCAACATCACCACGCGGAGGTCTTTGGAGAACGCCAGCAGCATCTTGCGCACGTTCTCGGTTTGCGCGACCGCCGTTTGCGCCATCGGGATGGGTGTGGCGGAGCGATTCACCGACGCCAGCATGGCACGCGCCTGGCGCTGCACCTTCACCAGCTTGTTGGTCTCCATGGCCAGCGCGGCGAAGTTGTCGCCAAAGGCCTTGGCGATCACCTCTTGCGGCTTGTTCAGGTGTTCGCAGGCATAGACTAGGTAACAGGCTGCCTGCATCGCCTCGGAGCCGCCAATGGTTTTGAGGATCGCCGCCACGGCGTCGGCGTGGGCCAGGGTGTTCTCACCCGTGTCCAGCGTTTCGGACGCGATGAACGGCTCGGCAAACGCCCGCGCGCGCGACAGCGCCAGGCTTTGATCGTTCGGCGCAGGCTGGATGGCGGCGATCAACAAAGCGTTGGGCGGCTGCCCGCTGGGCGCGGGGTGGAGGCTTTTCATGGGGTCAACATTCGGCGGGCATTTGCTATATTTACAATAGCTAACTATCTATATACCACAATGGAAATCGTGCAGTTTTATTGGAACAAATGGAATACTGGGGTGAAAAGGACCCAAACCGGCAAATGTGAAATGGCAATTGAAAACTCGCAATCGGCCAAGGTCAAAAAAGGGCTGTCAATTTCCTTCAAAGATAAATTGGCAGGCGATGGCCACTTGGTCGGGCACGATGAAGGTCGGCGCATGTCCCACCCCGGCAATCTCCACCAGGCGTGCCTTGGGGCCGCGCCGCGTCATTGCCAGCGCGGTTTGCGGCGACAGGACATCCGACTGCGCGCCGCGCACCAACAGGGTTTGCGCCCGGATGTTGTCATACAGCGCCCAGGTCGCTGCCTCGGCCTGCGCTGCGGATTCCTGCGTGATGGTGCGAAACGGCACGGCAATGGCCGGGTCATAGTGCAGGGCCACGCCGCCTTGCGCGTCACCCGCGTCATCAACTGGTTTGACCATGTGCTTCGAGAGTTCCAGCCATTGTGCGGGCGTGTGCGGGCCAAATGAGGTTGAGATGGCCCACATCGCCTGCGCGGCCTGTTCCAGCGACACAAAGCGCGGTGCGTTGCCAAGGTACTGGCCGATGCGCACCAGAGCCTCCCACTGGATCACCGGGCCGACATCGTTGAGCAGCAGCCTGTTCACAGGCACGGGCAGGGGCAGATCCGGCTGGCCGCAGATGACCATGCCAATCAGGCCACCCATGCTGGTCCCGATCCAGTCCAGACGGCCGGGTTTGAGTTGCGCCAGCAGGGCAAGCATGTCGGCTGCGTAGTGCGGAATCTGGTAACCCATGGGGTCTTTGAGCCAGTCGCTCTGGCCCCGGCCCACGACATCGGGGCAGACCACGCGGACATCCGCACCGCCTTGGGCGACCAGGGCCTGCGCCAGCACGTCAAAGTCCCGCCCCTGGCGCGACAGGCCATGGGCGCAAACAATGACGTGGCCGCCCAGGGGGTTGCCCCACTCCCACCAAGCCATGCGGTGGCCGCCCGAGGCATCGGGGCAGTTGACAAAATTCAGGCTGGGTTCGGTCATGGTGGAAAAGCGTGGTTTGTGGCTGGATAATTGCCCCAATCGTAGTCATTAATTCGGGCGTTCGTCCTGCCACCCTTCCCTCTTTTTTTTGGAGAAACCATGCAAGCACCCATGAAAGAACTCATGCTAAGGGGCAAAACCGCCCTCGTTACGGGATCCACCAGCGGCATTGGCCTGGGCATTGCCAAAGCCCTGGCGCGCCAGGGCGCCAACATCGTGATGAATGGTTTTGGCGACGTTGAAGGCCCCAAGGCCGAAATCACCGCACTGGGCGTGCAGGTCGCGTACCACGGCGCCGACATGAGCAAGCCGGGCGAAATTGCCGACATGATGGCCTTTGCCGCCACCACCTTTGGCCGTGTTGACGTGCTGGTCAACAACGCCGGCATCCAGCACGTGGCCAAGATCGAGGACTTTCCCGTCGAGAAATGGGACGCTGTGATTGCCATCAACCTGTCCAGCGCGTTTCACGCCACGCGCCTGGCATTGCCGGCCATGAAACAGGCAAATTGGGGCCGCATCATTAACGTCGCCTCAGCCCATGGTCTGGTGGGCTCGCCCGAAAAATCAGCCTATGTGGCGGCCAAACACGGCATTGTCGGCCTGACCAAGGTCACCGCGCTGGAAAACGCCACGACGGGGGTCACCTGCAATGCGATATGCCCCGGCTGGGTGCTAACGCCCATGGTGCAAAAACAGCTGGATGCGAAAGTGGCCGCGCAGGGCATCACGAATCAAGCCGCCACGCACCAGTTGCTGATGGAAAAGGAACCTTCCCTGCAATTCACAACACCTGAAGAGCTGGGCGAACTGGCGCTGTTTTTCTGTTCGCCGGCAGGCAACAATGTGCGCGGCGTGGCCTGGAATATGGACGGCGGCTGGGTCGCGCAATAAGGCCGCAAAAAACCGGCTTATGGCGTAACATGTTTTAGGCGGAGTTTTCATCTGCGGCTATCCAACAAAACACAGGAGTCAAGACATGGCGAAACTGAACGTCAACGGCGCACAGCGCGATTTTGAGGCGGAGGGCGACACGCCGCTTCTGTGGGTGCTGCGCGAGTAGCTGGGCCTGACCGGCACCAAGTACGGCTGTGGCATCGCAGCCTGTGGGGCCTGCACCGTGCACATCGACGGAGTACCCACACGATCGTGCGTGCGCCCAGTGTCAACCGTCGAGTCCAAGGAAAAAATTGTCACCATTGAAGGCCTGGGGATCACGGGTCTGCACCCGGTGCAAAAAGCCTGGGCGGCGCTGGATGTGCCGCAATGTGGCTTTTGCCAGAGCGGCATGATCATGGCCACGGTCGCCCTGCTGCAGGAAAAACCAAAACCAACGGATGCCGACATTGACGCAGCCATCACCAACATCTGCCGTTGCGGCACCTACAACCGGATTCGCGCCGCGATCAAAGTCGTGGCCAATGGTGGCGACACCAAGACTGCCGCCCTGGCGATTCAACACGCCGATGGCACGACCACCTGAAGGAAAGCGACATGAAAACCATTCTCAAATCCGGAGTTTCGCGCCGTGCTTTCCTGGGCAGTTCGGCTGCCGCCACGGGCGGCTTGGTGGTGGCCTTCCATATCCCCTTCTTGGGCGAGGCGCAGGCCCAATCCATGCCCGCCGAGGTCAATGCCTGGGTGGTGGTCAAGCCCGACGACAGCATCGTCATCCGCATTGCGCGCTCCGAGATGGGCCAGGGCACGCTCACGGGCCTGGCACAACTGGTCGCCGAAGAGCTCGATGCCAATTGGGCCAGAGTCACCGCTGAATACCCCACGCCCGGCCAGAACCTGGCCCGCAACCGCGTCTGGGGCAACTTTGGCACCGGCGGCAGCCAGGGCATACGCCAGAGCAACGACTACGTGCGCAAAGGCGGCGCCGCAGCCCGCATGATGCTGATTCAGGCCGCCGCCAATGACTGGAAAGTGCCAGTGGCTGAATGCCGCGCCGCCAGCAGCGTCATCACCCACACGCCGACTGGGCGCACCCTGACCTATGGCAAGGTAGCAGAGGCCGCCGGCAAACTCACGGCACCCGATGCAGCAATGATTCCCCTGAAGGATCCGAAGGACTGGAAGATCGCCGGCAAACGTCTGGCGCGCCTGGACACCATCGACAAAACCACGGGTGCCCAGATTTACGGCATGGACATCAAGTTGCCGGGAATGCTCAATACCGCCATCAAGGACTCACCCGTGTTTGGCGGCAAGCTGAAGTCGTTCAATGCCGCCGCCATCGCTGGCAAGCCCGGCGTCAAGAAGGTTGTCCAGGTGGGTGATTCCGCCGTGGCGGTGGTCGCCGACACCTGGTGGCGCGCGCAGTCGGCGCTGGCCGCCTTGCCCATCGAATGGGACAACGGTGACAACATCAAGGCATCGAGCGCAGATTTCGCCAAGGTGTTGCGTGCGGCGCTGGACGCACCCGAGGCTGCCATGGGCAACCAGAACGGCGACGTCAAAGCCGCGCTGGCCGGCGCCACCCGAAAGATCGAGGCCATCTACAGCTACCCGCACCAGAACCATGCCTGCATGGAAACCATGAACGCTACGGCGCGATACACGCCGCAGCGCTGCGAAGTCTGGGCGCCCACGCAAAACGGCGAGGCCGCCCTGGCCGCGACCGCCGAAGCGGCGGGCCTGCCGCAGTCGCAGTGCGATGTTTACAAAATGCATTTGGGCGGCGGTTTTGGCCGGCGCGGCATGACCGACTACGTGCGCCAGGCGGTGGCCATCGCCAAGGAAATGCCAGGCGTTCCGGTCAAACTGATATGGTCGCGCGAAGAGGACATGCTGCATGGGCGCTTCCACCCCACATCACAATGCAAGATGACAGCGGGCCTGGATGCGCAAGGCAATATCACCGCCCTGCACATGCGGGTGGCGGGGCAGTCCATCCTGTCACAGGTGGCGCCGCAAAACATCGTGAATGGCAAGGACGTTGTCGCATTCCAGGGCCTGAATCCGCCGAGTCCAGAATCGCAGTTCACCTACAGCATTCCAAACCTTTTGATCGACCACGCGATTCGCAACCCGAACGTGCCGGTGGGTTTCTGGCGCGGCGTGAATTTGAACCAGAACGCGATTTACGTGGAGAGTTCATCGACGAAATTGCCCACGAGACCAAGCAGGATCCGCTCGCCCTGCGGCGCAAATTGCTGACCAACATGCCCAAGGCGCTAGCCGTGCTCAACGCCGTGGCCGACAAGGGCGGCTGGGGCAAGCCGGCGGCGCCCGGTGTGTTCCGTGGCCTCGCGCAAACCCATGGGTTTGGCAGCTATGTGGCAGCCTGTGCCGAGGTGTCGGTCAGCGCCGATGGTGTGGTCAAGGTGCACCGCATCGTGGCTGCCACCGACTCGGGCCACGCGGTGAACCCGCAGCAGATCGAGGCGCAGGTAGAGGGCTCGTTTGCTTACGGCCTGTCGGGTGCCTTCTATGGCGAGTGCACCGTGAAGGACGGCAAGATGGAGCAGGAAAATTTCAGCACCTACGATGTCATCCGCATGAAGGACATGCCGGCCGTTGAAGCCATCGTGATGCCGTCAGGCGGCTTCTGGGGCGGTGTGGGTGAGCCCACCATCGCTGTGGCCGCACCGGCAGTGCTCAATGCCATCTTTGCGGCAACGGGCAAACGCATCCGCGCCTTGCCGCTGAAGAACCACGATCTGAAGCGGGCCTGAATTCGATTTGCGCCGGGCCGTCTGGCGCACAATGGCCCGCACAGGGCCTCGTCGGCACGCGCTGGCGAGGCCCTTTCAATTGAAGGCGTCCCATGAATGAAAAAATCACCTTGTTACTGGCGCAAATGGCGGCACTGGAAGACGAGTTGCGCACCGCCGTACACGACCAGGAGAGCCGGATGTTCTTCCAGATCAAGGGCAAACGCGTTGAGTTTGAACGTTCCGTGCGGGAAGCGCATCGCAAGCTCAAAACCAATTTCTTCCGCTGGCTGGTGACCAATCGCCCGCAGAACCTGATCACCGGGCCCATCATCTACGGCATGGTGGTTCCCATGGTGATGATGGATTTTTTTGTGAGCTTTTACCAGTGGGTCTGCTTCCCGATTTACGGCATCACCAAGGTGCGGCGCAGCGACTACTTTGTGTTTGACCGGCGTCACCTCAGCTACCTCAATTTCATCGAGGCATTCCACTGCACTTATTGCGAATATGGCAACGGCCTGATGAGTTACATGGCTGAAATCCTGGCCCGCACCGAAGAGTATTTTTGCCCGATCAAACACGCGCACAAAATCCTCGGCACGCACTCGCACTACAACCGTTTTTTAAATTACGGTGACGCCATCGATTATGAAAAAAAACTGGAGGAATACCGGGTGGGCATGGGCAAGCTCAAATAGGGTCTGCCTGGTCAGTGTCTTCTGGTGACGTCGGTTTGGCCGTCCGGTGGCCTTCCTTGGCGAGCAGTTCAAGGTAGAACCCTTCGCCCCCGTCTTTGTCGACCGCATCAATCAGGCTGGTGATGGTGGCGAAATGCACCACCACCGCATCGGCTTCGGTCGTCGCGAATTTGCAGTCGAAGTCCCAGAAATCCACGCCCTCGGGCAGGGGCACCCGGCGCTGGCGCTTGACGTATTTGCGAATCTCGTGTTTGGCCGCTTCCAGCACGCGGTCGCGATTCTTGCCTTCGATATTGAGTCTGAATGTTTTTTTCACAGTGGCCTTAAAGTGCCTGAAGTATCACCCAATGAATGGGTCGGGCTGAAAAGCGCGCTCACGGTATTCAAAATAATCGAAGTCCGCAGGCATTGCTGTGCCCGCCAGATCCTGGCAGGCCATGCCCACAAAGGCGCCGGTGAAGTTGGCGCCGCCGGGCAAACTGGCTTCGTCTGACAGAATGCTGGCGTCGAACTGCTGGGGCAACCATGTCCAGGCCTCGCCCCCGCCTCCACCCTCACCTTCCAACCGGTACCCAAAACGCAGGCGTTCCATATCCACTTCAACCCGCAGGTGCACGGCCCTGCCTGAAGCAATGGCAATCGGCGGAGTGAACGAATCTGACTGCACATGGTTGGGCAGCGCCGACATCACCCTCAGGTGTTTGCCCAGCACTTCATCGTGCGACACGTAGAAGTAATGGAACTTGCTACCGCCGTAGTAACACACCAAACCTGCCTGCTGCTGGAAATGTTCGGGTTCAAACTCGGCCACCGTTGATGCGCTGAAGCAATGTGCCTGCTGCCTGCGCGCCACCATGGCCTGGCGGAACACGCTGCCCATGCTTTCCCGCCCAAAGAGGCGCAGGTGGCCAGGCCGGGCCGTCAGACTGAAAAGTTCGTCAGGAAACGGAGAACGCAGCCATTGAAAATCGATAGCAAGCTGAGGCGCGTTGAAGTCTTCACGCACCGGCGCTGCTACAAAGGGGTGAGCAGGCAAGGATGGCGCATCAACGGTCAACTGGCTTGTTCCCTGCCCGTCCGTGGTGCGCAACCAGTTGTCCGCGCCCCACACCATGGGCTGGATCGCGGTTTCGCGGCCCAGGGTGCAGCAACCGCGATTTGGCAGGGGCCGCCCACACAGGTAGACCATGTAGGTTTGCCCGTCGCGGGTTTCAACCATGTCTGCGTGACCGGCACGTTGCAGTGCAAGGTCTGGTCGGTGGCGCGCAGTCAATACCGGGCCATCGGGATGCAATTCATACGGACCCGCCAAACTGCGTGATCGCGCCATGGTCACGGCATGGCCCCAGCCAGTGCCCCCTTCTGCGGTGATCAGGTGGTAAAAACCGCCTCGTTTGTACAGGTGCGGCGCCTCCGTCAAGCCCAAATCCGTGCCCTTGAAAATGTTCGTCCGCACACCAACCAGGCTCGTAGCCGAGGCTGAATATTCCTGCAGCACAATCCCGGCAAAACGATTGTTGCCAGGCCGGTGGTCCCACAGTTGATTGACCAGGTATTTGCGCCCGTCATCGTCATGAAACAGCGACGGGTCAAAGCCGCTGCTGTTCAGGTAAACCGGGTCTGACCAGTCACCGTCAATGCGGTCGCTGGTGACAAGGTAGTTGTGAAAGTCGCGCAACGAGGCCCCGCCCGCCGCGCCACCGCTCGACGTGCGCCCATAACGTTTCACGTCCGTGTAGATCAGGTAAAACAGGCCCTTGTCATAGGACAGGCAAGGCGCCCAGACGCCGCATGAGTCCGGGTCGCCCAGCATGTTGAGCTGGCTCGGGCGCCTGAGCGGCCGGGTGATCAATTGCCAATTCACCAGATCGCGCGAATGGTGAATTTGCACGCCAGGAAACCACTCAAAGCTGGACGTGGCGACGTAGTAATCATCCTCGACGCGGATGATGGACGGATCAGGGTTGAACCCGCGCAGGATGGGGTTCTGGATTGTTGCAAGGGTCATGGTCTGGACAATTGGAATTTGACCCCAATTAAACATCAGGAACTGATCAGGCGCTCGCGCGCGGCATGAGCTGGAAACCCAGGTCCCTCACCGAAGACGCCAGCGGTTCGCCTTTGAGGCGGCCGAGCAGCATCCGCGCGGCTTCCTCGCCCATCTGGCGCATGGGAATGCGCACCGATGACAAGGCAGGTTCTATGGCGGCGGCAATGTCCAGATCGGCAAATCCGATGATGGCGATTTGCGCTGGCACAGCGATTTTGCGGCGCTGGCATTCCATCAAGGCCCCTGCGGCCAGGGCATCATTGCCAAAAAAAATCGCCTGCGGCAACTCGCCCCGTGCCAGCAGCGATGCCACCACCTGCCGGCCGCCTTCAAACGAAGCGCCTGCTGCCAGCCGCTCGACCACAAGCGCTGCGCCGCGCACCCGCCTGATCGCTTCGCGCATGCCGTCCAGCCGGGCGGACGAACGCTCGTCCGGACCACCGGCAAAACACAGCTTCAAGCGGCCTTTGCCTGCGAGGTAATTGCCAACCACCCTGCCCGCCTCAAAATTCGAAAAACCGGCCACCATGTCAAATGGTTTGGCTGGCAAGTCCCAGGTTTCCACCACCGGCAGGTCGCCCTGCTTCAGGCGTTTCCTTGTCAAAGGCGAATGCACACCACCAGTGAGCACCAGGCCATCCACGCGCCGCCCCAAAAATGCTGCGACCAGTTGTTCTTCGGCCAACAGGTCGTAGTTGCTCTGGCCCAGCAGCAACTGGTAGCCCCCGGCGGCCAGTGTGTCCGACAAACCTCGCACGGTTTCGGCAAAGATCGAGTTGTCGATGGTTGGCACGATGGCGCCGATGATGCGGCTGCGGTTGGTGGCCAGACTGCCGGCCATCAGGTTGGGGACATAACCCGTCTTGCTGATCGCTGCCAGCACCCGCTCACGGGTAGCGCTTGCGACCTTGTCGGGCGTGTTGATGACCCGCGACACGGTGATCAGCGAGACGCCCGCCAGAGCGGCGACGTCTTCCATGCGGCTGCCTGTTGCGGCCGAACGGTTGTTGCGAATCAATTTGTGAAGAGGGCTGGTTGACATGGTTTGCAAGTTTAGGGTAAAATTTATGTTAGCGCTAACATATTCATGCAAGACCGACTCAGACCAATGCGGATTGGCGGGCACCCGTAAATTGACTTCACCATTCTTGAAAGGAAATCTCCGTGTTAAGCAAGCAGCAAATTGAACAGTACAAGGAAGAAGGCGCCGTCATCGTCCCGGGCCTACTGGATGAGTTCACCCGCAAGCGAATGAAGGCCATCCTGGCCGACTGGGTTGACGGCTCACGCCAGGTCAGCGCCCATACCGACCTGTACGACCTTGAACCTGGCCACACGGCTGACGACCCGCGCGTGCGCCGCATCAAGAAGCCGCACGTCGCCAACCCGGTGTTTTATGACTTCGCCAGGTCCAAAGCGCTGACCGACTGCCTGCGTGACCTGATCGGCCCCAGCGGCCGCCTCTATGGCTCCAAGCTCAATCTCAAGGCCCCCGGTTTTGGATCACCCGTTGAATGGCATCAGGACTGGGCGTTTTACCCGCACACCAATGACGACATCCTGGCCATCGGTGTGATGCTGGACGACACCACGGTGGAAAATGGCGCCATGTATGTGATCCCCGGCACCCACAAAGGCCCCACCTTTGACCACCATGGCGCTGACGGTTATTTCTGCGGCGCCATGGATCCGGACGCCAGCGGTGTTGATTTTTCCAAGGCCGTGCCGTGCGAGGGTGCGGCGGGGTCATGCTCTTTCCACCATGTGCGGGCCATTCATGGCTCCGCACAAAACACCTCCGACAAACCGCGCGGCCTGCTCTTGTACGAAGTGGCCGCTGGCGACGCCTTTCCGCTGATGGGCGCCGGCAATTACGACGACTTCAAGAGCCGCCTGCTGTACGGCGAAGAGTCTGTCGTGCCCCGATTTCGCGATACCCCGGTGCGCATGCCGCTGCCACCGGCCAAGAACCAGGGCTCAATCTACGAGAATCAGACGGCTGGCAAACGCTACTTCGGATTTGTTGAAAGCACGAACCTTCACGTTAAGGCCAAGGCAAGCGCATGATCCCCCTGTTTGAGACAACCCATTGAATACTCCAAAACACCCCCTCTTGAAACGCCTCGCCGCAATAGCGCTGACCATCATGTCGGTGTCTTCGTTGACGTTTTCACTCAGCCCACAGGCCTTTGCGCAAAACGCCGACAGCTACCCCAATCGACCCATCAAGATCGTGGTCGCTTTTGGCCCTGGAGGCGGTTCGGACACACTGGCGCGCATGCTGGGGCAGAAGCTGTCTGAAACCTTCAAGCAAACCGTGGTCATTGAGAACAAGCCCGGCGCGGGTGGCGCCATAGGCACGCGCGAGGTGCAAAAGGCGGCGCCAGATGGCTACACGCTGATCCTGGCCACCAGTTCTACACACGGCATCAACCCCTGGGTCATCAAAAACGTCGGCTACGATGCAATCAAGGATTTCACCCACGTGGCGGTTTTTGCCAACACCGATTACGCCCTGGCCGTGCCCGCCAATTCGCCCTACAAGACTTTGGCCGATCTGGTGAATGACGCCCAGACGAAAAAACTGGACTACGCCTCCAGCGGCAACGGCAGCACCAGCCATTTGGCGGGCGCCCTGCTGGGCCAAATGACCAAGGCCAATCTCGTGCACGTGCCCTACAAGAGCAGCGATACGGCCCGCACGGACCTGCTGGGCGGACAGGTGGCTTTCATGTTTGACAACACCGCCATCTTTCTGCCCTTTGCCAAGGGCGGCAAGCTGCGCATCCTGGCCACCTCGGGCTCCACGCGCTCCAATGCGACCAGGGAGACCCCTACCCTGACCGAAGCGGGTGTCCCCGGCTTTGAAGTGATGGGCTGGTTCGCGCTGACGGGCCCATCCAGCATGCCGCCCGCCGTGGTGGCGACACTGAACAAGGAAGTGCAGCGCATCATGGCCCTGCCCGATATTCGCGACAAGATGGCCACGCTGGGGTTTGATTCCATGCCCATGGGGGTGGCCGAGTCGCCCGCCTATGTGGCTTTGCAATTGGGCAGATACAAGGCCATGGTGCAGGCAGCGGGCGCACAGGCCGACTGAACCGTTTAAACCGGTCTTTGCCGATGTCGCAGCGCTTTCTCGTTTACCAGTCGCTCTGGGCCATGGAGCGACGCCGCCCGGACGGGCTGGAGTGGTCGCTGGACGAAAAACTGGCCATGATCCGCGATGCCGGTTTTGACGGCGCGGGCGTGCGCTTCGCCGACCGCGCCTTCGTCAAGCCCGTCACCGATTTTCTGCGCGCCCACAACATGAGCTGGCAGGCACAGTCCTACCCGCAGACGGTGGACGACCTCAAGCCCATCCTCGACCACGTGTTGGAGTTCGGTGCTGACCACCTGAACGTGCAGCCCGACGTGCGGCCCTACACCTTGAAGCAATCCTTCCCGCTGATCGACGGCTGGCGCAGGCTGGCGGCAGATGCGGGCGTGACGATGCAGATCGAGACACATCGCAACCGCATGACGACCGACCTGTTTTTCACGTTGCACCTGCTCGACCATTTCCCCAATTTGCGCCTGACGGGTGACCTGTCCCACTACGTGGTGGGCCGCGAATTCTGGTTCCCGTTAAGCGACGAAGACCAGGCCCTGATGCACCGCATCATTGACAACTGCTGGGGCTTCCATGGCCGCGTGGCCAGCCGCGAACAAATTCAGCTTCAGCTCAATTTTCCGCAGCACAAACACTGGGTGGACTTGTTCATGGGCTGGTGGGAACGGGGCTTCAGGCAATGGAAAGCCAAGGCTGGCGCCGATGAGACACTCACGTTCCTGTGTGAACTGGGTCCACCTGAATATGCGATGACGGGGGCGGATGGGTATGAACTGTCTGACCGCTGGCTGGAGGCGATTCAGATGAAGGAAATGGTACGAGGGGTCTGGAAAGGCATTCGGTAATGCGCACGCTGGATCGCCGAATGCTCTGGAGGTTGGTTTGCATGAAAAAATTGGCCCCAACCCTCGCAGAATATGCATGGACAGCTACTGTTATTGAAGCATTTTAATGCGCCAAAATTTTTAGTGACTCTATCGGCGCAGAACCAGCATCTACCTCCAATGAATAAAGCCACCCGGGACGGTTGAAATATTTGCAGTGCCTGTGCCGTCCGCAGGCGCAAATTCAGTGGCAGTGTGCGACCAAGTGACGGCCATCAACAAGGCCACCCGCCTGCAGAGCCGCATAGGCGCCATGTCGCGCGAGGACTTCGGGCTGGTGGAGGCAGGGGTGAAGGAGGCGCTGGGGTTTGCGCGGTGAAACAATCTGGCCGTTGGCGCAGGCGGGCGGGATTTAGCGCCGATTTTCCGATTCATCTGGTCAAATCAGCATTTTCCCCTTGTGGTACATGCGTAGATAGCTACTAGTTTTGTAGCATTCAACAACCCTGAGCGGTCAGGCCCCGCCCCACACCCGCCCGGCCACTTCGACCACACGCGCCAGTTTGCGCCACTGGTCGTCCATGGTGATGATGTTGCCTTCCACCGTGCTGGCAAAGCCGCATTGCGGACTGATGGCAAGGTTTTCCAGCGGGATCAGCCGGCTGGCTTCGTCGATCCGGCGCAGCATGTCGTCGGTTTCTTCGAGCTCGCCGAATTTGGTCGTGACCAGGCCGAGCACAACTTTGACGCCGCGCGGCACATGGCGCAACGGGGCAAAGTCGCCACTGCGCTCGTCGTCATACTCCAGCAGAAAGTGATCCACTTTGAGCCCGCCCAGGACAGCTTCGGCGATGCGCTCGTAACCTCCCTCGGCCATCCAGCCGCTGCGTGAATTGCCCCGGCAGACGTGGATGCCGATGGCGGTGTCCGGGCGGCGCGCGGCGATGCATTCATTGGTCAGGTCAACGTAACGGCGCAGGCGCAGGTCGGGGTCGTCGCCCGAAGCCAGCACTTCAGCGCGCATGCGTTCGCTGATGAAGTAGGTCATCAGCGGGTCGTCGATCTGGATATAGCGGCAACCTGCGGCTTCGAGCGCGGCAATCTCGGCGCGGTAGACCCGGGCCACGTCGGCAAAAAACTGCTCGATGTCCGGGTAAACGGCTTGGGACACGGCCGCGCGCCCGCCGTGGAAATGCAGGCGCGTGGGCGACGGCAGGGTCACCTTGGCGGCACGCTGGGTGCTCGCCTGCAGGTGGCTGAAGTCGGCGACGGTGATGGGCTTGTTGGCGCTGACACGGCCCGTGGTGACAACATTTTTGGGCACGTATTTCCAGGGCTGACCATCGTCGTTGCCGTGGTCGTGATCATGGCCATGGCCATGCCCGTGATCTTCGCCTCCGCCATTATTCTGGTCAAAATTGCCATCGGCCCTTTTGGAATATACGTCGTCAGCTACGTTTTTTGGAGCAAAGAAAACCTGACTCGCCGCACCGTCCTGGATCTCCACGCCCGAGAGTCCGCGAACAAAATCGATCCACCAGTTCTCGCGGCGGAACTCGCCATCCACTACCACCTGGAAGCCGCAGCGCTCCTGCTGGCGGACCACGGCCAGGATCGCCGCGTCTTCGGCCTGGCGCAGCGTGGCCGCGTCAATCTGCCCTTGCTGGAACTGGCCACGCGCGGCGATCAGCTCGGGCGGACGCAGCAGGCTGCCGACCTGGTCGGCGCGGAAAAACGGTTTGGCCATCACTTTGACCTTGGCGGATCTTTGACATCCTTGTGTTCGTCGAATTCAATGTTGTACAGTTCGCCATTTTGCCGGTCCACCTTGCGGATGAACACGCTTTGAATGACGTCGCGGGTGTTCGCGTCGATGTAGATCTGGCCGCGCGGGCTCTCGAAAATCTGGCCCTTCATGCCCGCCAGCAAGGCGTCGCCGCCGCCCTTGCCGCCGGTCTTCTTGAGCGCCTCAAAGATCACGCGCATGCCGTCATATGCAAACACCGCCACCGCATTGGGACGCATGTTTTTGTTGGCTTTGCGGAATTCCTCGACGAACTTCTTGTTGACCGCCGACGGATGCGCCGTGGAATACGGGTAAGAGGTGACGATGCCCAGCGCCGTGTCGCCCATGCTGTTGAGGATGTCGTCGTCCACCACGTCGCTGGTGCCGATGAGCTTGATGCCGGCCTTGGCCAGGCCGCGTTCGTTGAACTGGTTCATCACCTGCGTGCCGATGCCCGAGGGCACGAAGACAAACAGCGCGTCCGGCGCCAGGTCGCGCACCTTCTGCAAAAAGGGCGCGAAATCCGGGTTGCGCACCGGCACCCGGATCGACTCCAGAATCTGCCCGCCATTGAACTGGAAGCGATCGCGGAATGTGCGCTCGGCGTCCAGGCCGGGGCCATAGTCCGACACCAGGGTGACCACTTTTTTGATGCCGTTTTTGGGTGCCCAGTCGGCGATGCCCAGGGTGATCTGCGGCAGCGTCATGGACACACGCACCATGTAAGGCGAGGCGTCAATCACCGCAGACGTGGCGGCCAGCATGTTGACCATCGGGGTCTTGGACTGCGTGGCCACGGGCGCGGTGGCCAGCGCCAGCGGCGTCAGGCCAAAACCGGCCAGCACATCGACCTTGTCATTGACCACCATCTCCTGCGCCAGTCGCTTGGTGACATCGGGCGTGCCGGTGTCGTCCTTCAAAATCAATTCCATCTTGCGCCCGGCGGTGAGGCCGCCGTGTTGCGCCATGTAAAGGCGCGCGCCGGCTTCCATCTGTTTGCCAGTGGATGCAAACGGCCCGGTCATTGGCGCCAGCAGGCCGATCTTGAAGGCCGCCTGCTGGGCTTGTGCGGTCAGGGATTGCGCTGCAAAGGGCGCGGCGGCGATGGCTTTGATGGCGGTGCGTTTGTCCATGGGTCGTTTCCTCGTTATGGGTGAATTGGGAGCCTGCTCCTATTTTGCGTCAATTTGCCAGCCAGTCCTTGCGGGCGCCGCGTGGATGCGCTCAAATTGCGTGCTAAAACTTCCAACCCCAATTGATCGGTTCAAACAGTGACCTGGGTGCCCGAATGCAAAATCGCGCTGGACGGCTTCGCCCTGATGGCGCTGATCGCCGCCGTGCCGCTTGCCCTGCTGCTGGGCTGGTTGACGCTTGGCCTTTACCGCCGTGCCATCAACAAGGCCATGATGGTGGCGGCTGGCGACGAGGTCGCAGTCCAGCCGGCGCACGCCGCGCCTGGCGCCACCCGCGGGGCGCTGGCATTTCAATTTCTTGACCCCACCGTTCTGGGCAATGAGGCCAATGTTGCCTCCATGCTCACGCAACGCAGCCGGCAGGCGCTGTGGCGCGTCGGCGCGGTCTACGTGATTGCGGGGGCCGCCCATGCGGCCGTGATCACGCTGCTGATCCTGACCGTCAACGGCTTGTCAATTTTGCCGGGCCGCTTCGCCATGGTCTGGCTGGTCTACGTCTGGCCCGTCATTCCAGTCCTGCTGGTGACTGCCGCCTCGCAGCGCCGCACCCGCCTGACTTTGCTGATCGGTTATTTTCTGGTCCTGGTGGCACTTGAGGCGGCACTTCATGCGCTGGGGCGCCAGGATGGCCCGATGGGCCAGGTGTTGATCCTGTGGAACCTGTCGATGTTGCCGCCGACGATCTTGCTCATGCTGCTGGGCAACCGCACCGTACGCTGCGTCGGCATGATCGCGATGATGGTGGCGATCACCTTGACACTGACCTGGCTGGGCTCGTTTCAGTTGCTGGGCTGCCTGATCCTCACCACCCGCAGTGCCGCCCTGCTGCAATGGATCACCCCTGTGCGCATCGTGCTGGAACTGGCCGCAGCGGGCGCGATCTGGCTGTTGTTGCGGCAAATGTCGGCAAACCTGGTGCGCTCTGGCACGAGTGACCAGATGCTCAATGTCAACAGCTGGTGGCTGCTGATCACCACGGTTGAAATGCTCACCCTGTCGCCGGGCCTTAAAACCGGCGCGCCCCTGGTGTTTCTGGCCTACCTCGCCTACCGGCTGGTGGTGGGCGCAGGTTTGCGCTGGTCGCGCCGTTTGCCTGCAGCAGGGTCGCCACCCCAGCTGCTGGTCTTGCGCGTGTTCGGCCACGCCGGGCGCACCGAGCGCCTGCTGGACGACCTGGGCCTGCGCTGGAGGCATCTGGGGCCGATCAACTTGATCGCGGCGACCGACATCGCCTCGTCCTTTCTGGAGCCCGACGAACTGGTGCAGTTTCTCAGCGGCGACCTGGGCGACGCCTACGTGGGCGACGCCGCCAGCTTGCAGGCCAAGCTGTTGCGCCTGGGCGCCGGGCCCTCGGCCGATGGCCGCTACCCCCTGAACGACTTTTTTTGCCGCGACAACACCTGGCGCGCCTGCGTGCAGGCCCTGGCTGACCGCAGCGACGCGGTGTTGATGGATTTGCGCAGCTTCGGCAAGAGCAACCGGGGCTGTGAATTTGAATTGGGCCTGCTGCTCGAACACGTGAACCTGCATAAGGTCACTTTGCTGGTGGACCGCAGCACCGACGTTGCGCAACTGCAAAAAACGCTGGTCGAACTGTGGCGGCAACACGGCTTCAAGGGTGTGAATGGGGCCAGTTCCCAACCCACCATGAATTTGCTGCGCAGTGAAGGCCCGGGCGCGGCCCTGGCCGATGCCTTGCTCAACCGCCTGCTGGCCATTGCGGCGATTGAATCGCGCAGGACTGCAATGGCCTGATCCTGGCTCAGGCTCAGGCTTGCGGCATTTCAGCCACAACGCGGCCGATCAAACTCCCGGCCTTCAACTGGTCCAGCGTCTCCGAAATCCGCTCGGGCGGGCGTTTCTCCAGCGGCAGCGCCTTGAGCCTGCCAGCTTGCGCCAGCGCCACCACCTCACGCAACTCCTGCGGACTGCCAACGTACGAGCCCTGGATCAGGATGGCGCGCTGGATGGTCGGCACGATCGACAGCGGCACCTCGCCGCCATACAGCCCAACCACGATGTAGCGCCCGCCCTTGCGCAGCGCGGCATAGGCCAGGCTGAAGGTGGCCGCCGCGCCGACCAGATCAACTGCGCCGTAAATCATGCCGCCGGTGACATTTTTAAGCTGGTCCAGCGCGTCGGGCGCACCGGCGTTGATGGTGGCGCTGGCCCCGCCGGCCATGGCGGCGGCGAATTTTTTCTGGTCCAGATCAGCCACCACGATGCGCTCGTGCCCCAGCGCCCGCAACATGGCAACAGCGGACAGCCCCAAGCCGCCCGCTCCCAGCACCAGCACCCATTCATCGTTGGGAATGGGCTTCAATTTGGCGACTGCCGAATACGTGGTCAGGCCCGAGCAAGCCAGCGTGGCCGCCCATGCCGGGTCGATGCCGGACGCATCCACCAGATACCGGGTGTGCGGCACGATCAGGTGGTCGGCGTAGGCGCCGGGGCGCTGCACGCCCAGGTAACGCGGCGCCATGCAGTGGTTGTCCATGCCTTCCAGGCAACGCTTGCAGCTGCCGCAGCCAGTCCAGGGATAAACCAGGCGGTCTTGCCCCAAGGGCGCGTCTTTCGCGTCCGGCCCGGCGGCTATCACGGTGCCATACGGCTCATGCCCCAGGGTGACGGGAAGCTTCATGCCGCGATCCGACATGTGGAATTTTTTGCCGCCGCCCAGGTCAAAATAACCGTCACGGATATGCACATCGCTGTGGCAGACGCCGCTGTACTTGATCCGCAGCAACACCTCGGCGCCCGTGGGCGTGGGCGTGGCCCGCAGTGCGCTTTGCAATGGCTTGCCCCATTCGACAACATCAAAACTTTGCATGATCAAATCCTTGTGGTGAGTTCAGCATGCAGTGTAATCAAGCCCAAAATGCCATTTGTGCCCACAATTGCGCTTGCATGAAATACTTTTTGATCAAATACCAGTTCAAAAGCGGCTTGCCCGAGGCCTGGCATGGGCAGGTGCGCACGATGATTCATATTTAATAGCGAACTACGGTAAGAGATCTATAAACCCCGTCCTTCCCATGAAGGCCTGAGCGGGGTACACCTATGGCTTTCAAAAGGAGAGCGCGATGGGTGAGAAGAAATCGAATTGGCTGGAGCATTTGAAGGCGGCTGAAGCATCGGGTCAGAAATTGAGCGGGTACGCGGCGCACCACCAGATCGACGTGCGCCGGCTTTACGAAGCCAAGCGCAAGCGATCGCTTCAGGGCGCTTCAAGCTGGGCAGTTGTTCGCGTCAAGGCGGGGCCGACGGGGCAGGTCACGCCCAGGGCATGGGGAGTGCGCGGCGCCAACCGCCGTTGCCATGCAAGCGCGACTGGGCAACGGCGTTGTGTTGAGCTGGACTCACGATCAGCGCAACGCGGATGCGCGATGCAGCGTGCTGCGCACCCTGGCGGCGCTGCCATGTTTCGTCTGAGCGCCAACCTGGCGGTGTACTTGCACCGTGGAAGGACGATTGACTGGCGCCTTGCACCAGCGCCAGGCGCCTGCCCGCGCCCAACTGGATGCCCAGCCAGCCCTGGGCGCCATGGGCACGGGCCAGGTCGAAGTTGTCGATGGTGATGCTGTTGCTCGAGTCGCCGCCTTTGGTGATGACCAGGCGTTTGCCGGTGCTGCTTCGGGCGTCGTCGTAGACGGCCAGGCCGGCATAAACACCCGTTCCACCGCCAGCGGCGTCTTTGAGTTCGGCCGCCCAGACGTTGCGCTGGCCCAGGCCTTTGGCGCTTGCCAGGCTTTGGCCGTCGATCTGCACGGCGCCCAGGCCGTCTGCGTCGATGATGCGGTCTTTGCCAAATGCGCCGCTGAACTGGTAGTCACGCATGGCGAACCACCTTTTGCGTTTGTATTTTCAAATCCGAACCATTGACTCGTTCACAAGCGGCCGCGCGAAATTTTCGATGTTTTCCGCAGCGATGAAGAATTCTTTTGCTCTTAAATTGATATCTAACTATTGAACCACCACGAGGGCAATCCGCTTTTTTTACCGCATGCCGCGAGTCAAAAAGCGCTTTTCCAGCAATTCCACAGGAATTTGACAACCAAATCAGCATATTGCCCTTATGGCCATTGGATAGTTCGCTATATTTTTTAAGCATCATGGCTTCTCCTTGATCTCAAAACTGATGTTCTTCGGTTTGGGGTTTGAGTTCTCGACACCCTTTGCAGCCAGCAGGCACTTGGCCTTGACCAAGCATCAGGCGCAGGCCTTCTATTGATTCAATGCCCTGGGTGTCTTTGATGAAGCAACATGGCAGGGCCAAGCCATTGACGGTGAAATAACCCTAAATCCGGCAGTTACCCGGCCATCGTGAGTCGATCGAGCCGGTGCCAAGGCGGCAAAGGCCGGGTGATTTTTGCCACCACGTAGTCCAGCAAAGTCTTCCAGCGATCCGTCTGAGGCAACTGCTCCGCAACAGCCCTG
>JANMVT010000232.1:0-3648 GCA_031392945.1 Rhodoferax sp. | reverse complement strand
GCCCGCCGAAATCATCGAAGTGCAGATGGGCGGCTACCTGGGCGAGGATGACATCGTGCGCCTGAGCGACGGCTACGGGCGGGATTGAACGGCCCGCCCGCAGCGTTTGCGCCTTGCCGTCAGGGGATGAAGCTCAGGGTTTCAGGCAGGGGCAAGGCGATGGGCACTTCAAAGATGCGGCCCGCGCCGTCCGGGTCCACCACCGTGGCGCCATTTGTCGCAAAAAAGATGGCGATTTGCGTCTGCGCCATCACGGCAAACTGCGCAGCAGCCGCGATGCCAATATTGGTCAGAAAAGTGTGCGGGTTCTTCGGGATCGCGCCGCCGGTGGCGCCAAAAGCCAGGTCATTTTGGAAGAAAGTCGCCCGGTCTGCCAGATCGCCGGCCCGCACAATCGCATACGACGTGGGGTTGGGCACGGTCTGGTCGCCCTTGGCGAACTGGATGATCACCGGTTTGGCCGCACTGCCGGGCAGCGGGGCTTTGCGGATGAATTCGGCGTAAGACACCGGGTTGCCGGTTTGTTGCACCCATTCATTGCGCTCCAGAACCTCCTGGATGGCGCCCGAGCCTGGCACCGTGTTGATCAGGGTCGGTAAATTGCGCAGCGGCATGTTTTCGTTGAAGGTCAGGTTGAATGGGAACGGGACCGGTGGCGAGGGCAGCGGCGCTGTATTGAGCAATTGCGGCTGGCGCGTGGCCAAGGCAATCGCCGTCAGGACCCTGAAAGCGCCCAGACGCGCTACCTCGGTGATTGAGCCGCCCGGCACATTGGGCACACCGGCCTTCAAGGCGCTCTCCATGCCCAGGAAGATCGTGCCGTAAATGCCGCCAAAGGACTGGCCCGAGTAATAGATGCGGTCTTTGTCCAGGGCCACGCTGCCGTCGCCGTCCACGTCGATGCCGGCCTGTATCTGGCGCACCAACTGCATCAAGTCGACCACGGTCTGGCGCAGGCCGTCGCGGCTGCTGATGATGCTGTAGGGCCCGACCGCGCCGACGCCTTCGGTCGAGCCGATGCTGCCATTGCCGTCCTGGTCAAAACCGCGCCCGCCAGCCGGCACGACCACGGGCAGGCCGGCGGTTGGGAGCACCGCCAGCGTGCCCAAAGCGCCGCCGCCGTGGCCCACTACATTGATCGCCAGGGTGGCGATGCCGCGCGAGGCAAACACCGACGCCACCGTCCAGGGAGCGCCGTACATGCTGTCGGTGAAACCGTGGCCAAAGATTGCCACTGGCCAGCCCGCCGCCGGGCGCGGCCCGCTGGGCACAAACAGCTCAAACACCAGTTCATTGGTCGATTGCGGCGCAGGGTGCCCGCTCAGGGAACCGGTGGGCGGGATGAAGACCTGGGCGTTGAGGTAATTGGGCGAACGGTATTTGCCGTACGCCACCTGGGCGACGGCGCCCTGCACCACATTCAGCGCCGGGGTGGGCAAGAAGGACTGCGTGAACGCCGGCGCCGTGCCGGTTTGCCGGTTGAACTGGATGCCCTGCAAACCCGCCACCGGGAACACCGCACGCGCCGCGCCGTTATTGCCAATGTTGAAATTGACTGGCGCGGGCGTTGACAGCCGGATCTGCCGGTGGATCTTGGCCAGGTCGGCGCTGATGCTTTGGGTCGTGAACAGGGTCAATGCCACCACGCGGTGGCGCAGCGGGCGCGCAGCAGTCTCGCCGTCCATCAAGGCGCGCCGGTAACCCATCAGATCCCGGTCGCGGCTTTCATCGTCGCGTGGCGCGTTGCGAAAACGCGTGTAGTGAACCGCCTCAACCGGGTCGCCCACGGTGTCTTTTACGCCATTGGTCACCACCACGATGTAACGCGAATGTTGTTGGAGCAGTTCGTTTGATTCGAACACCAGCAGTTTGCCCGCCGGACTCCAGGAGATCTGGTTGATGCCGACGCGCTGGCCAAAACCGTGCCCGGTCTGCACGTCGCCCAGGTTGACCAGGTACACCGTGTCGCTGCTGACGCTGGCCGGATCGATGTCGCCGGTGAACGGGATGCTGACACGCGGCTGGGTGTTGAAGCCGTCCAGCGTGTTGATCACATCCACGTCGGCGCAGTCGGACGGGCGCAGGGCGCAGTCCGGCTTGGGCAAATTCACGCGTTTGTACGTGATTTGCGTCCAGTCCACCTGCGAGAAACGGTCGCTGGGGAACGGGCTGGTGGCCGGACTGGCGAAATCGAACCGCACGCTGACCCCGGCGGCAGCCGCCAAAAGCGGGGCAGCGGCGAGCAGGGCCGCTGCGGCACGGCCCCAGGTGAGGCCCCAGGCGCGGCCCCACAAGCGGCGGATTGACGGCCTTGGCGCTGGCGCGCCAACGGGAAAGGTGGGTGGATTGGGCGTGGCGTTGCCCGTCGCAGCCTGGGTTTGGTGGCTCTGCATGGTGTTGCTCCTTTTTTTATCAATCGGATTTGACCGGAACTGCACAAGCCCATGGATCCGCAAGCCCGCGCCCTGGATTTATACACCCGAGTCCGGGTGCACGTCATCAGGGTGAACCGCCCGGCGGCTGGCCAGGCTGTCATGCTGGTGACTTGGAAGTCTCAAATTTCGACGGCTTCGAAGTCCGCCTTGGCCACACCGCAATCCGGGCAAGACCAGGTGTCGGGCACATCGGCCCAGGCGGTTCCGGCAGCGATGCCGTCTTCCGGGCGGCCGGCGGCCTCGTCGTAAACAAAGCCGCAAACGATGCAGAGGTAGGTTTTCATGCTGGGTTCCTGTTGAAATGTGAAAAATTGAAAATCAGGAGGTAAAAATGACGTATTGCCCCCGTGAAATATAGATAGTTAGCTATTTATTATATAGCATATTTGGGTTGACTCAAGCTGCCGCCGCCGCGCCCAGGCTGGCCAGTTGGGCTTGGTAGTGCCTGGCGTGGCGTTCCTCCACCTTGGCCAAGGCGGCAAAGCGTTTCTGGGCTTTTTCCAGCGTGGCCCTGAACTCGGCTGCATGTTCTTTGGACTCTTCAATCTGCCCGTCCATCTCGGCCACGGCGGCGGCATTGCCTTCCTGCTCGGCCGTTTTGCGAAAGCCGGGGTACATCTCGGTGTACTCGTAGGTCTCGCCGTCGATGGCGATCTGCAGCGCGCGCGCGGGTGTCATGCCCGCCTTGGGGTAGAGCAAATCCAGGTGGCCAAAGGCGTGCATCACTTCCTGCGCTGCTGTTTCTTCAAACACGCGGGCGGTGGCCTCGTCGCCCGCTTCGCGCGCCATCTTGGCGAAGTAGCGGTACTTGATGTGTGCCATCGACTCGCCCGCAAAAGCGGATTCGAGGTTGGCCAGGGTCTTGATCTCGGGGCGTTGGGGGGTTGCAGTCATTGCTGTCATTTGCGGGCTCCTGTGGGTGGATGGAAGGCTGATAGGACTTGTCTACCGGCACAGCATGAATGTTAGGACTTACCTATAGAAATAACCAATTGAATTTAGCTAATCAATTGATAGGCACTATCGAATCGCATCAACCAAACCCGCACGTTTTAAGCGCATTTAAACTAGATTGGCGCGATTTTTGCTTTATATTGGTGCGTATTCTAAAAAATATCAGAAAACGCACCACACAAAAGCATTTTTCTCAAAGAGGTTCATATGGAAGCACTAAAGCAGGGCACAGATGCCTTGTTCATCTTGTTGGGCGGCA
>JANMVT010000216.1:0-4956 GCA_031392945.1 Rhodoferax sp. | reverse complement strand
CGCCTGATCGACTGCCGCAGCCAGCTCGCCGCCGAAGGCATCGCCGCCTTGCAGGCAGGCGCCTTCCACATCTCCACTGCGGGCGTGACCTACTTCAACACCACGCCGCTCGGCCGGGCTGTCACGGGCACCATGCTGGTGGCGGCCATGAAGGAAGACGACGTCAACATCTGGGGTGACGGCAGCACCTTCAAGGGCAATGACATTGAGCGCTTTTACCGCTACGGCCTGCTGACCAATCCCAGCCTCAAGATTTACAAGCCCTGGCTGGACCAATTGTTCATCGACGAACTGGGGGGGCGCGCCGAGATGTCGGCCTTCATGACCGCCGCCGGTTTTGGCTACAAGATGTCGGCCGAAAAGGCTTATTCCACCGACAGCAACATGCTGGGCGCCACGCACGAAGCCAAAGACCTGGAGCTCTTGAGCAGCGGCATCAAGATCGTCAACCCCATCATGGGCGTGGCATTCTGGAAAGACGACGTGGCGGTCAAGGCCGAGCAGGTCACGGTGCGATTTGAAGAAGGTCAGCCGGTCGCACTGAACGGCAAAACTTTCGACAACACCGTCGAACTGATCCTGGAAGCCAACCGCATCGGCGGCCGCCACGGCCTGGGCATGAGTGACCAGATCGAGAACCGCATCATCGAAGCCAAGAGCCGCGGCATCTACGAAGCGCCCGGCCTGGCTTTGCTGTTCATCGCCTATGAGCGTCTGGTCACTGGCATCCACAACGAAGACACGATCGAGCAGTACCGCGACAACGGCCGCAAACTGGGCCGCCTGTTGTACCAGGGCCGCTGGTTCGACTCACAAGCCATCATGCTGCGCGAAACCGCCCAGCGCTGGGTGGCGCGCGCCATCACAGGCGAGGTCACGCTGGAACTGCGCCGGGGCAATGACTACTCATTGCTCAACACCGAGTCGGCCAATTTGACCTACAAGCCCGAGCGCCTGTCGATGGAGAAGGTCGAAGACGCGCCTTTCTCCCCACTGGACCGCATCGGCCAATTGACCATGCGCAACCTGGACATTGTGGACACGCGGGAGAAGCTGGGCATCTATGCCAAAGCCGGCCTGTTGTCGCTGGGCAAGGATGGCGAGATGTTCAAACTCTCGGGCGGTCAGGAAAAATAGGATCGGTGCATCACACCACCACCGGCTCCGGCTCCAGCCGGATGCCAAAACGCTCGTACACGCTGGTTTGAATGGCGCGGGCCAGGGTCATGACTTCGCCGCCCGTCGCGCCGTCATGGCCCGCACCTCGCGCGAGTTCGCGCCGCTCGCCCGGGCCCACACCCAGGCCGCGCCCGCCCCGGTTCACCAGCACCAGCGCCTGCTTCTCGTACACACCCGCCTGGCCGACGGATTTGCCCTTCCAGCCGCAGGCGTCGATCAGCCAGCCGGCGGCGAGTTTGACGGAACCGTCGAGCATCTGGTAGTGCACGATTTTGGGCTCGCGCGCGATGATGTCGGCGCATTGCTCGGGGGTAACCGTGGGGTTCTTGAAAAAACTGCCGGCATTGCCCAGCAAGGCCGGGTCGGGCAGCTTGGCGCGGCGGATTTCGCAGACCCAGTCGAAAATCTGGCGTGCGTTGGGTGATTGGTCTCCAGTCTGGCTGACTTTTTTCTCCAGGTCGGCATAACCCAGCACAGGTTTCCATGCTTTGGGCAGGCAAAACCGCACCTGGGTGATCAGCGCTCGGCCGCCCAAGCCAAAGGCCGGAGCCCGTACGGGTGGCGCTGGTGACGCAGGCACGGCGGTTGGGGCCGCCTGCGCAGGGGCGTGTTTGAACACCGAATCCCGGTAACCAAAACCGCATTGGGCCGCATTGAGCGTGAAGGCCTCGCCGGTAATCAGGTCGACGCCGTCCAGAGAGTCAAAGCGGTCCTGCAATTCCACCCCGTACGCGCCGATGTTTTGCACCGGCGCGCCGCCCACGGTGCCAGGGATCAGGGCCAGGTTTTCCAGGCCCGGCCAGCCCTGGTCAAGCGTCCAGGCGACCAGGGCGTGCCAGTTTTCGCCCGCGCCGGCCTCGATGATGTAATTTTTTTTTGTTTCTTCAAGCAGTCGTTTGCCCATCAGCTCGACCTTGAGCACCAGCGGCTTCACATCGCCGGTCAGCACGATATTGCTGCCGCCGCCCAGCACAAACTTCGGGCAGGCGTTCAAATGGGGGTCGGCCAGCGCCTCGCGCAGGTCCTGCAAATCGGCAATGCGCACCAGGGTTTGCGCCTTGGCAACAATGTGGAAGGTGTTAAGGCCTTGTAACGGGACGTTTTTCTCGACTAACATGGGAAGATTGTCGCATTGAGAAGATTGAGAACACCGCCATGCCCTCGTTTGACACCGTTTGTGAAGCCAATCTGGTTGAAGTAAAAAATGCCGTTGAAAACACGGCCAAAGAAATCGGCACGCGCTTTGATTTCAAGGGCACTGCCGCAGCCATTGAGTTGAAGGAAAAAGACATCACCCTGGTCGGCGACGCTGAGTTCCAGCTCACCCAGGTCGAGGACATCCTGCGCAACAAACTCACCAAACGCAATGTCGATGTGCGTTTTCTGGACAAGGGCGACGTGCAAAAAATGGGCGGCGACAAGGTCAAACAGGTCATCAAGGTGCGCAATGGCATCGAAACCGAGGTGTCCAAAAAAATCCAGCGCATGGTCAAGGACAGCAAACTCAAAGTCCAGGCGGCGATCCAGGGCGACGCGGTGCGCGTCACCGGGGCCAAGCGCGACGACCTTCAGGCGGCGATGGCCATGATCAAAAAAGACATCGCCGATATTCCGCTGAGCTTCAATAATTTCAGGGACTGACACCCAATGCGCCTGCGCCCCCGCCTTCGCCTTCTTCCCCTGGGCTTGGCAGCCCGTCTTGCGCTGATGGCATTCGCCATGTCGGCGGCCCTGGGAAACGCCGCGTTGGCGCAGGCTGTCACTCTGGCGGGCATGCTGGGCGCGAAAGCGCTGGTGATAGTGGACGGCGGTGCGCCCAAGGCGGTGGGCGCGGGCGAAAGCCACAAAGGCGTCAAGGTAGTCTCGACCCAGGGCGACAGCGCGCTGCTGGACATTGGCGGCAAACGCCTCACCATGCGTGTAGGCGACGCCCCGGCCAGCGTCGGCGGCCAGGGCGCTGGGCCGCCCGGCGGCGACAAGATCGTGATGACGGCGGGCAGCGGCGGCCATTTTTTCACCCAGGGGCAGATCAACGGGCGCGCCGTCAACCTGGTGGTGGACACCGGCGCCACCTCGGTCAGCATCGGTGTTGAAGACGCACAGCGCCTTGGCCTGGATTACAAGGTCGGCCAGCAAGTGCGCATGTCCACCGCCAATGGCACGACTGGCGGCTGGCGCATCAAATTGACGACCATGCGCGTGGGTGATGTGGATGTCTACAACGTCGATGCAGTGGTCACATCCGGGTCGATGCCCTATGTGCTCCTGGGCAACAGTTTTTTGACCCGCTTCCAGATGACCCGCACCAATGACCAGCTAGTGTTGCTCAAGCGGTTTTGACGCGCCACGGACAGGTTATTGACAGGCGATTGACCGGCAAGAGAATGACAGCATGAGTGTGAACGTCCAAAACGAAAACGACTACGAAGACCTGCTCAGCCTGTGGTCGGATCTGGAAGCGGGCCTGGGCATCATTCTGGCGAGCCCGGCCAGCATCCAGGAGTTTGAACTGCGCGTCTGGCAGTACGACCGCTGGATGCAGACCCTGCTGCAGCGCGACGCCGATGTCGGCCTGTACCTTTTGTTCCAGCTGGCGACCAATTCGCCAGTGGGCTACAGCGCGTCGCACTCCCTGGTGAGCGCAGTGTTGTGCCACCTTATCGCGCAAGAGCTCAAGCTGGAAGATGCCGAGCGGGACAGCCTGGTGCACGCCGCGCTGACCATGAACGTTGCCATGACCCACCTGCAGGACCAGCTGGCCGGGCAGACCGAGAAACCCTCGCCAGCCCAGCAAGAGGTGATCCGTGCGCACACCGCCAAGGGCGGCATGATGCTGGCCAATCTGCACGTTGACGACGAGTTGTGGCTGGACATTGTGGCGCGCCACCATGACGAAAGAACCGACCAGGGCGAATTTCGCACGATCACCGCGTCCAACCGGCTGGCGCGCATCCTGCGCATCGTGGACCGTTATGCCGCCATGATCAGCCCGCGCCAGTCGCGCACCGGGCGCAGCACGGCGGATTCGATCCGCTCCATCATCACCGCCACCACGCCGCAAGTTGACGATGTGGGCCAGGCGCTGGTGCGCGTCGTCGGCCTGTACCCCCCTGGCACCTATGTGCGCCTGGACAACAGCGCCATCGCCGTGGTGATGCGGCGGTCAAGCCGCGCCAATTTTCCCCATGTGGCCATCGTGATCGACGACAACGGCGTGGCGGTCAACCAGCCGCGGCTGCACCGCACCGAAGCCAACGGCCCGCGCATTGAGGCCGCGCTGGCCGCAGCAGCTGTACGCTTCAGGCTCAACCACCATCTGGTGCTGCAACTCGGCGCGCATGCGGCCCAGCAGGCCTGAAAATCGCCTGCACGGGTGGTTCAGGATTTTTTGGCGCCCAGCCGTGATTCCTTGCCCTTGATCAGGCGCGAGATGTTTTCGCTGTGGCGCCAGATGAGCAACAGCGACATCAGCGACACCGCGAGCAAAACAGGTTTTTCAAGGTACCAGGCCACGCCGTCGCCAAACACGTAATACACCGGCGCAAACACCGCCGCCACCAAGGACGCCAACGACGAGTACCGCATGAACCAGGCGACGATGGCCCAGGTGGCCGCTGTAACCAAGCCCAAAATCGGGCTGATGCCCACCAGCACGCCCAAGGCCGTGGCCACACCCTTGCCGCCCTGAAAGCGGAAGAACAGCGGGAACAAATGCCCCAAAAATGCCGCCAGTCCCACCAGCGCCAGCGTGCCGTCTTCCAGCCCATAGGGCTTGCC
>JANMVT010000173.1:0-2553 GCA_031392945.1 Rhodoferax sp. | reverse complement strand
TAGAAAACACAGGGCCAGAACGGCAGCTTGAGCCAGCCGGCCACAGCGCAAAGCGGGTCGCCCACGCCTGGCAGCCAGGACAACAGGCAGGCCTTGGGGCCGATGCGCTGGAGCCAGTCCAGCGCCTTCAGGTGGGTTTTGTTGTGGCGGTACTTGTCCACCACGGCGTGCCCGGCCAGGCCAGTGGCCCAACTGACCGCACCGCCGAGCGTGTTGCCCGCCGTGGCGACCAGGATGGTCGGCCAAAATAGCTGCGGGCTGAGTTTGATCAGGCCGAACACCACGGGCTCAGAACCCAGGGGCAACAAGGTGGCGGAAATGAAGGACACGACGAACACCGTGCTCAAACCGTATTCCGGCAGGGCCAACTGGTGCAGAAGGTGGGTGATCCAGGCGTCCATTGATGCCGCAGTATAGGCATGTTGGCGCAGGGCGCTGAACTTACATTCCGCTGACAAAAACATTTCATTTGCTGAAAAATTAGGCAGCTAAAATAATCCCGCCGCGTGCAGGCTTTTGGCCGTGCCGGATTGCGTCTCTCCATTTTTCCTGCCTGCCCAGAACCCATGAAGATCGGCCACATTCCTTTGGCGAATTCGCTGTTTGTCGCCCCCATGGCGGGGGTGACGGACCGGCCTTTCCGCCAGTTGTGCAAAAGCGCCGGCGCGGGTTACGCGGTGAGCGAGATGGTCACATCCCGGCGCGACCTGTGGAACACGCTGAAGACCTCGCGGCGCGCCAACCACGATGGCGAGCCCGGCCCCATCGCCGTGCAGATCGCCGGCACCGACGCACAGATGATGGCCGATGCCGCAGCCTACAACATCGACCGGGGCGCGCAAATCATCGATATCAACATGGGTTGCCCGGCCAAAAAGGTCTGCAACAAATGGGCCGGCTCCGCGCTGATGCAAGACGAGGCTTTGGCCCTGCAAATCGTCGAGGCCGTGGTGCGGGCCTGCGCGCCGCACCAGGTGCCAGTCACGCTGAAAATGCGCTCGGGCTGGAGCCAGGCCAACAAGAACGCCGCACGCATCGCCCTCTCTGCACAAAATGCCGGCGTGCAGATGGTCACAGTGCACGGCCGCACCCGCGAGCAGGGTTACGGCGGCCAGGCCGAATACGACACAGTGCGCGCCGTCAAACAGGCGCTGGCGATCCCCGTCGTGGCCAATGGCGACATCACCACGCCCGAGCAGGCCCGCGACGTGCTGGCGCGAACCGGCGCCGACGCCGTGATGATCGGCCGCGCCGCGCAGGGGCGGCCCTGGATATTCCGCGAAATCGCGCATTTTCTGGCGACCGGCACCCATCTGGCGCCGCCCCTGGTGGCCGACGTCAAACGCCTGCTGATCGACCATCTGCGCGACCACTACGACTTGTACGGCGAGTTTCTGGGCGTGCGTTCGGCACGCAAACACATCGGCTGGTACGTCAAAGCCCTGCCCGGCGGCGAAGACTTCCGCGCCCGCATGAATTTGCTGGAGAGTTGCGACCTGCAGATGCAGGCCGTGGCCGATTATTTTGATGGACTGGGCGCGGCGTCAGACCGCCTGGGCAAGGGGTTTTCAAACCAGGGCGCGACGGGCTCTGACCTGGGACCTGATGGCAGTCAATCGCCAAGCCTGTTTGAGGCCGCCTAGACAATTTTGAACGGGGAAAAAATGACAGAGACAGCCGTATGAGCAAGAAGCAGATCGAAGACAGCGTGCGCGCCGGCCTGGAGGGCTACTTCAAGGATTTGCGCGGCTCCGAGCCCGAGGGCATGTACGGCATGATGGTCAACATCATTGAAAAACCCCTGCTGGAGGTGGTGATGGCGCACGCCAGCGCCAACCAGTCCAAAGCCGCGCAATGGCTGGGCCTGAACCGAAACACCCTGCGCAAAAAACTCGCCCAACACAAGCTTTTGAAATAAACAATGAACGCACTGCTTTCCGTCTCCGACAAAACCGGCATCCTTGAATTCGCCCAAGCCCTGCACGCGCTGGGCATCCACCTGCTCTCCACCGGCGGCACCGCCAAACTGCTGGCCGGCGCGGGTTTGCCCGTCACCGAGGTGGCTGACCACACCGGCTTCCCCGAAATGCTCGACGGCCGCGTCAAAACCCTGCATCCCAAGGTGCACGGAGGCCTGCTGGCCCGGCGCGACTTGCCCGGGCACATGGCCGCGCTCAAAGAACACGCGATTGCCACCATCGACATCCTGGCCGTCAACCTGTACCCGTTCGAGGCGACCGTCGCCAAACCCGGTTGCACTCTGGAAGACGCCATCGAGAACATCGACATCGGCGGCCCGGCCATGGTGCGAAGCGCCGCCAAGAACTGGAAAGACGTGGCCGTCCTTACCGACGCTTCACAGTACGCTACGATTTTAGGAGAACTCAAAACCAGTGGCAGCGTCAGCCAGAGGACCAGGTTTGCTTTGTCCGTGGCTGCCTTCAACCGCATCAGCCAGTACGACGGCGCGATTTCGGACTACCTCTCGTCGATCAGCCTTGACGACAACGGCGGCGTCAGCCACGCGCTGTTCGCGTCCCAGGCCAACGGCCG
>JANMVT010000157.1:0-5262 GCA_031392945.1 Rhodoferax sp. | reverse complement strand
GCGTCTGGCAGGCCGGTGGCGTGCCACTGGAGATGCCCGCCATGTCGTTGGCCGAGCCCTTCCAGAAGCCCAGCCCCCTGATGTACCGCAACCTGCTGGCCACCGAAGCTGACGAGTTGTTGCGCTCTTACCCGGCTGATGGCGCCGTGCTGATGGGCGGCTGCGACAAGACGACGCCGGGCCTGATCATGGGTGCCACATCCATGGGCCTGCCCATGATTTTCATGCCTGCCGGCCCCATGCTGCGCGGCAATGCCGGTGGCAAGACCCTGGGCTCGGGCTCTGACATGTTCAAGGGCTGGAATGAATTGCGCGGTGGCGCCATCAACCGCGCGCAGTGGGACGAGTTGCTGTCCGGCATCGCGCGCAGCCCTGGCCATTGCATGACCATGGGCACGGCCAGCACCATGACCAGCGCGGCCGAAGCATTGGGCTTGACGCTGCCGGGCGCCGCGTCCATCCCCGCGCCCGACGCGCGCCACGCGCAGATGGCGGCCGCCACCGGCCAGCGCATTGTCGAGATGGTCTGGCAAGACCTGCGTCCGGCAAAAATCCTGACAGCCGATGCCTTTGACAATGCGGTGGTCACCGTGCTGGCGCTGGGCGGTTCGACCAATGCGCTGATTCACCTGATCGCCATGGCGCGCCGCGCCGGGGTTGATTTGACGCTGGACCGTTTTGACGAGCTCGCGGCGCTGACCCCTTTGATAGCCAACCTGCGCCCAGCCGGCGCCTGGCTGATGGAAGATTTTTACTACGCCGGTGGTCTGCGCGCCTTGATGGAACGCCTGCACCAGCAGCGCCCCGGCCTGCTGAAAACCGGGGCACTGACCGTCAACGGCCAAAGCGTGGGCGACAACATGGCGGGTGCCAAAGTCTTCAATGACGAGGTGATTCTGCCGGTGGACAAAGCCCTGGTTGCCAGCGGCAGCCTGGCCGTTCTGCGTGGCAATTTGTGCCCCGATGGCGCCGTGATCAAACCTGCCGCTGCGGAGCCGCATCTGCACCAGCATACCGGCAAAGCCATTGTGTTCGCCAGTTACGCCGAGTTGTCCGCCCACATCGACGACGCTGACCTTGACGTCGATGCCAACAGCGTGCTGGTGTTGCAAAACGCCGGGCCACTGGGCGGCCCCGGCATGCCCGAATGGGGCCAGTTGCCCATCCCTAAAAAGCTGCTGGCCGTGGGCGTGCGCGACATGCTGCGCATCAGCGACTGCCGCATGAGCGGCACCAGTTTTGGCGCTTGTGTGCTGCATGTGGCGCCCGAGGCCTTTATTGGTGGCCCGCTGGCCCTGGTGCAGGCCGGTGACCTGATTTGCATCGACATTCCCGCGCGCAGCTTGAATGTGCTGGTCGACGAGGCTGAGCTGGCGCGCCGCCGCGCTGCCTGGAAGCCACTTCCTGCCCGTTACCAGCGCGGCTGGGGTGCCTTGTTTGCCGAACAGGTCACGCAGGCCAATGAAGGCTGCGATTTGCGCACTCTGAGCGGTACGGCACCAACCGCTGAGCCCGATATTTACTGACAGGCCCCCCCCCATGACCCACCTGATCACGGCGGCCATCCTTCTGGCCTTTGCAGCCCTTACGCCCGCGCACGCCCAGACCGACAGCGCGGCCACTTACCCCAGCCGCGCGGTGACCATCGTTGTGCCTTTTCCACCGGGTGGCGGCAACGATGTCGGGTCCCGTCTGGTGGCGCAGAAGCTGTCGGTGAAATGGGGCCAGCCGGTGGTGACTGACAACAAGGCCCTGAATTCGCCCGACGTGCGCCAGCGCCTGCAGGAGGGGGGCATCGAAGTCGACGGCAGCGCGCCGGAGCAGTTCACCGGATTGGTCCAGAGCGAAATGATCAAGTGGGCCGCTTGCGCGCAATCACGTCCGACGTGCCGCCGGGTGGAAACGGCTCAATGATCTTGAGCGCCAGGTTGGGCCATTTTTGGGCCTGCGCGTGCACGCTGAGGCCAGTGGCGCTCAGGGCGGCCAGCGCCGAGGCATCAAGAAAATGGCGGCGTGTGGTCATGCATTGGCCTTGTCGGGGTTGATCAGGTACTTGGTGCCGGTGGCACGCTGGTTGTATACCGCAATCGCGTCTTTGGACAGGGCCTCGGCCAACGAAATCTCATCGGCGTAGTGGCTGGCAAAGGTGGTCTTCAATTCAGCCGCCACGCGGGTCCGCAGCGCCGCGTTCTTCACGGCCGACAGTTTGCCCAAAAACGGAAACACCAGCCAGCCCCCAATGCCCCAGGCCATGCCGAAGCTCCGGTTGAACTCAGTCGGGGCCATGTCCAGGTTGCCATAGAGGTAGACCTGCTTGTGCACGGTCGAGCCGTAGCGGCTGTACTCTTTGGCGGTCTTGTTCAGCGCGGCTTCCATGCACATTAGAATCTGCCCGGCCAGCTTGCCGCCGCCCGTCGCGTCAAAGGCGATGGTGGCCCCGGTCTCGACCAGGGCCTGCGTCAAATCGTCCATGAAGGTGGGCAAGGCGGCGTTGCAGACGTATTTGGCGCCCATGGCCCGCAGCAGCGCCTCCTGCTCGGGTTTGCGCACGATGTTGACGAGGTTGATGCCGTCTTGCTGGCAAATCTTCAGCAGCATCTGCCCGAGGTTGGATGCCGCCGCCGTGTGCACCAGGGCAGTGTGTTTTTCCAGGCGCATGGTCTCGACAAACCCCAAGGCGGTGAGCGGGTTGACGAAACACGACGCACCGTCTGCCGCAGACGCATCAGCGCCCAGCACCAGGCATTGATCCACCTTGACGCAGCGGTATTGCGCATACATGGCGCCCGCGATCACCGCGACTTTTTTGCCCATCAGCGCCTGCGCTGCCGCTGACCCGCCCGCCGCCACCACCGTGCCCGCGCCTTCATTGCCCACGGGCAAGGACTGGCCCAGCCGGCCCGCCATGGCCTTCATGGCGCGTTCGGGCACGGGCGCAGTGACGACTGGCGCCAAGGCCGTGCCGGAAAATGCCGCGACCGCCATGTCCCCGGCGCCGAACAGCAGGCCAATGTCGGACGGGTTGATCGGCGTGGCTTCTATGCGGATCAGCACCTCGTCCGCCGCCGGTGCAGGTGTTGCCACGCTGACGAGGGACAGTTCCAGCTCGCCGCCGGAAGGCGTTGACCGGATCAGCGAGCGCAGTTGCAGGCCGTTGTTGTGAATCGCCGTCATGATAGAAGTCCTTGTTTTGAAATTTGCACTAAGATCACTTTACCCCATGCATGCCGACTCCCGCCACAGCGTAGACCCGCCCCTGCTCGACTTCCTGCCCCTGCAAGACCCGGCCCAAATGCGCCCTGTGGCCGAGGAAATCGACGGCCTGCTGAACCTGCGTTTCGACATGGCCACGGTGCAAAGCGCCATGCGTGTGGCGAACCCGTTTGCGCTGGAGCTCGAATACACCCGCACCATGATGCGTTGCCTGTTGTTCAACGCCGCGCCAAAGTCGATGCTGATGGTCGGGCTGGGCGGCGGTTCTCTGGCGAAATATTGCCACCAGCACCTGCCGCAAAGCGGCATCACCGCCGTGGAAATCAACCCGCATGTGATCGCCTTTCGGGACCGGTTCAAAGTGCCGCCCGACGGACCGCGTTTTCGTGTGCTGCAAGCCGACGGCGCGGTTTACGTGCAGGCCCGCGCGCAAGCCCAAGGCGAGTTGGGCAGATTGCGCCACGATGTGATTTTGGTGGACGCCTTCCATTTTGACGGCGCACCGGCGGGCATCGTCAGCCGCCGCTTTTTTCAGGCCTGCCGCAGCCTGCTGGCGCCGCGCGGCGTGCTGGTGATGAACCTGGAAAGCGACCCCGAACAATGCCAGCCCGTGCTGGCGCAAATGGGCCATGCATTTGACGGCGCGGTCTGGTCGGTGCTGACCGACGCCAGCAGCAACCGCATCGCCTTCGCGGCCAGCGCCGAGCACCTGATGGCCACCATGCGCCAGGCCGACGTCCGCCTGGCCGCGTTGCCCGCCGTGCACCGCGAAACCTTGACGCAGCGGGTGGCGGACCGGCTGAATTTTGCACCCCTGTTCGGGTGATATTTTTTGATAGATATGGACCCATGTCGCGCACAAAAATAATGTTTCTGACGCTGCTGGCCATGCTCGCCTTTGCAGGCAATTCGCTGCTGTGCCGCATGGCGCTCAAACACACAGCCATCGACGCGGCCAGCTTCACAACCATCCGTTTGTTGTCGGCCAGCGTGGTGCTTGGCGTGTTATGTGGTTTCAAGCGCAGCGTGTGGACTGGCGGCGGCAACTGGCCGTCGGCCCTGGCGTTGTTCGCGTATGCCGCAGGGTTTTCCTTCGCCTACATCAACTTGAGTGCTGGCACTGGCGCCCTGTTGCTGTTTGGCGCCGTGCAGGCGACCATGATCGGTTACGGCATCTACAAGGGTGAACGCTTGAAGGGCCTGCGCCTGGGCGGCTTTGCGTTGGCCCTGGTTGGGCTGGTGGTCTTGGTGTTGCCCGGCCTGTCCGCGCCGCCGCTGCTGAGTTCGGTGTCGATGCTGCTGGCCGGCGCCGCCTGGGGTGTTTACTCCTTGCGCGGCAAGGGCATCAGCAACCCGTTGACCGCAACGGCAGGCAACTTTGTGCGCACCTTGCCGTTCACGCTGTTGCTCTCGCTGGCTGCGGGTTTGCTGATGCGCAGCAGCTTTTCATGGGACAGCGCCGGGCTGGGTTACGCCGTATTGTCGGGCGGGCTGACATCCGGCATCGGTTACGCCATTTGGTACAAAGCCTTGCCCGCTCTCAAAGCCACCAGCGCCGCCACCGTGCAACTCAGCGTGCCTGTGATCGCGGCCGTGGGCGGCATCGTCTTGCTGGGGGAGCCCGTCAGCTGGCGCTTGGCCGGGGCTTGTGTTGCCATTCTGGTGGGGATTGCGCTGGTGATCTATGAAAAAACAAAATAATGAGAAATTTCCAACTTCAAAACGCCACATTTTCAATAGCTGAAAAACCTACCCTACCCCCACCAAATAGCTCCGAAACACGCCAACGTGAACAAACGCCGGGTCAGCCGAATTCGGCCAAAGCTCAGCTGCGCTGAACCGCACATCGTAGGTAAGCTCATCGTCCGCAGGCACGCCATGTGCATGCGCATCCGGAAACGGGTAGGCGGGTGATTCGCTCACCACCACGCCGCGTTTGCCGCGAATGTAGGCGGGCATGCGGATGTGGCCGGGAACGTGGTCGTTGCGCACCATGACCTGGTCGCCAATCGCAAAATGCGCGCGCTCGGGCAGGTTGGACCGTCCTGG
>JANMVT010000150.1:0-9396 GCA_031392945.1 Rhodoferax sp. | reverse complement strand
GTGATGCTGGTCAACGGCCCGCATTTGCCCAACATCGAATCCATCGCCGACACCAGCCGGGGCAAACTCTCGGCCCTGGTGGATTTGCGCACACCGGATGGCCGGCAAAGCCTTGCGCGCCTGGTAGAGGGCAGCCATGTTTTCGTCCAGGGCTACCGCCCCGGCGCGCTGGCGTCGCGCCAGTTCAGCCCGCGAGAGGCCGCCCGCCTGCGGCCCGGCATCATTTATGTGTCCTTGTCGGCCTATGGCGAGTTGGGGCCCTGGTCGGCGCGGCGTGGTTTTGACTCCCTGGTGCAGACCACGATGGGCTTCAATGACGCGGAAGGCCAGGCAGCATTGGCGGCAAGCGGCGAGCCATCCGTTTCGTCCTCAGGCCCGTCACCTGGCGCGCTTACACCCCCGCTCTGGCCAAGGCCCCTGCCGATGCAAATTCTGGACTACGCCACAGGCCATTTGATGGCCTTTGCCGCCTCGGCCGCCCTGGTCAAACAACAGCAGCAGGGCGGTAGCTGGCACGTGCGTGTGTCCCTGGCGCAAACCGGCTACTGGTTGCGCGCGATGGGGCGGGTTGGCGGCGGGTTCGAGGTCAAACGCCCCGACTCAAAACCATTTCTTCAGACCTATCCGTCAGGTTATGGCGAACTGGTGGCCTACCGGCACAGCGCCACATTGGCCGCCACCCCGGATGGCGCGGCGCGCCCGTCCATGCCGCCAGGCTCGCACCCGGCAGAGTGGCCACTATGAAAAACATGGGCGAGCAAGCGGCTGCGCCTTAAAATCGGCATTCAACCCCGTCATGTTGAAACGCCACACACTCCTTTTTGCCGCATCGATTTGCCTCTGTGTCGCCACGCAGGCCGAGGTGTCGTTGGGCGCGGCTGGCAATTCAGGCATTGCAGGCAAACCGGGCGGCGCCCGCAGCACCATGGCGCCGGCCTGGCCGGGCGCGCTGGACGCCGTGCCCGGCGCCGGTGAGGACATCGCCAAAGACCTGCCGTCCGAATCAAAATTGCTGACTGACCACCTGAACAGCGCCGAGGCGCCTGGCAGAAGCAATGTGCTCAAGGCCTTGATCGCCATGCCGGGCCAGGCGGCTGGGGTCGCACCGGCAAACCCAGCCACGCCCAAAACCGAGGCCGCCAATTTGGGCAACGAGCTGTTTGATGCCATCAAGCAGGGTGTCAAACCCGTCAAAGAGCAGATCGCCAACTCCGAGCTGGTCCAGACGGTACGTGAACTGGACGCGAATTTGTCCGGCCAGCCGGCCTCGGCGGAAGGCTTGGAACCCGCAAACAACCCCGGATATAGCGCCGGCGCCCATGCGCCAAGCCGCGAAGCCACCACGGCCGAGCAAGCCCAGCGCAATAAAATCACCTCCGATCTGGCCATACAGCAGTTGATCGAGGAGATCAAACCCTGGGTCCTCGGCCTGGCCGGCCTGCTGGCGCTGGGCTACCTCGCGACCGCAGCATGGAGCTACCTCGCCTGGAAGAATAAACGCCGCAGCAGGCAGCGCCGCTCAAGTGGCAATAGCCGCCGCAGCGCAGAAGGCGCGGACAAAACCCAACAGGCGCGGCGCAGCCAAAACCAGGCCAGCAGCGCCAGCGGCCGGCGCGAACAACGCAAGCACCGCAATTCCGCCAAGCCGGTGCTGCTAAGCGTCCCAGACAGCCCCGGCACGGACGGCATGCGTTCTTGAGCCGTGCCGGAGCTGATCACCCTTGCGCTGAAACACCGCGTCACGTCCCTGGCTCTGGCAGGCGCCCTGCTGGCGCATATCGTGCTCGCCTTTGCACTGGGCCTGTCCACCGATGAGGCGCACTACGCCCTGTATGCGCAACACCTGGCCCTGAGCTATTTCGACCACCCGCCTCTGGTCGGCTGGGCGCAATGGCCCTGGAGCGCCCTGGGCAGGTCCGACGTGTTGATGCGCCTGGCCCCGCTGGCCTGCTGGCTGTTGGCCGGCCTGGGCCTGACGGGGCTGGCGCAAAGCCTTTACGCCAGCGCCGATGTGGCGCGCGCGGCACTGTGGCTGTGGCTGTTGAGCCCGCTGGGCCACCTGCTCGGCCTGGCCCTGGTGCCCGACACCCTGCTGCTGCCCATCATCTGCGCGGTGATGCATTTTTGCTGGCGTTTGTCTGACGCGCGCCAGGTGGCACGCCTGCCCTTGTGGCTGGGCTTGGGCCTGTTCCTGGGCTTGGCGGGCTTGTCCAAATACACAGCCGTGCTGTTGGCCCTGGGCGCTGCGCTGGCCCTGCTGCTGGCGCACGGCCCGCGCCTGCTGGGCCGCGCCGGCCCGTGGATGGCCGTGGCGTTGGCGGCGCTGCTGGTCAGCCCGGTGCTGTTGTGGAACGCCAGCCACCAATGGATTTCGCTGGCCTACCAGTTCAGCCACGCCGCAGGCAATGACGAATGGCTGCTGCGGCGCGTCGGCCTGTTTGCCGTGGTGCAAGTGCTGGGTTACGGCTTGTTGCTGGCGGCAGGCCTGATCGCCGCGTGGCGCCAGCCGCGCGACCTGGCCGGCGCCGGGTCTGCCACGCCAAAGCCGGCCGTGTCGCCCCTGGTGTTTTGCGCCTGTTTTGGCCTGCCGACTTTGTTGCTTTTGTTGTACCTGTCAGGCCGTGGCTCGACCCTGCCGCATTGGGCGGCTCCGGCCTGGGTTGCGCTCACGCCGGTGGCGGCGGCAGGTTGCCAGGCCCTGTGGCTGCGGGCACGAAAACTTCTGCTGGGGCTGGGCGGTTTTCAGGCCCTGTCGTGCCTGGCGCTAGCGGCGCTGATGTTGACGGCGGGTTTTGGCACCGAGACCGGCGAACAGACCCACAGCCGCCCCGGCCAGGAGATTGAAAGCACGCAGTTCAACCCGTTCGCCGACCTGTTTGGCTGGGATGCCGCCGCCACACGCGCCAGCCAGCTCGCAGCGCAAAACGGCAACGCGACGCTGGCCGTGCACAACTGGACACTGGCCAGCCGCATCGCCTGGTACGCGCGGCCCCTGCCGGTCAAGGTGGTTGAGCGCCATCTGGACCAATACGGCCTGTGGTTTGGCCTGTTGCAGCCGGGCGAATCGGCGTTGCTGGTGGACTGGTCGCAACTCACGTTTGCGCCACCGGTCGGCCCCGCCCAGTTTGAGCGCTGCGACTTGCTGGACCAACTGGCCGTGACACGCCTGGGCCGCCAGATCAGCCATTTCAATTTCTTGTTGTGCCGCAACTGGCAAGGGCCAAAAGAGAACGCCCTGGATCGACGCTTATGACCAAGCCCAAGCCGCCGTCGAACCCCCTGCCCGCCTGGTCTGGCCGCCAGTGGCTGGCCTGGAGCGCCGTGGCCGTGCTGGGCCTGGCGGCGGCGCTGCTGGCGCAAACCAGGCCGCCTGCGCGCGGCTTGTTCCTCCAGCTCAACCAGTGGGCCAGCGCCTGTCCGCCCGCGCTGTGGGTGTTTTTGACCCAGCTGGGCGAAGCCGGCGTGTTGTTCCTGGTGCTCTCGCCCCTGCTGTTGTGGCGGCCCCAGGCCATGTTTGCGGTGCTGGCGGCAGTGCCGCTGGGCGGGCTGTTTTCGGTGGCATGCAAGGCCCTGTTCAACGCGCCGCGCCCGGCCACCGTGCTGGACGCGGCCCAGATCCACGTGATCGGCCCCCTGCTGAACAACTTGAGTTTCCCGTCGGGCCACAGCATCACCGCGTTTGCGGCCGCCGCCGCTGTGCTGGCCTGCCTGGCGCCGGGCCGCATGGATGCAGCCAGCGCCGGGCCATCCGCCGGCCCGCCCCCGGATGGATCGGTAGATCGACCAGTCGCGCGCCCCGCCACCATGATCGTCCTGCCTGCACTCTTTGTAGCGCCCGTGGTTGGCCTGGCCGCATTGGTCGGTTTCTCGCGCATCGCCGTGGGCGCGCACTGGCCGGTAGACGTGCTGGCCGGCGCCAGCGGCGGCTGGCTTGCGGGCCTGAGCGGCGCCTGGGCCACGCGGCGTTTCCCCAAATTGTGGCAATCGCCCGTCAGCCAGTTCCTGCTCGGCCAGGGCTTGCTGGTGACGGCGCTGTGGCTGTTCTGGCGGCCGATTGAATACCCGCATGGCGCTGTGGCGGTAGCACTGGCCTTGGCCTGTGTGCTGGTGACCCTGGTAGGCCAATGGCGCGCGACCTGGCGGCGGCTGGGCCAAAACGCCGCTGCCAGGGCAAACAACCCCAATCTTCCAATGAAATAGGGCGATTGCCCTCGTGAGATATGCGTAGTTAGCTATTTATAATATAGCATTCAACAAGCAAACGCAGAACAGTTTCGCTCGCGCTTTCACCCGCGCTTTGTCAACTCAATGCCCGCGTTTCTCCAACGCTTTGGCAGCGCCATCAGGCGTTGGGCCCGTCGCGCAGCAACTCCACCAGGGCGCGAAAACCTGCCGTGTAAGAGCGCCAGCCCAGGCCCTGCACGGTGGCCTTCGCAGCCGGTGAAATGATGGAGTGATCACGCCACACTTCACGCGCAGCAATGTTCGAGAGGTGAATCTCCAGCACCGGAAACGGCATCGCCTTGATCGCGTCGTGCAGGCTCACGCCGTGCTGCGTAAGGCCCGCCGGGTTCAGCAATGCGCCTTGAACCGAGTCAATGCATTCATGCAGTTTGTCCACCAGCACGCCCTCGTGGTTGGACTGTAGCGTTTCGATTTCAACGCCCAGTTCTTTGGCCAATGCGGCCAGTTTGTCGTTGATTTGCGCCAGTGTGGTGCTGCCGTAGATGTGCGGCTCGCGGCGGCCAAACAGGTTGAGGTTGGGGCCGTGGAGGATGAGGATTTTCATGGGGGGGCTTTCGTTGGCAGCAGACATAATGTAAAACTATTTGAGCCGCTGCATTGCCCAACGCCAATCTCACCCCGTACCAGTCCCAATACCTCGCGTGGCTCCTGTCGCGCCGCATGGGCGCGGACTCGGCCGACTTGCTGGCGTCCACGCTGGTCGATGCGCAGGTTGACCTCAACCCCCATCAAGTCGACGCAGCCCTCTTCGCTTTCGAAAGCCCGCTGTCCAAAGGCGTCATCCTGGCCGACGAAGTGGGCCTGGGCAAAACCATTGAAGCCGGTTTGGTCATTGCCCAGCGCTGGGCGGAGCGCAAGCGGCGCATCCTCATCATCGTGCCGGCCAACCTGCGCAAGCAGTGGCACCAGGAGTTGCAAGACAAGTTCAGCCTGCAGGCGCTGATCCTTGAAGCCAAAAACTACGGCCAGATGCGCAAGGCCGGCGAGGCCAACCCGTTCAACCAGGCCAAGCGCGTCATCATCTGCTCCTACCAGTTTGCCAAGGGCAAGGCAGACGACCTCAAGCGCGTGCCCTGGCACCTGGCGGTGCTGGACGAAGCGCACCGCCTGCGCAATGTGTACAAACCCGGCAACGTGATCGGCAAGGCGCTCAAAGACGCGCTGGCCAACGCGCCCAAAGTGCTGCTCACAGCCACGCCTTTGCAAAACTCGCTGCTGGAGCTGTATGGCCTGCTCAGCATTGTGGACGACCGCGTGTTTGGCGACCTGGCCAGTTTCCGCGACCAATTCGGCGGCCTGGCGAACACGGGCCATGGGGCCGACGTCTTTGCCAAGCTGCGCAGCCGCCTGCAAGCCGTGTGCAAGCGCACGCTGCGCCGCCAGGTGCAGCCCTACATCTCATATACCCGGCGCATTCCCATGGTGGAGCAGTTCACCCCGTCGCAAGACGAGCAGGTGCTGCGTGGGCTTGTCGCCGACTACCTGCGCCGCCCGGCGCTCAATGCCCTGCCCTCGGGCCAGCGGCAACTGATCTCGCTGGTGCTGTGGAAGCTGCTTGCCAGCAGCAGCCATGCCATCGGCGGCGCTCTGGGCACCATGGCCGAACGGCTTGAAACACTGCTCCAGTCACAGCCAGCGCCTGACCTGGGCGACAAGCTGGACGAAGACTACGAATCGCTCGATGAAACCGCAGAAGAATGGACCGAGCCCGATGCCGCCCCCTCGCCCGGGCAACTGGCCAGCGTGGCCGACGAACTGGCCGAGCTGCGCAGTTTTCAGCATTTGGCCACCAACATCCGCGACAACGCCAAAGGCCAGGCCCTGCTCAAGGCGCTGGGCAAGGCCTTTGCCGAGCTGCACACGCTGGGCGCCAGCCAGAAGGCGCTGATCTTCACCGAAAGCCGACGCACGCAAGACTATTTGCTGGGCCTGCTGGAGCACAGCCCGTACGCCGGCCAAACGGTGCTCTTCAACGGCAGCAACAGCAGCCCACAGGCGGGGCAGATTTACACCACCTGGCTGCACCGCCACCAGGGCACAGACCGCATCACCGGCTCACGCACCGCAGACACGCGTGCCGCGCTGGTGGAGCACTTCAAAGACTCAGCCCACATCATGATTGCCACCGAGGCCGGGGCCGAAGGCATCAACCTGCAATTTTGCTCGCTGGTCATCAACTACGACCTGCCCTGGAACCCCCAGCGCATCGAGCAGCGCATAGGCCGCTGCCACCGTTATGGCCAGAAGCACGACGTGGTGGTGGTCAACTTTATTGACCACAGCAACCCGGCGGACCGGCGTGTCTACGAGCTGCTGGCGCAGAAATTCCAGTTGTTTGAAGGCGTGTTTGGCGCCAGCGATGAAGTGCTGGGTGCCCTGGGCAGCGGGGTGGACTTTGAGCGCCGCATTGCCGAGATTTACCAAACCTGCCGCAACCCGCAAGAAATTGAAGCGTCCTTCCAGCAATTGCAGCTGGACCTGTCCGGCGAAATCGACGCCGCCATGCTCAAGACCCGGCAACTGCTGCTGGAAAACTTTGACGAAGCGGTGCAGGACAAGCTCAAAATCAGGCTGACGACCAGCACCAGCGCCCGCAGCCGCTTTGAACGCCTGTTGATGGACTTGACGCAGGCCGAGCTGAAGGGCCTTGCCCAGTTTGACGACACCGGCTTTACCCTGGCACAAACGCCCGCTGGCGTGAATCCGGCAGACGCACCCCCTGGCCGTTACGAGTTGCCGCGCCGGAACGGCGCTTTGTATCTTGGCAGCGGCGAGGCCCACCTGTACCGCACAGGCCACCCGCTGGCCCAGGCGCTGATTGCCCAGGCGCGCGAGCGCAAGCTGCCCCAGGCCATGCTGCACTTCAGCTACGACGCTTATGGCGCCAAGCTCTCTACACTCGAAGCCCTGCGCGGCCAAGGCGGCCAATTGGCCCTGAGCGTGTTGACCATCGAGGCGCTGGGCATGGCCGAAGACTACCTGCTGGTGGCAGCCACCACCGATGCCGGCCAAGCCCTGCATGACGAAGACGCCGAAAAGCTGCTGCGCCTGCCAGCTAAAACATTGCCCGCACTTGCGCACCTGATGCACGAGCCCGGTGCGCTGGATCAGGCGCTGCAAACCCAGCAAGACCAGCACATCCGCGCCGTGAACCAACGCAACCTGGGCTACTTTGAGGCCGAAGTGCAAAAGCTCGACGCCTGGGCCGACGACCTGAAAAGCGGCCTGGAAAACGAGGTCAAAGAACTGGACCGTGCTATCAAAGACGTGCGCCGCATCGCCGCCGTGGCCGCCACGCTGGAAGAGAAGCTGCAACACCAAAAACACCAGCGCGAACTGGAAGACAAGCGCAATCAGTTGCGGCGCAAAATATTCGATCGGCAGGACGAGATTGATGCCCAGCGCAACAGGCTGATTGAGGAGCTTGAGGCGCGGTTGACCCGGCAAATCAGCGCCGCCAATGTGTTTACGATTCAATGGAGCCTTCAATGAAGAACCGCATCATCAACGTCAAGGGGTCCGAAGTTGCCGTTGTTGTCCGCCTTGAGCAGGACTACATCTCGCTGACAGATATGGTGAAACACTTCGACGGCGGGAGTGCACTGATCGAGCAGTGGCTCAAAAACAAAGACACCGTGTTGTTCCTGGGTGTGTGGGAGCAACTCAATAACCCAGGTTTTAATTCCCTCGAATTCGAGGGAATTAGAAATGAAGCCGGGCGCAACAGCTTTTTCCTTTCGGCCAAGAATTGGAAGGATGCCACGGGTGGCCTCGCCCCCTAAAAAAGAGGATTGCCAAATGACCGAACCCACCATCACCTGCCCCCACTGCAAGACCGAAATCAAACTCACCGAGTCGCTGGCCGCCCCGCTGATCGCCGCCACCCGCCAGCAGTTTGAAAAACAACTCGCCCAAAAAGACAGCGATTTCGCGCAACGCGAACAGGCCCTGCGCGACAAGGAAAAGGCTCTCGCCGACGGCAAACGCCAACTCGAAGAACAGGTGGCCGACCAAGTCGCCAGCCAGCTCAAAACCGAACGCGCCCGCGTGGCCGCAGAAGAAGCCAAAAAAGCCAAAGCCGCATCCGCCAACGAGCTGGACGCCAAAGCCCGCGAACTGGCAGAGCTGCAAGACGTGCTCAAGGTACGCGACGCCAAACTGCTTGAGGCCCAAAAGGCCCAGGCTGAGCTGATCAAAAAGCAGCGTGAACTCGACGATGCCAAACGCGAGCTGGACCTGACCATTGAAAAACGCGTGCAAGACGGCTTGAACGAAGTGCGCACCCTGGCCAAGCGCGAAGCCGAAGACGGCATGAAGCTCAGGGTGGCTGAAAAGGACCAGACCATTGCGTCCATGCAGCAAAAGATCGAAGAACTCAAGCAAAAAGCCGAGCAGGGCTCACAGCAACTGCAGGGCGAGGTGCTCGAGCTGGAACTGGAAAACCTGCTGCGCAGCAAGTTTCCGTTTGACCTGATTGAGCCGGTGCCCAAGGGCGAGTTTGGCGGCGATGCCCTGCACCGGGTCAACAGCCAGAGCGGCACGCATTGCGGCAGCATTTTGTGGGAATCCAAACGCACCCGCAACTGGAGCGACGGCTGGCTGGCCAAGCTACGCGAAGACCAGCGCAGCGCCAAGGCCGAGGTCTGCGTGCTCGTCAGCCAGGTGCTGCCCAAAGGTGTGGAAAATTTTGACCTGGTGGACGGCGTGTGGATCACCTCCCCGCGTGTGGCCATTCCGGTGGCCATCATGCTGCGCCAGGGCCTGCTGCAAATCAGCCAGACCCGCGCCCTGTCTGAAGGCGTGCAAACCAAAACCGAGATGGTTTACCAGTACCTTACCGGCCCGCGCTTCAGGCAGCGGGTGGAAGCCATTGTGGAAGCCTTCTCCAACATGCAGGACGACCTGGACAAAGAGCGCAAGGTCATCATGAAGCAATGGGCCAAGCGCCAGGAGCAGATTGAACGCGTGATGGGCGCGACGGTGGGCATGTATGGGGACTTGCAGGGGATTGCGGGGAAGTCGCTGCAGGAGATTGACGGTTTGGAATTGACGGCTCTGGAAATGAAGCCGTGATGATCGAAAGTTCCCACTTGACATGGAGCCCACGCTTGGAAGTGCGGGCTGGAGTTTGACTATGCAAACGAAGAGTCG
>JANMVT010000137.1:0-8918 GCA_031392945.1 Rhodoferax sp. | reverse complement strand
ATCTTGTGGACGCCCACCGACGCGCCCGCCGCCGCCGGCCCGGGGCCGCATTTTGTCGATCTGGACGACTGCCGCACCGGCCCGGCCGTGCAAGACCTGTGGATGCTTTTGAGCGGCGACCGCCAGCAGCGCACGCGCCAGCTCGGCGCCCTGGTCGACGGCTACGAGCAGTTCCGTGAATTTGACCGCCGTGAGCTGGCCCTGATCGAACCCCTGCGCACCCTGCGCCTGATCCACTACAGCGCCTGGCTGGCACGGCGCTGGGCCGACCCGACCTTTCCCATCAACTTCCCCTGGTTTGGTTCGAGTGACTACTGGCAGGGCCAGGTGCAGATGCTGGAGGAGCAGATGGAGGCGATGCAGGAGGAGCCGCTGGTGGTTTGAGCTTGCTGCTTGCTGCTTGCCGCCCGCTGCCCGCCCAGCACGGCGACGGCGCAATGTGCATGCGGTTTTGGAGTGAAAGCACGCCCGGTTTTGAAAAATGCGTCAAGCTGTCGCTTGGGCATTTTTTGGGGTAGCTGACAGATCGCTTCCACGCACCTTTCACACCAAAGCCCGGTCACATTGCACCATCACCGCGCTGGGCGGGCAGCTCGGTCAGGTTTTTCGTACGTCGCCTTAACGGGCGGGAGCGGTCGGTCACGTTGTCCAGTCAAGAGTCTGCTCAGGGCCAGTTGCTGACGTAGACCAATGACCGGTATAGAGCAGGCAATTAAATCCGAGGCGATGATCAAGAAAGTAGACTTTCCTGGCTGTCAGCCAGGTGTTCAAAGGCGTCATACGCGCAGGCAGAGCGGACACTTAACGTTCCAAGCAGAGGCTATTTTCTACCGTGCATTGCCCGGAATGCTGCAATCTCTGCAACCGCATAATCGTCCAGCGTCACGAAAATCACGCCACCTTTGTGTTGATATGGCACGGGAGTAGGCAAGCGGCGCACATTCTGGAGCACCCATGCGAAGCGATATTTAGCGACCTCGGGGTTATCGATACGTTCGAGTGTTATTCCATGAAGATGCACATGCTGAATCAATTCACTTCGAGTGAGCGGACCTCTTGAATCGACGATGTCAGCGATTCCGTATATTGCTTTAGATCCCTTCTTGACCAGGCCGATTGAGCCGCGCACCTTTGTATGTTCTGAGCGCATCTCCCAAGACTTACGCCCAGACAGGATACTTTCAAGTGGGTCTTCGCGAATGATGAGGCCGCGACTAACAATTCCAGGCACATGATCCTGACGCAAGGCTGTGCGACCCCGGATGGAGTTCTCCTTGCTTTTGGGGTGGGCGATATCGTCCACGACTGGGACGGTCATATCCTGTTCGCCACTATCGTGCATGCGCTTGCACTCAAATCTAACCGTAGTCTCGATAAATTCATTTGCGATGTTACTAAGACCAGCATGCAGGATAGCCTTCGTCTCATTTATTGTGAGCTTCGGCAGAATTACCTTGTCTATAAAGTACTGCGTTTCTGCATTCCAACGTGATCCATTGACGTTTCCGTATGAATCAATTGAAATTCCTGCCGCACGCTTCAATGCCAACGTACGGAGATGTTCGGCAACTACTGTTTGGAGCTTGCCTTTCGCAGACTCGAGTTCGGCCAAATTATTTGAGGATTTAAAAAAACTGAACATCGCTTTGTGGCGGTTGACAAAAATTGTGGCGCGGGGACGATGGCAGTGAGGCACCCGAGGGCGGGGCATCAAATTTTTTTAAAACCTGCAACTCAGCTTGGTTGACGCGGTCTCTTCTGGTCATTGGTTTCCCTTGATACCCGCATAACGGCTATCTTTGCGAAGGTTTCAGCACGCAAATTCGCGTTGACTGAAATCCCGTGAAGCCCGGCACCCGAGTTGTTTAATTCTAGGTGCTATTGGTCGGTTGGTCGATACAGCATGCCCAGAAAGATTAGTGCAATGGGAGCGCACATTGGATGGTCGGCAATGGTCACAGCATGATGAACGCTTCGGGATTCGACGGTCCTACAGCCTGTCATCGCTGTCGGCTACCGAGCGGCGATTTCGTAACAGTCTAAGTCCGAATTGGGTCGCGACCAGCCGGCGCGGGCAGCCTGTCCGAATATCTGTAATCAGTCTAAAGCGGCTGTAGCTCTGTCCATTGCCACAGGTTTTTGCCTTTACGCTCCAGCGCCAAACCCGAGAACTTCGCGTGGTGATTGGGCAATGTGACCGGGCTTTGGTGTGAAAGGTGCGTGGAAGCGATCTATCAGTTACCCCAAAAAATGCCCAAGCGACAGCTTGACGCATTTTTCGAAACCGCGCGTGCTTTCACGCCAAAACCGCATGCGCATTGCACAGTCGCCGCGCGGACGCCATAGGGCTAACGAATTCTGCAAACCTTATGCGGTCAGTTCAATCCCCCTCCATAATTCGCCAAGTTCATGGACGAATTTCAGGAGATGGTTTTGAAACGCAGAACAGTATGGGCAAGTTTGGCCGTGATCAATTTGGCGGCGAGCGTCAGTGCATGGTTGCCAGCCGCCACGATGGCGCAGGGCACGTTCCCCTCCCGCGCCATCACCATGGTCGTGCCTTTTCCGCCCGGCGGCCTGGCCGACCTGGTGGCGCGGCCAGTGGCTGAGGCCATGTCGCGTGAGCTGGGCCAGCCGGTGGTGATTGAAAACAAGCCCGGCGCGGGCGGTGGCATCGGCATGGGCCTGGTGGCGAAATCAAAACCTGATGGGTATACCGTGCTGATGGCGCTGTCCAGCCTGACGGTGATCCCTGAGGCCGATGCGCTGGTAGGCCGCGCGCCCATGTTCGCGCTGCCTGACCTGCGCGCCATTGCCCGCTACACGGCGGACCCCACGGTGCTGGCCGTGAGGGCCGACTCCCCCTGGAAAACCGTGAAGGAGTTTGTCGACGACGCGGGCAGGCGACCAGGTGCCATCAACTACGGATCGAGCGGCAACTACGGCACCATGCATGTGCCCATGGAAATCCTGTCGCAGACGGCTGGCGTGAAGATGACCCATATCCCGTTCACAGGCGCTGGCCCCGCCGTGGTGGCCTTGCTCGGGGGCCAGATTGACGCGGTGTCGAGCGGCCCGGCCACGGTGCTGCAACACGTCAAGGCGGGCAAACTGCGCGTGCTGGCGCACTGGGGCACGTCAGCGCTGGCGGCCATGCCCGAGGTGCCGAGCCTGAAGGACTCGGGGCAAAATGCCGAATATGCGCAGTGGTCGGGCCTGTTCATTCCGGCTGGCACGCCCGAGCCCATTGCCCAGCGTCTGCGTGCGGCGGCGCGGTTTGCGGCCATGGACGCCAAGGTAAAAGAGGTGATTCAAAACGCCGGCAGCCCGGTGCAGTACCTGGACGTGGCCGAGTTTGAGCAATACGTTCAGGCCGACGCAAAACGCATGGCCGGCGTGGTCAAGCGCATCGGCAAGTTAGAGTGACCTGCAAACGATAGAAATCACCCGAGGCGCAAACATGACTGCTCCATTGATTCGTACCCTCATCGGCATGCTGGGCCTGGCAGCCACCGTCGCCACCACGATGGCGCTGGCCCAAACCTACCCCACACGCCCCGTCAAGATCATCGTGCCCTTTGCCGCAGGTGGCCCGGCCGACAACTTTGCGCGTTTCATGGGGCAGCGGCTGGGTGATGCGCTGGGCCAGCCCTTTGTGGTGGACAACCGGCCCGGGGCCGGCTCGGTCATCGGCACCGACGTGGTGGCCAAGTCGGCGCCCGACGGCTACAACTTGCTGATGATGTCCAACGCGCACACCGTCAACGAGACCCTGATCGCCAACAAACCCTTTGCCCTGATGCGCGACTTTGTGGCCGTGGCGCCCATCAACTCGTCCGACCTGGTGCTGGTGGCCCACCCCTCGCTCAAGGCCAACACGCTCAAGGAAGTGATGGCGCTGGCCAAAGCGCAGCCCGGCAAGCTCAACTACGCGTCCAGCGGCCCCGGCACGCCTTACCACATGGCGGGAGAGCTGTTCAAGAGCATGGCTGGCGTCTACCTGGTGCACATCCCTTACCGGGGCAGCACGGGCGCACGCACCGACGTGATGGGCGGGCAGGTGGACATGATGTTCGACGCCGTCACCACCATGGCCGAGCAGGTCAAGGCCGGCAAGGTCAAGGCGATTGCCAGCAGCGGCAAGCAGCGTTCCGACGTATTGCCCGACGTGCCCACCATGAGCGAAGCCGGCGTGCCGGGTTATGAGGCGACGATCTGGCTGGGCCTGATGGCCCCCAAGGGCACGCCCAAGGCGGTGGTAGACCGGCTCAACGAGGCGGTTTCCAAAATCGTCAGCCAGGCAGACGTCAAACAGTTGTGGGCCCGGCAAGGCGCCGTGCCCCTGGTGATGGGCCCGGAAGCCTTTGACAAATACGCGCGTGACGACATCGCCAAATGGGCCAAAGTCATCCAGAGCGCGGGCATCAAGGCCGATTAGGCTTTAATATGTGACCATGCGTAACAGCCCCACCCTTCACCTGCTCAGTGGCGGCGCGGCGCAAGGCCTGGTCGCGCAGCTTCAAGCCGGTTTTGAGGCCCGGCACCTTTGCAAGATCAGCGGCCAGTTTGGCGCGGTGGGCACCATGCTCGACAGCATGCTGGGTGGTGAAGCCTGTGACGTGATCATCCTGACCCAAACGCTGATCCAGCAATTGTCGGATCTGCGCGATGTGACGCTGGACAGCGCGCGGGCGCTGGGCGTGGTGAAAACCGGCGTCGCTGTCAAATCCGGCGAGGCAGCTCCAAAGGTGGGCACGGCGAAGTCGCTGAAAAGCGCCTTGCTGGCAGCCACCGGCATCTATTTCCCTGACCCAGTCAAGGCGACTGCGGGCATCCATTTCATGAAGGTGCTTCAAGCTTTGGGCATCGACCGCGCGTTGTCGGACCGTTTGCGGCCTTTCGCCAATGGCGCGGCGGCGATGCGGGCGATGGCGGCGTGTCCAGAAGCCGGCTTGATCGGCTGCACCCAGGTCACTGAAATCCTCTACACCCAGGGCGTTCAACTGGCCGCGCCCTTGCCCAAAAAATTCGAACTGGCCACGGTTTACACAGCGGCAGTCAACGCCCGGGCCGCCCATCCAGAATTGGCCGCTTCCCTGATCGGCATGCTCTGTGCGGCCGATGCCGCGCAGATTCGCCGCAATGCGGGGTTCGCTTAACGGGTTCGCGTAACGGGTTCGAACAAGAAAGCGCCAGGTTCCCAAGTTGCCGCCTGGCACGCAGGGCAACGCAATGACGGACAATAGAGGGTTTTCCCCAGACCCTACCTACCTTCCCGCATGGCTCTTATCACCCTTCTCAACGCGCAACTGGCTTTTGGCCACGTTGCCCTGCTCGATCACACAGATTTCGCGCTCGAATCCAATGAACGCGTCGGCCTGATCGGGCGCAACGGCGCGGGCAAATCAAGCATGCTGCGCATACTGGGCGGGTTTGAAAAGCCCGACGACGGCACGCTGCAATTGCAAACGGGCCTGCGCATTGCCTTTGTGGCGCAAGAGCCTGATCTGGACCAGGGTGCTACTATTTTTGTAGCAGTCAGCGAAGGCTTGAAGCGGGTCATTGCCCTGCGAGAGCAGTACCTGGCGCACGAGGAAGGTGTTGACCTGGATGCCCTGCAATCCGAAATCGAGGCTTATGACGCCTGGAACTGGGAACAGCGCGTCGATGAAACCCTGCACCGCCTGCACTTGGAGCCTGAGGCCATCATCGGCACGCTCTCGGGCGGCATGAAGAAACGCGTCGCGCTGGCGCAGGCCCTGGTCGCCAAACCCGATGTGATGCTGCTGGACGAACCCACCAACCATCTGGACCTGGACGCCATCACCTGGCTGGAAGACCTGTTGATCGACTTCAAGGGCAGTGTGGTCACCATAACCCACGACCGTTCCTTTCTGAACCGCGTTGCCACCCGCATCGTGGAGCTGGACCGCGGCAAACTCAACACCTACCCCGGAAACTTCAACCAGTACCTGGTGCTGAAGGAAGAGCAGCAGGCGCAAGAGGCGGTCATCAACGCCCGCGCCGACAAACTGCTGGCGCAGGAAGAAATCTGGATTCGCAAGGGCGTGGAAGCACGCCGCACACGTGCGCAGGGCCGCATCACCCGGCTGGAGCACCTGCGCGACAACCGTGCCGCGCGGCGCGACACCCTGGGCAGCGTCAAGCTCGATGTGGCCAGCGGCGCAGCCAGCGGCAAGATCGTCTCCGAGCTTGAGAACGTCAGCAAATCCTACGACGGCAAAGTCATCGTGTCAGGCTTCACGGGCACCATTCTGCGTGGCGATAAAGTCGGCCTGATAGGCCCCAACGGCGCTGGCAAAACCACCTTGCTCAAGCTGATTTTGGGCGAGCTGGCACCCGACAGTGGCAAGGTGCGCCAGGGCACCAAGATCGAAGTCGCCTACTTTGACCAGATGCGCGATGCGCTGGACCTGGATGCCACGCTGGAAGACTTCATAAGCCCCGGCAGCGAGTGGATCGAGATTGGCAACAGCCGCCAGCACGTCAAGAGTTACCTGGGCGATTTTCTGTTTTCGCCCGCGCGTGCGCGCTCACCCGTGCGGTCATTGAGCGGGGGCGAACGCAACCGCCTGCTGCTGGCACGCCTGTTTGCGCGGCCCGCCAACGTGCTGGTGCTCGACGAGCCCACCAATGACCTGGACATCGACACGCTGGAGCTGCTGGAGGACCTGCTGCAGAACTTCGACGGCACCGTCTTCCTGGTCAGCCACGACCGCACCTTTCTTGACAACGTGGTCACCAGCACCATCGTGGCCGAGGGTGAAGGCAAATGGCGCGAATATGAAGGCGGCGTTCAGGACTGGCTGATCCAGTCGGCCCGCGCCAAGGAGATTGCTGCTGCTGCGGCACGGGCGGCGCAGGCAGCGCCAGGTGCTCAAAATACCAAGTCTGAGAGAGAAAAATGCACTTTTCCCTCGTCGAACATCAATAGTTCGCTATCAAAAAAGAAGTTAAGCTTCAAGGAACAGCGTGAACGCGATGCCTTGCCCGCCACCCTGGCCGCGCTGGAAGCCGAGCAAACCCGGATCCGCCAGCAGCTCAATGACGACAGCCTCTATACCCGCGACCCGCAAGAGGCCGCCAGCCTGCACGCGCGTGATGCGGCGATTGATGATGAGTTGCTGGCCGCTCTGGAGCGGCAGGAGGCGTTGGCGGGGTAACGGGGCAACGGGGCAGCGGGTAGAGCCCGGTTTCTGCCATCGACGCAGCGCGAAGCCTTCGCGCTGCGTAACGGCGACGGGCTGGGGCGGATGGCGCCACCCCCGGAACGCGCAGAAACCGGTTACACCAGCAGCGCATTCACCCTTTTCACATAAGCCGCAGGATCAGCCGGCATGCCACCTTCGGCCAGCAAGGCCTGGTCAAACAGGATGTGGGCCAGGTCGTTGAAATGCACTGAGCCTTCGAGCTTTTTCACCAGGGCATGTTCGGCGTTGACTTCCAGCACGGGTTTGACTTCAGGCGCGGTCTGGCCAGCTTGTTTGAGCATGCGCGCCAGTTGCGTGCTCATGCCGTGGTCTTGCACCACCAGGCAGGCGGGGCTGTCGACGAGGCGGGTGGTGACGCGCACGTCTTCGGCCTTGTCCTTGAGCGCTTCTTTCAGTTTGGCCAGCAGGGGCTTGAAGGTCTCGGCGGCTTCTTCAGCGGCTTTCTTTTCAGCTTCGTCTTGCAGCTTGCCCAGATCCACCGCGCCTTTGGCTACCGATTGCAGCGGGGTGCCGTCAAACTCGTGCACGTAGTTCAGCGCCCACTCGTCCACGCGGTCGGTCATCAGCAAGACCTCGATGCCCTTTTTCTTGAAGACTTCAAGCTGCGGGCTGTTTTTGGCCGCAGCCGCCGTGTCGGCGGTGATGTAGTAGATGGCCTCCTGGCCTTCTTTCATGCGGGCCTTGTAGTCGGCAAAACTGACCGTTGTGGTGTCGGTGGTGCTGGACGCCGTACTTGTGGAGGTAAAGCGCAGAAGTTTGGCGATACGGTCCTTGTTGGCGAAGTCTTCGCCCAGGCCTTCCTTGAGCACGGCGCCGAACTCGGCGTAGAACTTGGTGTACTTGCCAAGTTGGGCTTCTGCCTCGGCCTTGTCTTCGGCGCTGACCACGTCAGTCACGCCGTCGGCTGCAAGAGCACCATCAGCCCCTGCGGTAGCGGGCGCTTTGTCGTGCTTTGCCAAATCCTCCAACATGCCCAGCACACGTTTTGTGCAGCCTTCACGGATGGCTTTCACGTCGCGGCTTTCCTGCAGCAACTCGCGGCTCACGTTCAGCGGCAGGTCGGCGGAATCGACCACACCTTTGACGAAGCGTAAATACACCGGCATCAGGGCCTCGGCGTCGTCCATGATGAAGACGCGTTTCACATACAGCTTGATGCCGGCCTTGGTGTCGCGGTTGTACAGGTCCATCGGCGCTTTGCCGGGGATGTAGAGCAGTTGCGTGTATTCGGTGCTGCCTTCGACGCGGTTGTGGGTGTGGGCCAGCGGGGCTTCAAAGTCGTGGCTGATGGCTTTGTAAAACTCGTCGTACTGCTCCTGGGAGATGTCCTTCTTGGGCCGCGTCCAGATCGCGCTGGCCTTGTTGACGGTTTCCCATTCGCCCGTCTTGACCATGGCGCCGGGCTGGCGGCCGCCTTTTTCGTCCTTGGGGTCGATCAAGTCGCCGTCTTTCCACTCTTCTTTTTCCATCAGGATGGGCAGGCTGATGTGGTCGGAATATTTGTTGATGATGCCTTTGACTTTCCAGGCGCTGGCGTAGTCCTGGGCGTCTTCGCGCAGGTGCAGGGTGACGCTGGTGCCGCGCGCTGCACGGTCAATGGTTTCGACTTCAAAATCTCCGGCGCCACCGCTGACCCAACGCACGCCTTCGGCGGTTTTCATGCCAGCGCGGCGCGACTCGACCGTG
>JANMVT010000124.1:0-16807 GCA_031392945.1 Rhodoferax sp. | reverse complement strand
CTCTGTCGGTCCGCTGCGCGGCCCCCAGACCCCGGCGTCTCCGTGCTTCAAGGCTGCGCCAGACGAGCGCCAGCGGCGCTGCGGGGGTTCAGGCTTAGTGCCTGCCTCTTCAACTTGACCGCTTCGAAAGGCGAAACAATTTCAAATTTTCGGTTCTGACTTCTGCTGATTAAGACTTCACAGCGGCCGTTTGTTAGCGACCACAGGCTGTGCTTTTTTTGCGGTTGAGTTAGGGCTCCAGTGCGACAAGAGTTGAGGCAGTTGGGCTAAACTTTGGTGCAAATGATTGATTCAGCAGTATTCTGGACGCGGACTAAGCGCTATGCACGGCAGTGGGTTCGCGATGCAGTAGCGGAGACGATCGCACCGCTGACGGATACGAATGCGCGACTGAACTACATCGGTGTTTTCGTTGTACTGCTGCTGCTTTCGCCCCGGAGGGGAGCGGATAAGCAAATGGCCTCCCTGCTTACAACCCTTGAAGTGGTCGAGACGGCCCTGTATTCCATACCCGTACTTTTCTTGCTGAATTTTGTTTTCGCCCTTTTTCGGGTGCGGAAGAAGGAGCGTGAATTGGGTGAATGGTTTGGCCCACGATTCGTTTACCACGAACCTAGGCGGTTGATTACGGCGCTGGTTGACGAACAAAATAATCACAAGCCTTTGAGATTTAGCATCGACGATGCAGAGCACGGTGCACTTGTATCGTATGTGATTGAGACAGACAGGACCGATACGCGTGTGAAGGCTGAACTAGCTTGGCCGGGAGGTCAGAGGCCCATGGACTTTGGCGTTCCGATGAATCTTCCAAGAGGTTCATTCAGACTTCCCAAGTCGCGCGAGATGTCGCTCTTGACCAACGTGGAACCCGAATCGACCCTGTCGACAGTGCGTGTCTTTATGACAAATTGGGAGGTCGGAAAAGGTGACGGCCGATAGTGCTCCAACTATTGTTTTGTTCTTTTGGCACAACCCCAATAGTTGTTCGGTTCTCCCTGAGCCCGGCGGGCGCTGAGCGGCCCCCATACCCCCGGCGTTTTCGTGCTTCAAGACTGCGGCAGATTCGCTCCCGCCACCCTGCAGTGGTTCAGGCTAGCGCGATTTATGCGACGCCGCTCGCACTGGCCAACACATACGTCGAATCTCAAGTCATAATTTGTGCATGCACGCGTCACCATGCTTACAAACGCCCATGCCGTCACCCAGCCCCTGTTCAGGGCGACGGTTCAGTCTAACGAATAGCGTTTATCTGCCGAGTATGAGTTCTTCGCCATTTGCAAACATCGCTGCGCTGCAGAAAAACGCTATTCGTTAAGTCGCGCAATGTCCCTCTACGCACTTTTTGGAGCAGAATTGAGTTGCCCCTCTTGGGCATTGAATTTGGGAGGGGAGGGCTAGATGCGTACTGTACGACTGGCAATTGGATCGCTCTGTCTAACGATCTGCGGACTATGTAACGCGGCAGACCTAAGTAACTACATAGCTGCGGTCGAATACGTCCGAAGTTTGGCGACGACTTACGACTTGCAGATGAAGGCGAAGACCGAATTCGACAAGGCCAAAGACTCGACTTCTCGGTTGATGGCAGGTGTCAAGATGAGCACCAAGGCAAAGTTTGAAATGCGGCGGATGATTGCAACGCTAAATCAACTGGAGGTCGGAGATGATGTTGCCCCCTTTGTCCAGGGCTTGGCCAACTTCTACCAACAGAAGATCGATCTAAACGACACCCTGATAGACATTGCTACCAATATGCTTGGTGGCCCGAAGCCGGGCTTCGACTATGGCAAGCTGATGGCATCCTCAGCCGAGACTTCGGCGACTATGGAGCAAATCGATGAACAAATCTTTAAGCTGGCCAATGCCTTTTTTGTTGCAATGATCGATAGGCGCCCCGACCGCGAAGGTCACGCCAGTCATTTGAAAATCACACGCGCTCAGAGGACAGAACTTCTCAAATTGATAGAGACGCTATTTGGAGCGAGCCTTGAAAGTAAGGAAGCGACCTTTGCTGTGAACGGCGCATGGCTGATGCGTGCCAACTTGCGGAAGAGCTTCAAGGCGGCTGATGACCCCTGGTAGACGGGATCTACGGGAAAAGACATGAGCAAGGCGATGTGCGCTTTCAATTACCCCAAGCCTGAACCCCCGCAGCGCCGCTGGCGCTCGTCTGGCGCAGCCTTGAAGCACGGAAATCTCAGGGTCTGGGGGCCGCGCAGCGGACCGACAGAGCCACGCGCTGTTTGAGCGCAGCGAGTTCGCGTGGCGGCCCTGGGATTGAGTACTGCAAATGGTCGCCCGAAGGGCCTGCGACAGTTGAGCGACAGCGGCGCTGCGCGGGTTCAGGCCGACGATGTCAGGGGGAATGGCAAAAGTCAAAAATGCGACTTTTATATAGTCAACTATCAAAAAGTCGCGACTTTTTGATATTCAGCTTTAAAATAGTCTCATGAAACGCTATGCCGACGATCTCATACAAAAGGATTTGGCCAAGAAGATGGTGTTTGTCACGGGTGCGCGGCAAGTCGGCAAAACCACGCTGAGCAAATTGCTGCTGGACGAGACACCCGGCTAGTACCTCAATTACGACGTAGCCGAAGACCGCGCCGTGATCCTGCGGCAGGGCTGGCGTCCGCAGGCCAAGCTCTTGGTGCTCGATGAAATCCACAAGATGCCCGATTGGAAGACATGGCTCAAGGGCGTTGTTGACGGCAAACCCAAAGGGCAGCAATTGCTGGTCACCGGCAGTGCGCGGCTCGACACCTTTCGCCAATCGGGCGAGTCGCTGGCAGGGCGCTTCTTCGCCTGGCGGCTGCACCCAATATCGGTGCGGGAATGGTGCGAGCAGACGGGCGCAAAACCGGCCGATGCTTTGACCCATCTACTTGAGCGTGGCGGCTTCCCGGAGCCTTGCCTGGCCGAGACGGACGACGATGCACAGCGCTGGCGCAGGCAATATTTTGACGGGCTCATCCGCAACGACGTGCTGGAGTTTTCGCGTTTGCACGAGCTGGCCGCGATGCGCCTTTTTGCTGAATTGCTGCGCCAGCGGGTGGGTTCGCCCTTGTCGATGGCATCCATGGCCCGTGACCTGAATGTGTCGCCCGTCACGCTCAAGCGTTACTTGGACATCCTGGAGGCGCTGTACATTGTTTTCGTGGTCCGCCCCTGGCACCACAACATTGCAAGGGCAACACTGCAAGCGCCCAAAGTCTATTTCTTCGACACCGGCCTGGTGGTGGGCGACGATGGTGTGCGTTTTGAAAACCTGGTTGCCTGCCACCTGCTCAAACACATCCACTGGCAGCAGGACGCCAAGGGCAAAGAGGTGGACCTGCACTACGTGCGCACCAAGGACGGCGCCGAAGTGGATTTTTGCCTGAGCCACACTGCAAAAAAAGGCGCCACCTTGTCACACCTGATTGAATGCAAGCTGTCCGACAACAAACCGCACGGTGCCTTGAAGCGGTTTGCAGAGCAATGGACTGACGCGCAAGCCGTGCAAGTCGTGCGCAATTTGCGGCATGAAGAGGACGCGGGCGAAGTGAAGGTGCGGGATGCTGCTGGCTGGCTCAATGGGTTAGATGCCTGAACCTCCGCAGCCTTGAAGCACGGAAATCGCAGGGTCTGGGGGCTCTTCATGACATATCCCCATATTTGGCTCAGCATTCCTGCAAATTGACCAGGATCGGCGGCCAGAATGATGAGCATCTCAATGACTACGAAAGACGTCATGGAAACCCGGGCATCTTTGATAACTCCTATCTGATGCATGAATTTTATTGATTTGTGATTTTCATAGTAATTAATTACTATGACCATCCCAGTCTGTCATTTCAAACAAGGTCCACGGGCGTAATTTCTGCGTCGTCCTTCGGCCCCAATGCAAGTGCAGCCATTCAACCGTTAAAGGAGATCCCCCTGTGTCCAATGAAACCAAGTGCCCCTTCCACCATGCCGCTGGCGGCGGCACGACCAACAAAGACTGGTGGCCCAATCAACTGCGGGTTGATTTGCTGAACCAGCACTCGAACAAGTCCAACCCGTTGGGCGAGAAGTTCAATTACGCCGAGGAATTCAACAAGCTCGATTACAAAGCGCTCAAGGCGGATCTGGTGAGGCTCATGACCGACAGCCAGGACTGGTGGCCGGCCGACTTCGGCCACTACGGTCCGCAGTTCATCCGCATGGCCTGGCACAGCGCCGGCACCTACCGCACCACCGATGGCCGCGGCGGCGGCGGGCGTGGCCAGCAGCGTTTTGCGCCGCTCAACTCGTGGCCCGACAACGTCAACATCGACAAGTCGCGCCGCCTGCTCTGGCCCATCAAACAAAAATATGGCCAGAAGATATCCTGGGCCGATCTGTTCATCCTGGCCGGCAATGTGGCGCTGGAGTCGATGGGCTTTCGCACCTTCGGCTTCGCCGGCGGCCGCGAGGACGTGTGGGAACCGGACCTGGACGCAAGCTGGGGCGCCGAGACAACGTGGCTGGGCGACGACAAGCGATTCGAAGGCGACCGCGAGCTCGTCAGCAGCCTCGGCGCCACCCACATGGGCCTGATCTACGTGAACCCGCAAGGCCCCAACGCCAGCGGCGACTACATGGCCGCCGCCAAGGACATCCGCGCCACTTTCGGCCGCATGGCGATGGACGATGAAGAGATCGTCGCCCTGATCGCTGGTGGCCACACTTTCGGAAAGACCCATGGCGCCGCGCCCGAATCGCACAAGGGCCCGGAGCCCGAGGGCGCGGGCATCGAAGCCCAGGGCCTGGGCTGGAACAGCAACTTTGGCAGTGGCCACGGCAAAGACACGGTGTCCAGCGGCTTGGAGGTGACCTGGACCACCACCCCGGCACAGTGGGGCAATAACTTCTTCGAGAACCTGTTCAAGTTCGAGTGGGAGCTCACCCATTCGCCCGCCGGTGCCAAGCAGTGGGTGGCCAAGGACGCGCCGGACATCATTCCTGACGCGCATGTGCCCGGCAAGATGCAAAAGCCCACCATGCTGACCACCGATTTGACGCTGCGCTTCGACCCAGAATTCGGCAAGATCTCCAAGCGCTTCCACGAAGACCCGCAGGCCTTTGCCGAGGCGTTTGCCCGGGCCTGGTACAAGCTGACGCACCGCGACATGGGCCCGAAGGCACGCTACCTCGGCCCCGAAGTGCCCAAGGAAGACCTGATCTGGCAAGACCCTCTGCCAGCTGCCATCCACCATCCGACGGCGGCTGACATTGTCGATATCAAGTCCAAGATCGCAGCCTCGGGCCTGTCGGTGAGCGAGCTGGTCTCGGTCGCCTGGGCCTCGGCCTCCACCTTCCGCAGTGGCGACAAGCGCGGCGGCGCCAATGGTGCACGCCTGGCGCTGGCCCCGCAGAAGGATTGGGAGGTCAACCGCATCGCCGTCCAGGCGCTGCCCAAGCTGGTCGAGATACAACAGGCCTCCGGCAAGGCTTCGCTGGCCGACATCATCGTGCTGGCCGGCGTCGTCGGCGTCGAGCAGGCTGCCAAGGCGGCCGGCGTGGCCGTGGAGGTGCCATTCGCGCCGGGCCGTGTCGACGCCACGCAGGAGCAGACCGATGTCGAGTCCTTCGCCGTGCTGGAACCCCTGGCGGACGGTTTCCGCAATTACAACAAGGGCAAGGTCCCAGCAACCACCGAAACCCTGCTGATCGACAAGGCCCAACTTCTGACCTTGAGCGCGCCGGAGCTGACAGCCCTGGTCGGTGGCCTGCGGGTGCTCGGTACCAACGCCGATCGCGGCAAGCACGGTGTGTTCGCCGGACAGGTCGGGGCGCTCAGCAACGACTTCTTCGTGAATCTGCTGGACATGGACACGGTCTGGAAGCCGGTGGACAGCGAGGCCGAGGTGTTTGAGGGCCGCGACCGCAAGACTGGCGCGGTGAAAGGCACCGGTACCCGCAACGACCTGATCTTCGGTTCCAACTCGGTGCTGCGCGCCTATGCCGAGGTCTATGCCAGCGTTGACGGCAAGCAGAGGTTCGTTGCTGACTTTGTTGCGGCCTGGGCCAAGGTGATGAACCTGGACCGCTTCGACCTGGCGTAAGTACGCCGAGCAGAAAACGGAGCCACGGCGATCCCGCCGTGGCTCCATTACGTCGGTCACAGAATGGAACCTATACGGCGATCATGGAATGGATCCTATACGGCGGTCGGTGACACGGGCGCCTTCAAGAAAACCGGCTGTCATTGAGATGCTCATCATTCCGGTTACCGATACCTGCCAATTTGCCTGAGCGCCAGCGGCGCTGCGGGGGTTCAGGCTCGCCGGCATCGCAAAGAACCCGAGCGGGTTAACCCTTGCCCCACTTAGAAACCAAAGTCTAGAAAACAGGCGCTTGCGTCAACAGCAAATGATTTGATGAAAAATAGCACGACCGTTCGTTTATTAATTGCCCAGCCTGCGCCATGTCAGTCTCTCAACTGCCCGTGAAATCCGCCCATGCGGGCCGCGCCGTGCACAAAGGCCAACAGACCAAACAAGCCATTGTCGATGCGGCTCTGGGGCTGTCCACGCAAATCGGGCTTGAGGGTCTGTCTATTGGTGTTCTGGCCGAAGTGATGCACATGAGCAAGTCGGGCGTGTTCGCGCATTTTGGCTCGCGCGAGGAGTTGCAGATATCCGTGATTCGCGAATATTTCAACCACTTTGAGCAGGAGATTTTTGCGCCGGCGATGTTGCAGGCCAAGGGCTTGCCGCGCCTTCGGGCGCTGTTTGACAACTGGATGAAACGCGTGGCGGTGGAACTGCAATCGGGCTGCATTTTCATCAGCGGCGCAGTGGAGTTTGACGACCGGCCCGGCCCGGTGCGTGATGCCCTGGCCAGCTCGGTCAACACCTGGCTCAAGGCGGTTTACCGTGCCGTGGTGCAGGCCAAAGAATGTGGCCACCTGCTGGAAGACGCCGATGAACAGCAAATTGCATTTGAGATTCACGGCCTGATCTTGGCCCTGCATTACGAGGCCCGGTTTTTGAAAAACCCGGTGTCCATTCAACGCGCCAACCAGGGCTTTGAAAATATCTTGCGCCTGTATGGCGTCACCCCGTCCAGCAAGCCCGCCCGCAAATCGAATATCAAAACACTTTCAACGAAGGACTGACCATGCCCAGCTACACCCCACCCCTGCGCGACATGCAATTTGTCATGCACGAACTGTTGAACGTTGTTGGCGACCTCAAGGCCATGCCCAAACACGCCGACATCGATGCCGACACCATCAATGCGGTGCTGGAACAAGGCGGAAAATTTGCGGTTGAAGTGACGCAGCCCCTCAACATCAGCGGAGACACCGAGGGCTGCACCTACGACAAAGTCAGCCACGAAGTCAAAACGCCAACCGGCTTCAAGGCCGCCTACCGGCAGTTTGTGGAGGGCGGCTGGCCCGCGCTGACCGGCGACCCGGCCTTTGGCGGCCAGGGCCTGCCCCTGGTGGTGAGCCAGTGTTTCAACGAAATGCTCAACAGCGCCAACCAGGCCTGGACCATGTACCCCGGCCTCACACACGGCGCCTACGCGGCCCTGCACACCTACGGCACCGACGAGCAAAAACAGACCTACCTGCACAAGATGACCAGCGGCGAATGGACCGGCACCATGTGCCTGACCGAGCCGCATTGCGGCACCGACCTGGGCCTGATGCGCAGCAAGGCCGAAGCCCTGCCCGACGGCACTTACAAGATCACCGGCAACAAGATTTTCATCAGCGCCGGTGAACACGACATGGCCGACAACATCATCCACCTGGTGCTGGCGCGTTTGACCGACGCACCGCCCGGCATCAAGGGCGTGAGCCTATTCATCGTGCCCAAATTCAATGTCAACAAGGATGGCTCCTTGGGTTCACGCAATGGCATTTACTGCGGCGGAATCGAGCACAAGATGGGCATCCATGGCAACGCCACGGCGCAGATCGTGCTGGACGGCGCAGTTGGCACCCTGGTGGGCCAGCCCAACAAGGGCATGCAGGCCATGTTTGTGATGATGAACGCGGCACGCCTGGGTGTGGGCAACCAGTCGCTGGGGCTGACCGAAGTGGCTTACCAGAATGCCCTGGCCTACGCCAAAGACCGCATCCAGATGCGGTCACTCTCCGGCCCCAAAGCCAAAGACAAACCGGCCGACCCCATCATCGTGCACCCGGACGTGCGCAAGATGCTGCTCACTGCCCGCGCCTATGCCGAGGGCGGCCGCGCGCTGGCCATCTATTGCTCGGTGCTGCTGGAAAAGGTGCATAGCCACCCGGACGAAAAAGTGCGCAAGGACAGTGATGAAATGCTGTCGATGCTGACGCCGATCGTGAAAGCGTTCCTGACCGACAATGGCTGGATCGCGACCTCGGCCTGCCAGCAGGTATTTGGCGGCCACGGCTACATCAAGGAATGGGGCATGGAGCAGTTTGTGCGCGACGCCCGCATCAACATGATTTACGAAGGCACCAACACCGTCCAGTCGCTCGACCTGCTGGGCCGCAAAGTGCTGGGCAACAACGGCGCCACGTTGAAGAAATTCGGCAAGCTGATTGCGGCATTGGTGGACGAAGAAGGCGTGAACGAAAAGATGGCCGAGTTCATCACGCCGATTTCCGTCCTGGGCGACCAGATGACCAAGCTCACCACCGAGTTGGGCTTCAAGGGTTTCCAGAATGCCGACGAAGTGGGCGCTGCTGCCGTGGACTACCTGCGCGTGGCTGGCCACCTGGTGTTTGGTTATTTCTGGGCCCGCATGGCGCAAGCGGCTTTGCGTCAAATTGCCGCAGGCAACCAGGACCCGTTCTATCAGGCCAAGCTGCAGACGGCACGCTTCTATTTCGGCAAACTCTTCCCGGAAACGGCCGGCCTGATGCGCACCGCGCGTTCGGGCGCCAAGCTGCTGCTTGACACGGAAGCCGTTTTCGCCTGATGTATAGCCCTAAAACTAGCTGGAGTCCTCATGAATAAATCATTTGTAGCTATAATTACTGTAGCAGTATCCAGTCTCGCCCAGGCCCAGATGACGCCTGTAGGCCTGTGGCGCAGCAATGACGACAAAACCGGCAACGCCAAAGCCGAGATTCGCATCACGGCGGTGTCAGGCGGCGCCTTGAGTGGCGTCATCGAAAAGGCCTTGACCACCGGCGGTGAGCCCAATTGCGACCTGTGCACGGACGACCGCAAAGGCAAACCCAAAGTGGGCATGGAAATCATCCGGGGCGCCAAAAAAGCCGAAGGCAAGGACGTCTGGGAAGACGGCAAAATCCTGGATCCGGAAAACGGCAGTTCCTACACATTGCGTCTCACCCCGATAGAGGGCGGCAAAAAACTCGAAGTGCGCGGCTCCATCGCTTTTTTTGGCCGCACCCAGATCTGGGTCCGGGTCCAATAGTCCAGGAAAATCCATGTCCCGTTTCAATGTGAAAAAAGTCGCCGTGCTGGGCGCAGGCGTGATGGGCGCGCAGATCGCCGCGCACCTGGTCAACGTCAAGGTGCCGGTCATCCTGTTTGACCTGTCTTACGCACCCAAGGAAGGCGCACCGGTATTGCCGGGCGGCAAAAACGCCATCGTCGCCAACGCCATTGACGGCTTGAAGAAACTCAAGCCCTCGCCGCTGGGTGTGGCCGAGGACGCAGCGCTGATCCAGCCCGCCAACTACGAAGAGCACATGGATTTGCTCAAAGGCTGCGACCTGGTCATCGAGGCGATCGCCGAGCGCATGGACTGGAAGACCGACCTGTACCACAAGATCGCACCCTTCATTGCCGAAGGCGCCATCGTGGCCAGCAACACCTCGGGCCTGTCGATCACAAGCTTGAGCGAGGCATTGCCCGATGCCATCAAGCCGCGTTTCTGCGGCATCCACTTCTTCAACCCGCCGCGCTACATGGCCCTGGTGGAGCTGATCAACACACCCACCACGCAGCCGCAAATCCTGGACGAGCTCGAAGCCTTCGTCACCAGCACCTTGGGCAAGGGTGTGGTGCGGGCCAAGGACTCGCCCAACTTCATCGCCAACCGGGTCGGCATTGCCGGCATGCTGGCGACCATGAAAGAGGTGCAAAACTTCGGCCTGACGTTTAATGTGGTGGACGACCTCACCGGCAAAAAAATGGGCCGCGCCAGCTCGGGCACCTTCCGCACTGCCGATGTGGTGGGGCTGGACACCATGGCCCACGTGATCAAGACCCTGCAGGACACCTTGAGCCTGGAGACGGATCCGTTTTATGCCAGCTTCGCAACGCCCGAGGTGTTGAAGACCTTGCTTGACATGGGCAATTTGGGCCAAAAAACCAAGGCCGGTTTCTACAAGCGGGTCGGCCGCGACGTGTTGCGTTTTGACCTGGCGAGCAAGGCCTATGTGCCCTCGGGCGAGAAGGCCGATGAAGTTTACGGCCGCATGCTCAAGAAACCAGCTGCCGAACGCCTGAAGCTCCTACGCAACAGCGAAGGCGCCCAGGGGCAATTTTTGTGGGCGATTCTACGCAACAGCTTTCACTACGCCGCTGTCCATTTGGGTCAGATCGCCGACAACGCCCGCGACGTTGACTTCTGCATGCGCTGGGGCTTCGGCATGAAGCAGGGCCCGTTTGAACTGTGGCAGGAAGCCGGTTGGCTGGATGTGGCCAACATGGTCAAGGCCGACATTGACGCAGGCAAAGCCCTGTGCAATGCGCCCCTGCCGGATTGGGTGTTCACTGGCCCTGTGGCCCAGGCCAATGGCGGCAAAGGCGGCGTGCACACGCCGCAGGGCTCGTGGAACCCGACCACGGGCCAGTTCGTGCCCGTGCGCCAACTGCCGGTGTATGCACGCCAGCACTTCCCCGAGAGTGTGCTGGGCGCCAATGCACCCCGCGCCGAAACGGCGGGCAAGACGCTGCATGAAGACGAGGCGATCCGCATCTGGACACTTGCCGAAGACGCGCAAGGCCCCGCTGGTAGCGTGCTCATCGCCAGCATCAAAACCAAGATGCATGCCATCGGCCCCGGCGTGGTCGAAGGTCTGGTGCTGGCGCTGGACCTGGCCGACGGCGGCTACCAGGGCCTGGTGATCTGGTCGCCCGACGAGATGTTCTCGGCAGGCGCCGACCTGCAAGCCATGTTGCCGGCCTTCATGCTGGCCGGTGTCAGTGCCATTGACGGGGCTGAGCACGAGATGCAGCAGATGATGTTGCGCCTGCGTTATTCCAATGTGCCCGTGGTGTCGGCGGTGCGCGGGCTGGCACTGGGCGGTGGTTGCGAACTGGCAGCCTATTCCAGCAAACGCGTGGTGGCGATGGAGAGTTACATCGGCCTGGTCGAAGTCGGTGTGGGCCTGGTCCCGGGTGCTGGGGGCTTGACCTACATCGCGCGGCGCGCCGCTGAAAACATGGCCGCTTCAACTGGCAACGACCTGTTGCCCTTCCTCACCGAAGGCTTCACCGCTGCGGCCATGGCCAAGGTGGGCACCAGTGCGCTGGAGTCACGCAAGCTGGGTTATCTGCTGGACAGCGATGTCATCGTCGCGAACAAGGACGAGTTGCTGTACATCGCCATCAATGAGGCCAAAGCCTTGTCCGCCAGCGGTTATCGCGCGCCTTTGAAGCGGCTGTTCCCGGTGGCGGGGCGCAGTGGCAAGGCAACCATCCAGGGACAGCTAGTCAACATGCGCGACGGCGGTTTCATCAGCCAGCATGACTTTCACATCGCCTCTTTGATTGCCGGTGTGGTGACGGGCGGCGACGTTGATGCCGGCACCCTGGTCAGCGAAGAATATCTGATGGCGCTGGAACGCAAGGCGTTTTGTTCGCTGCTCACGCATCCCAAAACGCAAGAGCGGATCATGGAAATGATGTCCACTGGCAAACCGGTTCGCAACTGATACAGGATCACCATGAAACAAGTTCAAGAAGCGTATATCGTTGCAGCCACCCGTTCGCCAATCGGGCGCTCGCATCGTGGTTTTTTCCGCAACATGCGGCCCGACGATTTGCTGGCCGCCGTGCTCAAGTCAGCCATGGCCCAGGTGCCAGGGCTGGACTCCAAGGCGGTGGAAGACGTGATCTGCGGCTGCGCCATCCCCGAGGCGCAGCAGGGCCTCAACGTGGCGCGCATTGGCGCGATTCTGGCGGGTTTGCCCAATAGCGTAGGCGGCATCACCGTCAACCGCTTCTGCGCTTCGGGCCTGTCTGCCGTGCAGATGGCGGCCGACCGCATCCGGGTCGGCGAAGCCGACGTGATGATCGCAGCGGGGGTGGAGAGCATGAGCATGGTGCCCATGATGGGCAATTCACCCAGCCTGTCGTCGGCCATTTTCAGCAACACCGACGATGTGGACAACTACGGCATTGCCTACGGCATGGGGCTCACCGCAGAAAAAGTCGCCACACAATGGAAGATCAGCCGCGACGCGCAGGACGCGTTTGCCTACCAGTCACATATGAAAGCGATTGCCGCCATGAAAGCCGGTGAATTCGCCAATGAGATCACGCCTGTCGAGGTGGCAGAGCGCTCGGTCGATCTGGATTCGGCTGACGTCAGCGTGAAGCATCGCACAGTGAGCCTGGACGAGGGCGCCCGGCCCGACACCACGGTCGAAGGCCTGGCCAAACTCAGAACCGTGTTCGCGGCGCGCGGCTCGGTGACGGCGGGCAACAGCTCGCAAACCTCAGACGGCGCCGGCGCATTGATTTTGGCCAGCGAATCGGCCGTGAAGCGTTTTGGTTTGAAGCCGCTGGCACGCTTCGTCAGCTATGCCAGTCGTGGCGTGCCGCCGCACCTGATGGGCATCGGCCCGATCGAGGCCATTCCTGCCGCGCTGCGTTACGCGGGCTTGAAGCAGGACGATATCGACTGGTTCGAGTTGAACGAAGCCTTCGCGGCGCAATCGCTGGCCGTCATCAACACCCTGGGCCTGAACGCGGCCAAGGTCAACCCCATGGGTGGCGCCATCGCCTTGGGCCATCCGCTGGGCGCGACCGGCGCCATCCGCGCGGCGACTGTCGTCCATGCCTTGCAGCGCAACAAGCTGAAATACGGCATGGTCACGATGTGTGTCGGCATGGGGCAGGGCGCGGCCGGCATTCTTGAACGCGTCTGAAGGCCCGTTGATGACCGACCACCCCTTCGACCAGGCCGTCAGGCTGCAGCCGCAAGCCGACGGCTCATTCGCGGGCCACACCAGCCCGGCCTACGCCAACATGGTCGGCCCATTTGGCGGCATCATGGCAGCGCAGGCGCTCAATGCTGTCATGCAACACCCGGATCGCCTGGGCGAACCGGTGTCGTTCACGGTCAATTTCTGCGCTGCAATGGCGGACGGCGCTTTTGCAGTGCAAGCCAGGCCGGCGCGCACCAATCGCTCCACCCAGCACTGGTTGATTGAAATAGCGCAAGAAGGCAAAACGGTGTTGACGGCCTCAGCTGTGACGGCCCTGCGCCGCGAGGTCTGGAGCCGCGATGAAATCCCCCTGCCTGCCGTTTCGGTGGCCAGCGCGCTGCCCCAGATGGACAACCGCGCGCCCATGGAATGGGTTCGCCGCTATGAAATGCGGCCCGTTGTTGGCGCCATGCCCACGGTCTGGGATGGCTCCGACCTGGGCAGCAGCCAGTCGCAATTGTGGGTGCGCGACGCGCCATCCAGGCCGCTGGATTTTTGCTCGCTCACTGCGCTGGCCGACGTGTTCTTCCCGCGCATCTACGTGCGCCGCCCGATGCGCGTCCCCATCGGCACGGTGTCGATGACGGTGTATTTCCACGCCGACGGCAAGCAGCTATCGCAGACCGGCAGCGGCTACTTGCTGGGCCAGGCGCGCGCCCAGGCTTTCAGGAACGGATTTTTCGACCAGACGGCGCAAATGTGGAACGAGGCGGGCGAACTGCTGGCCACGTCCCACCAGATTGTTTATTACAAAGAATGAGCCACGGTTTACCATTCAAGGCATGCCCATGAACAAAGTCGCCCTCATCATCGGCGCTGGTGACGCCACCGGCGGCGCCATCGCCCGACGCTTCGCACGCGAAGGTTTCACGACCTGCGTCACGCGGCGCAGCGTGGACAAATTGCAGCCCCTGCTGGATCAGATCAAGGCCGATGGCGGCACGGCGCATGGTTTTGGCTCGGATGCGCGCAAAGAAGACGAGGTGGTGGCCCTGGTCGAGCAAATCGAAACGACGCTCGGGCCCATTGAAGTGCTGGTGTTCAACATCGGCGCCAACGCGCCCAGCAGCATTCTGGAAGAGACCGCGCGCAAGTATTTCAAGATTTGGGAGATGGCCTGTTTTGCCGGCTTTCTGAATGGGCGCGAAGTCGCCAAACGCATGGTGGCGCGGGCCTTGCAGGACAAGGGCGCGACGCGCCGGCAAACCATCATTTTCACCGGTGCTACCGCCTCCCTGCGCGGTTCGGCGAATTTTGCGGCGTTTGCCGGGGCCAAGTTTGCCCTGCGGGCGCTGGCGCAGAGCATGGCGCGCGAGTTGGGCCCCAAGGGCATTCACGTGGCGCACAGCATCATTGACGGCGCCATCGACACGGCCTTCATCCGTGACACCTTTCCCGAGCGGTATGCGTTGAAGGAGCAGGACGGCATCCTGAACCCTGACCACATCGCCGATGCCTACTGGATGCTGCACAGCCAGCCGCGCGACGCCTGGACGCACGAGCTCGACTTGCGGCCTTATATGGAAAAATTTTGAACAAAATTTTTGATGGAGAAATTCTGATGCCTAAAACCGTGGATTTTTATTTCGACTTCGGCAGCCCGGCCGCTTATCTGGCCTACACCCAGCTGCCCAAGATCTGCGCTGACACCGGCGCCACACTCAACTGGAAACCGATGCTGCTGGGCGGGGTGTTCCAGGCGACCGGCAACCAGTCGCCAGTGACGATTCCGGCCAAGGGCAAATTCATGAACGCGGATTTGCCACGCTTCGCCAAACGGTATGGCGTGCCCTACGCGCTCAACCCGCACTTCCCGATCAACACCCTGACGCTCATGCGGGCGGCCACTGGCCTGCAAATGCGCGACGATGCGCGTTTTGCCGACTACCTGCAAGCCGTGTTCAAGGCGATATGGGTGGACGGCAAGAACATGAACGACATGGCCACCGTGGGCGCGGTCTTGCACGCAGCCGGTTTTGACCCCGCCGCGATGCTGGCCCTGTGCAGCCAGCAGGACGTGAAAGACCAGCTCAAGGCGAATACCCAGGCGGCGGTGGCGCGCGGCATCTTCGGCGCGCCCACCATGTTTGTCGGCGACGAGATGTTCTGGGGCCAGGATCGTCTGGATTTCGTCAAGGAAGCATTGGCCGCCTGAGCTTCATTCAACCCGCAACGCAAAATCATGACCGACATCCTCAGCCACATCGAAGCCGGTGTGATGACCATCACCCTGAACCGGGTGGACAAGAAAAATTCCCTCACCCAGGCCATGTACGGCGCCATGGCCGATGCGCTGGCGCAGGCGACGGACGATGCCAGCGTGCGGGCCGTGGTGATCCAGGGCCATGCCACCGTGTTCAGCGCGGGCAACGACATTGGCGATTTTTTGAACGGCCCGCCCTCGACGCAAGAGTCCCATGTGTTTCGTTTCCTGCGCGGCATCGCCGCTTTCCCGAAGCCCTTGGTCGCGGCCGTGTGTGGCCCGGCAGTGGGGGTGGGCACCACGATGCTGTTCCATTGCGACCTGGTCTACGCGGGCGACAACGCGGCCTTCTCCATGCCCTTTGTCAACCTGGGCCTGTGCCCCGAAGCCGCGTCGAGCCTGCTGGTGCCGCAGATGCTGGGTTACCACCGCGCCGCCGAGGCCATCCTGCTGGGCGAACCCTTCATGGCCGAGGCGGCGCTGGAAGTCGGCCTGGTCAACCGCATCGTGCCACCCATGGAAGCCAACGGCGTGGCCCAGACCCAGGCGCGCAAGCTGGCGGCCAAGCCCATGGGCGCCTTGATCGAAACCAAACGCCTGATGAAAAAAGGCCAGGCCGGTTTGATCGCGCAACAAATGGACGATGAGGCTGCGAGTTTTGGCCGACTGCTCAAGGCGCCCGAAGCCAAAGAGGCCTTCACCGCCTTCCTGGAAAAACGCAAGCCAGATTTCAGCCGGGTTTGAAGTCGGCTTGCGTCCCCGACTATCAACTTGAACGCGCAAGTTGAGTACCCAAGAGTCATTCCGCGTAACCGAAACCGTCGCTGCCATGACCCCAAGCCCTGCCGAGTCCGCTGACCAGTTCGCACGGCAGCGCCGTATCCGAGGGTCGCTATGGTTCACGGTACTTGGGACCTATGGCGGTCTTGGCGTGGCCTACGCACTCGTCCCTCCACTTGCGGGTCTGTCCGAGCCTGGCGAACGCCTCGTCTTTGCCGCACGCTGGCTGCTGGTGGCCTTCATTCCGTACGCGGCGGTGTGCCTCGCCATTCTGTACGAACGCTACGCTGAGGGTGCGCACAATCCCCTCCTTGGCACCGAGACTGAACGATTGAAAATTCACTGCAGGGTCATGCAGAACACGCTCGAACAGCTTGTCTGGTTAGCGTTCTGTGTCCTGCCCCTGGCCACGCTCCTCTCTGCAACCGAGGCCCGGCTGATCCCAATCCTGTGCGTGTTCTTTGCGATGGCCCGCTTTGTTTATTGGTGGGGGTACTTTCGCAGTGGCACCCTTGGTCGATCACCCGGTGTGCAGTTGACCTTCTTGCTGAACATCCCGCTTCTCGTGCTGGTACTGGTACGGTTCGCGAAGAGTCTGCTTTCTTAAGGCCCATGTTCCGCTTTTTCAGAGGGAAACCTCGCTTTTTGGGGGGGGGACTTCAACGTAGCCCGGTCGCGGCGACAAGGCA
>JANMVT010000094.1:0-10402 GCA_031392945.1 Rhodoferax sp. | reverse complement strand
GCTCCTGGGTGTCACCGCCTTCTACTGGTTTCTGGTCGGCAACGGCAATCTGACGCCGGACAAAAACCTGGCCAAACTGCTGGATCCGCTGATCGGTTTCGCCTTTGGCTCCTCGCTGATTTCCATCTTCGCCCGTCTGGGTGGCGGCATTTTCACCAAGGGCGCCGACGTCGGCGCCGACCTTGTTGGCAAGGTCGAAGCCGGCATCCCCGAAGATGACCCGCGCAACCCGGCCGTGATCGCCGACAACGTGGGCGACAACGTGGGCGACTGCGCCGGCATGGCCGCTGACCTGTTTGAAACCTATGCCGTCACGCTGATCGCCACCATGGTGCTGGGCGCCTTGCTGGTTACCGGCGCGGGCACGTCTGCGGTGGTTTATCCGCTGGCCCTGGGTGCCGTGTCGATCGTCGCATCCATCATCGGCTGCTTCTTCGTTAAGGCCTCGCCTGGCATGAAAAACGTCATGCCTGCGCTGTACAAGGGCCTGGCTGTCGCCGGCGGTTTGTCCCTGGTTGCCTTCTATTTCGTCACCACCTGGATCATGCCGGACAACGCCATCAAGGCCGTGGGCACGCAAATGGCGCTGTTTGGCGCTTGTGCCGTCGGCCTGATTTTGACCGGCGCCCTGGTCTGGATCACCGAGTACTACACCGGCACACAGTACGCGCCGGTGAAACACATCGCGCAAGCCTCCACCACCGGCCACGGCACCAACATCATTGCCGGTCTGGGTGTGTCGATGCGTTCCACCGCCTGGCCCGTGATTTTTGTTTGCGTCGCGATCTGGACGGCCTTCAGCCTGGCTGGCCTGTACGGCATCGCGATCGCCGCAACCTCCATGCTGAGCATGGCCGGCATCGTGGTGGCGCTGGACGCTTACGGCCCCATCACCGACAACGCCGGCGGCATTGCCGAAATGGCCGAGCTCCCGGCCAGCGTGCGTGATGTCACCGACCCGCTGGACGCCGTCGGCAACACCACCAAGGCCGTCACCAAGGGTTACGCCATCGGTTCAGCCGGCCTGGCCGCGCTGGTCCTGTTTGCCGATTACACCCACAAACTTGAAGCCTACGGACGCACCATCAGCTTTGACTTGAGCAACCCCATGGTCATCATTGGCCTGTTCATTGGCGGCTTGATTCCCTATCTCTTCGGCGCCATGGCGATGGAGGCCGTGGGCCGTGCCGCAGGTTCAGTCGTGGTTGAAGTGCGCCGCCAGTTTTCGGATGGTGCCATCATGGCGGGCAAACGCAAACCTGATTACAGCGCGGCAGTTGACATGTTGACCACTGCCGCCATCAAGGAAATGATGGTTCCATCCTTGCTGCCGGTAGTCGTTCCCATTCTGGTCGGCTTGCTGCTCGGCCCCGCTGCATTGGGTGGCCTGTTGATGGGCACCATCGTCACCGGACTGTTCGTCGCCATTTCGATGTGCACTGGCGGCGGCGCCTGGGACAATGCCAAGAAATACATTGAAGACGGCAACCACGGCGGCAAGGGCTCTGAAACCCACAAAGCGGCCGTCACCGGCGACACCGTGGGCGACCCATACAAAGACACGGCCGGCCCGGCTGTGAACCCGCTGATCAAGATCATCAACATCGTCGCACTCCTTATCGTGCCCTTGATGATGCAGATCCATGGCGCCGGCGGCGAAAAAGCTGCAGTGCATGCCGCGCCCGTGGCGGCGACGGCAGCCGCTGCGGCGGGCGCTGCGGCCACCATGGCCGCCCCGGCTGCAGATGCCAACGCCAAGAGCGACGCTGCCATGGCTGCCGCCGCCAAAACGGCAGTGGATGCCGCTTCGCTCCAGGTTGAAGGCGGCGTCGTCAAGTTCTACTTCGCCACTGGCAAGTCCGATCTGGCCGAGGGCGGCAAAGACGCCCTGGTTGAAGTGGTCAAAGGCGTGATGGCCGGCAAAAAGGCCGTCATCAGCGGTTATGTCAGCGCCTCGGGCGATCCTGTCAAAAACGCCGAACTGGCCAAGACCCGCGCCTTTGCCGTGCGCGATTTGCTCAAGATCATCGGTGTGCCGGAAGACAAAATCGAACTCAAAAAGCCCGAAGACATCAAGGCCGGGGCCACCAGCGACCAAGAGGGCCGCCGCGTAGAAGTGACATTGATGTAAATTCGCGCGTTCCGGGGCACGGCCAAGCCCGCGCGAAAAGCCCGCCTGAAACCTCGATATCGCGGGCTTTTCTGTTCACCCGGTTTACGCCCAAAACACAGGCCCGCCCATGCAGTACAACTTCATCGCCAACGCATCCGTGCCCTCGTCTGGCGGGCGCTGCATTGCCATGATCGACCCCTCGGACGGCCAGCCGTTTGATGAAATCCAGCGCTCCAACGCCAATGACATCGACCTGGCCGTGCAGAGCGCGCGCCAGTGCCTGGACGCGGTCTGGCACAAGCTCAGCGGCGCCGACCGCGGGCGCCTGTTGATGCGCCTGAGCGTTGCCGTCAGCGACCATGCTGAAGAGTTGGCCCTGATCGAGCAGCGCGACTGCGGCAAACCCACCAAGCAGGCGCGCGCCGACGCGGCCGCCCTGGCGCGTTATTTCGAGTTCTATGCCGGCGCCTGCGACAAATTGCATGGCGAAACCATTCCCTATCTGGACGGCTACAGCGTATTGACCTGGCACGAGCCCCATGGCGTGACCGGCCACATCATCCCCTGGAATTACCCGATGCAGATTTTCGGTCGCAGCGTGGGTGGCGCGCTGGCGGCGGGCAACGTGTGTGTGGTCAAACCGGCGGAGGATGCCTGCCTGTCCCTGCTTCGGGTAGCCCAGCTGGCTGCGGACGTGGGTTTTCCGGCCGGGGCCATCAATATCGTCACGGGGTACGGCCATGAGGTTGGCGACGCCCTGGCGCGCCACGCCGGCATCGACCACATCAGCTTCACCGGCAGCCCCAAAGTGGGCACGCTGATCCAGCAGGCGGCGGCCGAACGGCATTGCCCGGTCACACTCGAACTGGGCGGCAAAAGCCCGCAGATCATCTTTGCCGACGCCGATCTGGACGCGGCCCTGCCCGCCGTCATCAATGCCATCGTGCAAAACGCCGGTCAAACCTGCTCGGCCGGTTCACGCTTGCTGGTCGACCAGGCGATTTACGAGCCGCTGCTCGAACGTTTGGGCCGCGCCTTTGAAAATCTGCGCGTCGGCCCGGCGGCGATGGACCTGGACGTCGGTCCGCTGATCCGCCAAAGCCAGCAGCAACGGGTTTGGGATTTTTTGAGCGACGCCCAGGTCGCCAACATCCCCATGGTGGCGCAGGGGCAGATTGTGGACGAGGCGCCCGAGGCCGGTTTTTACCAGGCCCCCGCCTTGCTGCGCGATGTGCCCGCAGAGCACCGGCTGGCGCAAGAGGAAGTCTTTGGCCCGGTGCTGGCCGCCATGAGTTTCAAGGACGAGGACCAAGCGGTCGAACTGGCCAATGCGACCCAATTCGGGCTGGTGGCGGGCATCTGGACGCGCGACGGCGCGCGCCAGTTCCGCATGGCCAAGCGGGTGCGAAGCGGCCAGGTTTTCATCAACAACTACGGCGCGGGAGGCGGTGTTGAACTGCCTTTTGGCGGCGTCAAATCCAGCGGCTATGGGCGCGAAAAAGGCTTTGAAGCGCTGTACGGATTCACCACCCTCAAAACCGTGGCCATCAAACACGGCTGAGGCCCGTCAACCGGCGGCCCGCCATCATACAGCTCTGAACCGCCGCAAAATCCAACACCAACAGCGACCACCAGCATGTTCAAATTTTTTGGCTTCGGCCGGAGCAAAAACACCGATGCCGACGCCGCCGTCGCCAGCCAGCCGCCGGACCAGCAGAACCTGACCCAGCAACACACCGACATCCAGCGCGAACTGGTTCGTGTCGTGCTGAAAGACACACTGCGCCTGCATGGCATTCCGGCGGGCTGGATTGGCTGCGAACTCACCGTCATGTCGCGCCGTGCCAGAAACCGCGACATTGGCGAAGATCTGTTTGTTCACTTGACCATCATGAAATGGAACGAGGCCCTGTTGCGCTACGCCCCCGCCTTGCAGCAGCAACTGATAGAGGGGCTGAACCGGTTTGAGCCCAACGTCGACCACTCCCGCCACATCGTGTCCTGGCGATTTGCGGCCAACTGCGAATGCCCATTCGCCCGCATGCCCGCGCCACAGTTTTGGGCTGAGGCCCAAGCCCAGCCACGTGCCGATGTGTTGGCGCCAGTGGCCGCAACGCCATCGTCACCGGCCACACCGGCCCTGCCACCGCTTGCGGATGCAGCAGCCCGGCGCCATCCCCCAAACCACAGTTTGACCTGCCGCCGTCAAGCATGGACAGGCTGCCGTCCGCCTTTGCGCCGACCGAACCCAGCCCGCTGCGTTGAATTTCCCGATTGTTTCCAATGAGAACTTCTTTTTTCCCTCGTGGAATATAGATATATTGCTTCTAATAGTATAGCAAATTAATTGCCAACAACCCAAGGACCAGCCATGCGCGTCAAAGACAAATCCATCATCGTGACCGGTTCCGGCGGCGGCATTGGCGAAGGCATCGCCAAACGGCTGGCTGAGCAAGGCGCCAAAGTCATCGTCAACGATGTCAACACGGCCCTGGGCGAAAAAGTGGCGGCCGAGATCGTCGCGGCGGGCGGCATGGCCTCATTTTTTGCGGCGGATGTCACCCGTTCGGCGGACATGAAAGCCCTGGTCGCTGCCGCCCTGCAACGTCACGGCAAACTCGACGTGATGGTCAACAACGCCGGCTGGACGCACCGCAACCGCCCGGCGCTGGAAGTGCCCGAGGACGAGTTCGACAAATGTTACGCCGTCAACATGAAAAGCATCTACCTGTCGACCGTGCACGCCGTGCCGGCTTTCCGCTTGAACGGCGGCGGCTCGATGATCAACATCGCCAGCACGGCGGGTGTGCGCCCCAGGCCGGGCTTGACCTGGTACAACGGCTCCAAAGGCGCGGTGATCACCACGTCCAAATCGCTGGCGGCGGAATTCGGCCCGGAGAACATCCGCGTCAACTGCATCAACCCGGTTTTCAACCCTAGCACCGGCCTGGCATCAGACTTTGCCGGGGGCGAACTGACAGAGGAGCGGCTTGCCAAATTCCGCGCCACGATTCCGCTGGGACGTTTTTCCACCGCGCTGGACGTGGCCAACGCCGCCCTGTACCTGGCCAGCGATGAGGCCGCCTTCATCAGCGGGGTCTGCATCGAGGTGGACGGCGCGCGCTGCGTTTGAGCGACGGTGGCTGGCGCCAGGCGCCGCGCCGATCCCCCGCCGACGGCAGGGTTGGCGCAGCCAGTGGACAATAGCGCCCATGTCTGAACTGAATCTGCGCCCGACAGCCCGTCCGGTGATTCCCCTGATCGACCAGCGGGTCGCCGCGCAGACGGCTGGCGTGCGCCGGTCGTCTGCGCCCACCGCCGCCAATGGCCTGTTGTCGGACACCCTGGGCCGCCCCTTGCGCGACCTGCGCATCAGCGTCACCGACCGCTGCAACTTCCGCTGCAACTACTGCATGCCCAAGGAGGTGTTTGACAAAAATTACACCTACCTGCCGCACAACGCCCTGCTCTCGTTCGAGGAAATCACCCGCGTCGCGCGCCTGTTCGCGGCGCACGGCGTGCGCAAGATAAGGCTGACCGGCGGCGAGCCGCTGCTGCGCAAAAACATTGAAGTGCTGATCGGGCAACTCGCCCGGCTGCGCTCGGTCGATGGCCAGCCGCTGGATTTGACTCTCACCACCAACGGCTCCCTGCTCAAGCGCAAGGCCGCGGCGCTCAAAGCGGCGGGCCTGCAGCGCGTCACCGTCAGCCTGGACGCCCTGGACGACGCGGTGTTTCGCAGCATGAACGACGTGGATTTTCCCGTGGCCGACGTGCTTGAAGGCATTGAAGCCGCGCGCGCCGCCGGCCTGGGGCTTGACGCGCAAGGCGGCTTGACCGGCCTCAAAGTCAACATGGTGGTCAAGCGCGGCACCAACGACCATGAAATACTGCCCATGGCGCGCCATTTCAAGGGCACCGGCATCACCTTGCGCTTTATTGAATACATGGATGTCGGCGCCACCAACGGCTGGCGCATGAACGAGGTTTTACCCTCTGCCGACGTGGTGAAACTGATCCACGCCGCGCTGCCCTTGGTGCAATTGGAGCCCAGCGCCCCCGGTGAAACGGCCGAGCGCTGGGGCTACGCCAACGCTGGCGGAGGCCATGATCGCGCCGCCGGAGAGATCGGCGTCATCAGCAGCGTAACCCAGGCGTTTTGCGGCGACTGCAACCGCGCGCGCCTGTCAACCGAAGGCAAGTTGTACCTGTGCCTGTTCGCCTCGCAGGGCCATGATTTGCGCGCCCTGCTGCGCGCCGATGCCTCGGACGCCGAGATTGAATCGGCCATCGGCCACATCTGGGGCGCGCGCGACGACCGCTACTCGCAGCTCAGAAGCGAGATGGCGCCGGATGCCTCATCTGGCGCGCGGCGCGTCGAAATGAGCTATATAGGAGGCTGATATGGCCCCCACGCTCCTCGCTTCGCGTAGTTCGCTGCCCTTGCAGGGCGCAGTGCTGCCAGAAGCAGCACTTCTTCGCGCTGTCCAATCCTGCGCAGGCCGGATTGGAGCCGCAGCGCTCAGCCCCGAGGGGGCTAATTTTTCTAGGGGCGGACCGTCGAAAAATTGCCGTTCTCCCAATCCATGATCCATCTCTCTGACATCTCCGCGCTGATCCTGGCCGGCGGGCGTGGCTCGCGCATGGGCGGCGTGGACAAGGGACTGCAAACTTTCAACGGCACACCGCTGGCCCTGCACACCCTGTTGCGCCTGCAAATGCAGGACGGTGGCCCCTTGGCGCAGGTGATGGTCAATGCCAACCGCAATCTGGCGGCGTATGAGGCGTTTGGCGCGACGGTCTGGCCCGATGTCCTGGCCGACTACGCCGGGCCGCTGGCGGGCTTCCTGACCGGCCTGGAGCGCTGCGAATCGCCCTACCTGGCCACCGTGCCCTGCGACACGCCGCTGTTCCCGCTGGACTTGGTCAAGCGCCTCGCACAGGCCCTGGACCGCGAAGACGCCGACATCGCCATGGTCGCCGCGCCTGAGACCGACCGCCATGGGCAAATTGCCATGCGGGCGCAACCGGTTTTCTGCCTGCTGGCGGTCGATTTGCTGGAAAGCCTGGCCGATTTCACGCACAGCGGCGGCCGCAAAATCGACGCTTGGACGGCGCTGCACAAAGTGGCTCTGGTGCCCTTCGATGCGCCCGGCGACCACCCGCGCGCGTTTTTCAACGCCAACACCCTGGCCGAACTGCACTCGCTGGAATGAAAACACTGGACCAAATCGCCGCCGAGTTGCAGGGTTATGACCCGCAAGCACTTAGCGCGGACGCCGTTGGCGCTTTCCTGACGCGCCTGGTCGAACCGGTGCTTGAGAGCGAAACCGTCGGAATTTTTGAGGCACTGGGCCGGGTCTTGGCGGCTGACGTGGTCTCGCCGCTCAATGTGCCGCCGCACGACAACTCAGCCATGGACGGGTATGCCTTTGATGGCGGCCAACTCGCCGCCGGCCAGGCACTCTGCCTCAAGGTCGTCGGCACGGCGCTGGCCGGCAAGGCCTGGCGCGGCGCGGCCGGCGCGGGCGAGTGCGTCAAGATCATGACAGGCGCAGTCATGCCCGCTGGGCTGGACACCGTCGTGCCGCAAGAACTTGTCAGCGTCAGCACTGGCGCTGACGCTGGCGCAACTCAAACCATCACCATCCCGCCCCAGCGAATCCAGCCCGGCGACAACCGGCGCCACCTGGGCGAGGACATCCGCAAAGGCCAGGTCGCGCTGGCCCAAGGCGCGCGCCTGTCCCCGGCCACTCTGGGTCTGCTGGCCAGCTTGGGGCTAGGCCAGGTGACGGTCTGGCGCCTGCTTCGGGTCGCGTACTTTTCCACCGGAGACGAGATTCTGAGCCTGGGCCAGGCGCCGCGCGAAGGTGCTGTGTACGACAGCAACCGCTACACCGTGTATGGCCTGCTCACACGCTTGGGCGCGCAGATGATCGACCTGGGTGTGGTGCCGGACGAACCCGCCGCGCTGGAGGCCGCTTTCCGCCAGGCGGCCGGACAGGCCGACGCCATCATCACCAGCGGGGGGGTGAGCGTGGGCGAAGCCGACCACACCAAGGCCATGATGAAAAAGCTTTGCGCCGACTCCGGCGGCGTGGCGTTCTGGCGCATCGCCATGCGACCGGGCCGGCCCATGGCCGTAGGGCGTGTTCCAGCCAATTTTGGAATGAAAATGAGCGATTCCCCTCGTGAAACAAGCATAGTTAGATATCAAATAGATAGCAACCAAGATTCGAAGCGAAGCGCGATCCTGTTTGGCCTGCCAGGCAACCCGGTCGCCGTGATGGTGACGTTTTTGGCCTTTGTGCGCCCGGCCCTGCTGCAAATGATGGGCAGCAATGAAGCCGCCCTGCCTCTGCTCCAGGCAAGAAGTGTGGACGCCATCCGCAAACGCCCAGGGCGCACCGAATACCAGCGCGGCATTGTGAGCCTGGGGCGCGACGGCGTTTTGCAGGTGCGGATCACCGGCAACCAGGGCTCGGGCGTGTTGAGTTCCATGACGCAGGCCAACGGCCTGATCGTGCTGCGCCACGACCAGGACAGTGTGGCGGCTGGCGACAGCGTGGATGTGATGATGTTCGACGGGGTGATTTAGGCCCCGCGCGCCTATTTTTCGGCAACCGCTTTCAGGTTGGCCAGGCCGGTTTCGAAATCCGCGCCGATCAGCTTGTCCATATTGAAAAAGAGGCCCATCACTTTGCTGAGGTAGGCTACAGGGCCGAACATCGCCCAGGTCACTTCGGTGCTGTCGCCCTTAGGTTTCAGGGTGTATTGGGCCGTGAAATGGCTGGCAAACGGCTTGGAAAAATCCAGCTTGATGTCAACTTTGGCGGGCACCGGCGCATCCATGATTTCCATGCGCCCGGCGCCGGCCTTGCCCTCGCCCGCCCACTCGTAAACCGCGCCTTTGCCGCTGGGCGCGCCGCTGAAAGTCCGCATCATCGACGGGTCGATTTTTTCATACGGCGACCAGGCGCCCCATTGATGAAAGTCGTTGATCAGGGCATGGATTTTTTCCGGAGGCGCCTTGATCGAGGCCGAGCGTTCCACCCGGAAGTTGTCCGGCCGTGTGGTGGCATAGGCCAGCACGGCCAGGATGGCGACGAGGATGACGATGGCAATGGTTTTGAACATGCGGGGCTCCTGGGTTGCCTCTCAATGATTTGAAAAGCGGTCTGAAAACTGTATTGAAAATGCCTGTCTGTGGCTGGCAAGCCTACTTCTTTTTGAAGACGACATGGGTCGCGTTGCCAGAGCTCAGATGTTGTGCCACGTCGTAACCCAGCGCCAACATGTCAACACCGTCAAACAGCCGCTCGCCCGCACCCAGCAAGACAGGTGAAACGGCAATGTGCAGTTCGTCAACCAGACCAGCCCGCAGGTACTGCTGAATCGTCGCCACACCGCCGCCCAGCCGCACGTCCAGCCCGTTCGCCGCCTCTTGGGCGCGCTGCAAAGCCTTGTGAATGCCGTCTGTGACAAAGTGGAACACCGTGCCGCCTTCCATGGTGATGGATTCGCGCGGGTGATGGGTCAACACAAACACCGGCACGTGGTAAGGCGGGTTGTCGCCCCACCAGCCTTTCCAGCTTGAATCGGGCCAGGGACCGCGCACGGGGCCGAACATGTTGCGGCCCAGAATCCAGGCGCCAACATTCTTGAATCCACGGGCGGCAAAGTCGTCATCAATACCCGTGCTGCCTTGCTCCTTGCCGTGCGCATTGCCGTGCATTTTCTGGAAAGTCCGGGTCGCAAAGGACCAGCCGTGCAAGCCCAAACCACCCACACCCAGCGGATTTTCAACACTCTGGTTCGGCCCGGCGCCGAAGCCATCCAGGGAAATGCTGAAACTTTCAACACGCAGTTTGCTCATGGTGGACTCCTTTGAATGTTCAACAACTGGCCTGACGCGGGCCGTCTGTTCCGTGCATTGTCGAAAGGGCCTACGCTGCCGGATTATGCAAGTCAAAATTCACATGCAGGCGTTTTGAGGATTTGTGGCGCCTGTGGGAGCCGATAACACTGGGGTGGGCGGCTCCGCGAATGTCCCCCGGCCTGCCGCCTCCTCCTAATATTTCGCTGCGCCACCCCCCCAGCGTCATTGGCTTTGAGCGCCTGCGTAGTTGCCAGAATGCATGCGCCAACGTCGGCAGGATCAAGGTGGTGGGGCCCCCAGCGCAGCGGCCACAAAGGGGAGCCCGCACGGCGGAGGGCAGCCGCACAGCAGAGTGCCGCGCCGCCCTGGTTCCTCCACCAAGGTTCCACAAGCCCTGGAAATCAGCCACC
>JANMVT010000089.1:0-4424 GCA_031392945.1 Rhodoferax sp. | reverse complement strand
GAATCCACCTCCCTGACCTTCTCCCTGGGTCTGCCCCTGTCGCCCCAATCCTGGTCGGGCCTGTCCCTAGTGGTGGGCTTGACCGTGGCGCAAAGCCTGCACCCGGCCTTGCGCCTGAAATGGCCCAACGACATCTGGCTGCAAGACCGCAAGCTGGCCGGGATCCTGATTGAAACCGCCAGTTTTGACGGCATCCGCTACGTGGTGGCCGGCATCGGCATCAACATTGGACCGCGCGCGCCCCAAGGCTTGTCCACGCCCCCGGCCTGGCTACAGGAGCTCGCGCCCGGCATCGACGCCACCAAGGCCCTGGCCAGCGTCGCGCAGCCCCTGGTGGCGGCCATCCAACAGTTCGCAGCCCTTGGTTTCGCGCCGTTTCAACAAGGTTTCAACGCCCTGGACGCCTTGGCCGGGCGGGACGTGGTTTTGAGCGACGGCACAACGGGCCAGGCGCGCGGCGTGGACGCCGGCGGAGCCTTGTTGGTCGCTACGGCGCACGGCGTCAAGGCCGTCACAAGTTCCGAAATCAGCGTGCGCCCCGCCGCCAAAGCTTGAAATTGATAGCACAATAAGCCCATGCTGAGACTGTTAGTGTTGCTTCTGCTGCTGGCCAACGGCGCTTATTTCGCCTGGTCGCAGGGCCTGCTGCGGCCCTACGGGTTTGGCCCCAGCCAGCAGTCCGAGCCGCAACGCATCGCGCAGCAGCTGCGCCCGGAAGCGATCCGCATCCTCAAGGCCGACGAGGTCACACGGGCCGAAACTGCCGCTGAAACCGTCGCCGAAACCGTGGTTCGGGCCGCAACCGCCGCCAAGGGATCGGTGGAATGCCTGCAGGCGGGCCTGTTTGACGACATCCAGGCCGCCGCCCTGCGCCGCTCTCTGGAGACCCTGCTGCCCGTGGGCGCGTGGGCTCTGGAGCCGGTGGTGGAGCCTGCCCGCTGGATCATCTATATGGGCAAATACCCCAATGCCGACGCATTGGCCAAAAAACGCGCTGAATTGGCCTCGCTGAATCTGCAATTTGAGCCGCTGACCAACCGGGCGCTGGAAATCGGCCTGTCGCTGGGCGGGTTTGAGGCGCAAGGCGCGGCCGACGCGGCCCTGGCCGCATTGAGCCAGCGCGGCGTGCGCACCGCCCGCGTGGTGCAGGAGCGCGCCGAGCTGCGTGGCGCCATGCTCAAAATCGCCGCCGTGGACGATGCCATCAAGGCCCGGTTTGAGGAATTGAAACCCGCCCTGGCCGGTAAATCCTTGCGCGCCTGCAAATAGGGCCAATCAGGCCTGGCCCGTCGCCGATTTGGCGATGAAGCGCACAGTGAAACAACTGCCCGAGCCGGCGTGGCCTGGCCGGGTGTCGTCAATGCTGACCTCGGCCTGATGCTGCTGGGCGATTTCCTTGACAATGGACAGGCCCAGGCCCGAGCCGTCGGCCTCGGTGCCAAGCGCCCTGTAAAACGGCTGGAACACCAGTTCACGCTCAGCCAGCGGGATGCCGGGGCCCGAGTCCTCTACCTGCAACACCAGCGCTTTGCCAAACACGTCGGCCAACACCCGCACTGTGATGATGCCGGGTTTCTCGGCGCTGGACGGGGTGTAGTTGATGGCGTTGTCCACCAGATTGCGCACCAGTTCCTTGAGCAGGGTCGGGTTGCCCTCCAGCATCACGCCGGGCGCGCCGGGCGGCTCGCCTTCCAGGCCCAGGTCGATGCGTTTTTCCAGCGCGCGCGGCACGCAGTCCTGCACCACTTGCAGGGTCAGGCTGGCCAGGTCGCACAACTGGCGGCTCATGGCCGTGGCGCCGCCCTCGGCGCGCGCCAGCGCCAGCAACTGGTTGACAGTGTGGGTGGCGCGGATGCTGGAGCGCCCGATCAGGCGCAGCGACTGCTTCAACTCGTCGGCATTGGCGCCTTCGCGCTGCGCCAAATCGGCCTGCATGCGCAGTCCTGCCAGCGGGGTTTTGAGCTGGTGCGCCGCGTCGGCCAGAAAGCGTTTTTGCGTGGTGATGGAGTCTTTCAGGCGCATCAGCAGGTCGTTCACCGAGGACACGAGGGGCGCCACCTCCAGCGGGACGGCCTCGATGTCCAGCGGGCTTAAATCATCGGGTTTGCGCGCCCGGATGCGCTCCTCGAGCTGGTTCAGCGGCTTGATGGCCTGCACCAGGGCCAGCCAGACCAGGAGCACGGCCATCGGCAAAATCACAAACTGGGGCAGCATCACGCCCTTGATGATTTCGGTGGCCAGCACGGAGCGTTTGTCCAGCGTCTCGGCCACCTGCACCAGGGCCAGGCGCGGGCTTGCCGCCGCCCCCGCACCCGATCCTGCGCCCGCGCCATCGACCCGCACCCACATGTAAGCGACCTTGATCTCGATGCCGCGAAAGTCGTCATCGCGCAGCTTGACCTCGCCGGGCACGATTTTTTCTTCTTCTGGCGGCACATGCAAATCGCGCTCGCCGCCCAAGAGCTCGTTGTGCGGGCCCAGCACCTGATAATACACAGTGTCGGCATCGTCGGCGCGCAGCAACTCGCGCGCGGGCAGGGGCAGGTTAAACTGCACTTTGCCGGCGCCGGCGGTGACCAGTTGCGCCAGCGCGGCGACGTTGTACTCCAGCGCGCGGTCGAACGGCTTGCCCGCGATGCCCTGCGCCACCAGCCAGGTCAGCACCAGGCTGACTGGCCACAGCAGCAGCAGCGGCGTGAGCATCCAGTCCAGGATCTCGCCAAAGAGCGAGCGCTGCTCGCGTTGAAAAAGCTTCATCCTGGCCCCCACGCTCCCTCACTGCGTATGGTCGCTGCCCCCCGGGGGGGCCGCATTTTGCCTTGGGGCGGCCCGGCGGCAAAACAGGGCCCCCTCAACGAAGCTTGTTTGTTAAACAACGTCAGCCCGGAATTTTTTCAAGGCAATACCCCAAACCGCGCACGGTGGCGATGCGCACCGGGCCTTTTTCGATCTTTTTGCGCAGGCGGTGGATGTAGACCTCGATGGCGTTGTTGCTGACCTCTTCGCCCCATTCGCACAGGCGCTCGACCAGCTGGTCCTTGCTGACCAGGCGCCCGGCGCGTTGCAGCAGCACTTCGAGCAGGCCCAGTTCGCGCGCGGACAATTCGACCATCTTGCCGTCGATGGTGGCCACGCGTCCGGTCTGGTCGTAGTGCAGGGGCCCGTGTTTGATGATGCTGCTGGTGGCGCCCGCGCCGCGCCGGATCAGGGCGCGCGCGCGCGCTTCAAGCTCCTGCAGGCTAAAGGGTTTGGCCATGTAATCGTCGGCGCCATAGTCCAGGCCCTTGACGCGTTCGTCCACGCTGTCGGCCGCCGTCAGGATCAATACCGGCAACGCCAGGCCGCGCGCGCGCAGGCGCTTGAGCACTTCCAGGCCGTGCATTTTGGGCAGGCCCAGATCCAGGATCAGCAGATCGAACTCGGTGTTGGTCATCAGGGCCGCGTCGGCTTCGGTGCCGCTGGCCACATGGTCCACCGCCGCGCCGCTGCTGCGCAGGGCGCGCATCAGGCCGTCGGCCAGCACCTGGTCATCTTCGGCGATCAAGATCCGCATGTTTGTCTCCTGGAATTGGGCGTGGGTTTGGGGCGATTCTAGGCCGCATAGGCTTCCAGCCCAATGGCGATCACAGCGGCGACCTCGTTGCCCACCGCCTGGCGCAACTCGTCTTCGGCTTGCGCCACAGCGTCTTGAAACGCCTTGAGCCAGATCAAACCGGTGGCGCTGAACGCGACTTGTTTGGCGCGCGCGTCGCGCGGGTCGGCGCTGCGCGTGACCAGGCCCCAGGCCTCGCACTGGTCGACCAGGTTGACCATGGCCTGTTTGCTCATGCCGGCGCTGGCCGCCAGTTCGGTCAGGCGCGAACCCTTGAGCGCCAAATGCCGCGTGATGTGGATGTGGGCAGCCCCCACCTTGCCGCGCGCGGCCAGGTTGGACAGGCCCAGCGGCACCTCGACGTTGTGCGCCATCAGGCCCAGCACACGGGCGTCAAACTGCTGCAAGGCGCGCCCCATCAGGTAGCCCAAATGTGTTTGCCGCCAGCCGTCGTTGCTTGTGATCTCCATGATTGCGGTGATTTCGCTTATTGAATGGCTCAATTCCAGATGGTAAATCAAACTGACTAAAAATTCTGTTTACTAATTCCAACCAATCACGTTAAACTACTGTTCAAGCATCCAGCCTGTTAATAAAATCAGATTGCAGCCTGAATGCCAAACAAGCCCCATTCACACCAAGCATTTGATTTTCAAGGAGATTTTTCATGGACGCACCCGTCAAAGGCAACTTCAACGTCAACGCCTCTACCGCCGCCGCAACCGAGAAGGCCAAGGCCCTGCAAGTGGCGCTTTTGCAGATCGAGAAACAATTCGGCAAGGGCACCATCATGCGCCTGGGCGAAGGCGAAGTGATTGAAGACATCCAGGTC
>JANMVT010000068.1:0-18312 GCA_031392945.1 Rhodoferax sp. | reverse complement strand
GCAGGAATTGGCCAGGGGTTTGATGGCCGCCAAACCCTCGCGCATGTTGGCGGTGCTGGACGAATGCGGCGCGCGCGCGCGCTTGTTGCCCGAAATCCGCTGGAACGACGATGCGGCCAGTGTGCTCGACCTCGGCGCGCGGTTGAATGCCCCCTTGCCCGTGCGTTTCGCCTGCCTGATGCAGCTGCATGCGGCGCCTGAACTTTGCGGGCGCCTGCGCGTGCCTGCGGATTGCCGCGATCTGGCCTTGCTGGCCGCGCGCAAATATCGCGAGGTGCTGGGCAGCGGTGCGCTGGATGCAAACGGCCTCTTGCGCCTGCTGGAGCGGTGTGACGCGTTGCGCAAACCGGCGCGTTTTGGCGATTTTCTGCTGGCGTGTGAATGCCTTTGGCGCGGGCTTGAAGGCCAGCCCGACGCCAGCTTTGCGCAACGCGAAAATTTGCTCTCGGCCTTGCAGGCCGCACAATCGGTTGCTACGGCTTCAGTAGCTGCTCACGCCCATTCCACGGGGGCCAATGGCCAAAAAATCGGAGAAATGATCTTTGACGCGCGGGTCCAGGCGCTGGCACTCTGGCTGGCCCGTGCACCGAACCCTAGTGCGGCATCACCAGCGCCAGCGCCCCATAGTCCCCCACCCGCTCGCCCAGCCCCGCGCTGACCAGGTCGCAGCCATCGGTCAAGGCCGGCAGTTTGCCGCGCACAAAGGCCTGCAGTTTTGGCAACAAAAACTCGCGGTGGTGCCAATAGACGCTGCCGCCAATGCTGATTCGCTCCAGATCCAGCGTCACGATCAGGTTGTACAGCGCCCGGCCCATCACCTGGCAAAGATCATCAACAATGGCTGTAGCCCCCGTGTTATTTGATTTTGCTGCTATTAACAGTGAAGCAGCATCGGCGTAACCCAAAGCGCCAAAACGCCGGGGGATGGCATTGCCCGCGACCAGGGCTTCGACGTCGCCGACGTTGCCGCAGCCGCACAAGGCGTCGTTGTTGTCCGACACAAACACGTGGCCCGCGTGCCCGGCATTGCCGTTCTTGCCGCGCAATACCCGGCCATCGACACACACGCCCGCGCCGATGCCGGTGCTCCAGGTGACGTAGGCGCAGTGGTCCATCGGACGGCCATTGAGCCGCAGGGCGCCCCAGCGGCGTTCGGCCTCCAGCGAACCGATGCCGTCGATTTCAACCCGAACATTCTTGTACACCCGGCGCAGCGGCGCCTCCAGCAAGGCGGTGGCCCAATCGTTGGGCAAGCCGCGCGCGGGCCCCGCCAGGCCGCCGCAGATGTTCGGCGTGGCGAGTTCGGCAACGCCCTCCCGCATCAAGAACGGCCCGCAGGATGAGACGCCGACCGCCGCCACGTTGGCCTGCGCCACTGAGGCCCTGGCGCAACTTTCCCCGATCATGCGCAGGATTTGTTGGGCCAGCGCCGTGTTGGGCCCGACCTTGGCGGTGGGCTCGACCACTTGGCCGCGTAAACCGTTTTCGTCGGCGATGCTGACCGCCACCTTGGTTCCGCCAATGTCCACGCAGGCCACGGGCGCGCTGCCTGCGGGCAGGCGGGGATTGTCTGGCTGGATCTGGGTCATGAAATGTAAGCCGCGAGTGCGCGGGTGTTAAATGTAGTGCGACACCGCGCTGGCCACAACGCTCAGCAAAAGTGTCGTGGTCAGGGGCAAAAACCACTCGCGCCCGAACAGTTTGAAGCGGAAGTCGCCGGGCAGTTTGCCAAAGCCCAGGCGGTTCAGAAACGGCGCAAAGCCATTGATCAGGATCAAGGCGAGGAAAACGACGACGAGCCAGCGCAACATGGGTTTTAGGGATAGTCTTGAAGTTAAAGGGTGTGGCTGCGGTCGCCTTGCGCAAAGCCGACAGGCGACCACGATGGTCCCTTTGAAAAGCCGATCACTTTGAACAACTCGCCCATTTCGTGCTCCAGGATCAGTTTTTGCGCCATGGCCTTATCAGAAAAAGAGGCGTTTTCAAGTTTGGCCAACAAGCCGCAATTCATCAAGAACCGGGCCTGCGTGCAATACCCCAGCACGTCGAAGCCGGCGTCCTGCCCCGCCAGGGCGATGCCGGTGAAGTTGACGTGGGCGGTGATGTCTTTCAGTCCCGCATCACGCAGCGGATCGGGGTCGGCCAGGTGGGCGCGGTGGCACATCACCGTGCCCATGTGGCGCTGCGGGTGGTAATACTCAGCCTCGGGGAAGCCGTAGTCGATGAATAAGGCCGCGCCCTGCGTCAGTTTATCGGCCAGGGTTTTGACGAAAGCCTCGGCCTGGGGGTGGATTTCGGTCAGGTAGTCGTGTGCGCCAGTGATTTCAAACGGCGGGCGCAGGGTTGTGGGGCGATCCGACCAATGGAAGGCGGGTTCGCCCCCCGGCCCGGTTTCCTCGGTCGATGCCACGCCCCGTTCAAACCAACGGCCATCGGCTCGCGCCAGCAATTTCACCGGCATGGCGTCGAGCACTTCGTTGCCGATCGCCACACCCTGCATTTCAGCCGGGAGGGAATCTACCCAGCGAACCCTATCGCCATGCGCCTGCAAGGCCCGTTGTTGCCGTGCCCGCAGCGAGCCCGATACGTCAACGATGGTGTAGCGGGCCAGCGGCGCGCCCAGGCGGGCCAGTTCATCGAGTAGCTGCAAAGCCAAAGCGCCCGAGCCCGCGCCAAACTCCCAGACTTCGCTGGTTTGTGTTTCTGCCAAGGCCTGCGCGATCTGCGCTGCCAGGGTCTGGCCAAACAGCGGCGTCATTTCCGGCGCGGTGACAAAATCGCTGCCCTCGCCCTTCGCGCCCGCCGGCATGGCGCCGAACTTGGCGCTGGCGCTGGCGTAATAACCCAGGCCGGGCGTGTACAAGGCGCGGCTCATGAAGTCGTCAAAACCGGTCCAGCCGCCGCCGGCCTGAATGTCGGCATGGATAATGTGAGCCAGCGACGGGTGGCGCTGCGTCAAAGCAATGGACGGGTTTGAGGCCATCGCTGGCGGGGCGTTTTTCAACATCGTGCGCAATTATCGCCATGAGTCAAACCAAACACATGAACAAACAAGGGCCAAATCCGTCGGGTGGGCCGCAAGGCACACGGTCCGCCAGGCGGGTTTTGGTCACCGGCGGCGCGCTGCGCCTGGGCGCGGCCATTTGCCAGACCTTCGCCGCAGGCGGCTGGGACGTCATCTGCCATTACCGAAGCGGCAAGGATCAGGCGCAGGCCCTGTGCCAGCAGTTGCGCGGCGCGGGGCACAACGCCAGCGCCGTTTACGCGGATTTGGCGCTGAACAGTGATTGTGTTTCCATGATGGACGCCATCGAGGCCGGGCACGGCCGCCTGGATTGCCTGGTCAACAATGCCTCGTTGTTCGTTGCCGACTCGGGGAGCGATTTTGATGCTGCAGAGGCCGCCAGCCAATTGCAGGTCAACCTGCTCGCGCCCTTGACCTTGGCCAAACTGCTGGCCAAGTCGCTTGGCCCAGGCGGCGCAAACCCGGCCAAACCGGGCCAGGACGCCTGCGTGATCCACATTCTGGATCAAAAGGTGTTCAACTTGAACCCCGATTATTTCTCTTACACCCTGTCAAAATTGGCGCTGGAGCGTGCTGTCAGCCTGCAGGCCCAGGCGCTGGCGCCCATCTTGCGTGTGTGTGGCGTGGCGCCGGGTTTGATGTACCAGAGCGGCCCGCAGACGCCTGGCAACTTTGCCCTGGCGGCCAGCGCCAACCTGATGCGCCGCCCCATCGACCCGATGGACGTGGCGCGCGCCTGCCTGTTTCTGGCCGGCACGCCCAGCATCACCGGCGCGACACTCTGCGTCGATAATGGGCAACACCTTGTCCCCCTGCCGCGCGACATCATGTTTGTGGCGGAAGAACTCCTCAAAAAGCCATCGCCATGACATCCAACCCAGGCAGCCATTTGCTGCAAACCTGCCGGCGCCTGTTTCTGCGCAACTACGAGGTGTGGGTGAACATCGGCGTGCATGATTTCGAGAAAAAAGCCGAGCAGCGCATCGTCATCAACATCGACCTGTATGTGCCGCTGGCCTTGTCCACGCCCACGCAGGACGATCTGGATGAAGTGCTGGATTACGACTTCATCCGCAGCACCATCGCCAAACGCGTATCCAAAGGCCACATCCACTTGCAGGAGACGCTGTGTGACGAAGTCGCCGCCGTGCTGCTGGCGCATCCGAAAGTGCAGGCGGTGCGCGTGTCCACCGAAAAGCCCGACGTGTATCCGGATTGTGACGCCGTGGGGGTTGAAATATTCAAGGTGAAACCATGAGTGTTGCCGCATTGAAACCAGACCTGGTCCGGGGTCTGGCGCCCGAAGGTCTGGCGCCGGGCAACAGCCTGAAGATCGAGCGCGAAACCCACAAGCTTGAAAAACGCCTGTGCCGCCAGGTCGGCCAGGCCATCATCGAGTTCAACATGATCGAAGAGGGCGACAAGGTCATGGTCTGTGTGAGCGGCGGCAAAGACAGCTACGCCATGCTGGACATTCTGCTCAAGCTGAAAAAACGCGCGCCCATCCACTTCGACCTGATCGCCGTCAACCTGGACCAGAAGCAGCCGGGCTTCCCTGAGCACATCCTGCCCGGGTATCTGAAAACCGTGGGCGTGCCTTTCCACATTGAAAACCAGGACACCTACAGCATCGTCAAACGCGTGGTGCCCGAAGGCAAAACCATGTGCAGCCTGTGCAGCCGCCTGCGCCGGGGCATTTTGTACCGCGTGGCCGATGAACTGGGCGCCACCAAAATTGCACTCGGCCACCACCGCGACGACATGTTGCAGACATTCTTTTTGAACATGTTCTTCGGCGGCAAACTCAAGGGCATGCCCCCCAAACTGGTCAGCGACGACGGCAAACACATCGTCATCCGCCCGATGGCCCATGTGGCCGAAAAAGACCTGACCCGCTGGGCCGCGCACCGCGAATTCCCCATCATCCCCTGCACCCTGTGCGGCAGCCAGGAAAACCTGCAGCGCAAGCAGGTCGGCAACATGCTGCGTGAGTGGGACAAGAAATTCCCCGGGCGCATCGAGAGCATGTTCAGCGCCTTGCAAAACGTGGTGCCCTCACACTTGATGGACGGCAAGCGATACGACTTCAAGGGCATCAAGGCGACCGGCGTGGCCGATGACGAGGGCGACAAGGCCTTTGACGCCGAGCCCCTGCCTGCGCCCTTGGTCACCGGTTTGAATTGGCTTGTCCCCCGAGAATATTCGTAAAAATGACCTCTAGCCCTCGTGGCCATTGCGTAGTCAGCTATAACTATTGAAGCACTGCAATTTAACCCATGCCACCCGAGATCACCGAGCCGACCCGCATCATCGCCATCCGCCACGGCGAAACCGCCTGGAACGTGGACACCCGCATCCAGGGCCAGCTCGACATCGGCCTGAACGGCGCGGGCCGCTGGCAGGCGCACCGGCTGGCACTGGCGCTGGTGGGCGAGTCCATCGATGCGATCTACAGCAGCGACTTGCTGCGCGCCCGGGACACGGCGATGTCGGTGGCCGGCGCGGTGGGCCGCGAAGTCCAGACCAACGAAGGCCTGCGCGAACGCGGCTTTGGCGTGTTTGAGGGCAAGACCTTCCAGCAAATCGCCGATTTGTGGCCCGATCAATCCCTGTTGTGGCGCAAACGCGATCCGGTTTTCGCGCCGCAAGGGGGCGAATCGCTGGTGGATTTCCGCCAGCGCGTCACCTCGGCTGTGGCCCGCCTGGCCGCGCCGCACCAGGGCCAGCAGATCGTGCTGGTGGCGCACGGCGGTGTGATGGACGTGCTCTACCGCGCCGCCACGCGCCAGGAGATCCAGGCCCCGCGCACTTGGGATTTGGGCAACGCCGCCATCAACCGCCTGCTGTGGACGCCCGAGGGATTGAGCATCGTCGGCTGGGCCGACACGCAGCATCTGGACGACGACGAGACGCTGGATGAGAGCACAGTCTGAGCTGCGCCAGCCTGCAAAGGCGCCTCAAACCCCGAACAGTTCCGGGTCGCTCTTGGGTGGCGCAACACCCAAATGCCGATAGGCCGCCAGCGTGGCAATGCGCCCGCGCGGCGTGCGCTGCAAATAACCCTGCTGGATCAGGTAGGGCTCGATCACGTCCTCTATCGTCTCGCGCTCTTCGCCAATGCTGGCGGCAATGTTGTCCAGCCCCACCGGGCCGCCGTCGAAGCGGTGGATCACGGCTTCGAGCAGTTTGCGGTCCATCACGTCGAAGCCCTGCGGGTCCACGTCCAGCATGGCCAGCGCCAGGTTGGCAATGTCCAGCGTGATGTGCCCGACACCCTTGACATCGGCATAGTCTCGCACCCGGCGCAGCAGCCGGTTGGCGATGCGCGGTGTCCCGCGTGAGCGCCTGGCAATCTCGAACCCGCCTTTCTCGTCCGTCGGCACATTGAGCAGGCCAGCGCTGCGCTTGACGATGCGGGCCAGTTCCTCTGGCGTGTAAAACTCCAGCCGCGCCACGATGCCAAAACGGTCACGCAGGGGGTTGGTCAGCATGCCCGCGCGTGTGGTCGCGCCCACCAGGGTAAAGGGCTGCAAATCGAGCTTGATGGAACGCGCGGCGGGGCCTTCACCGATCATGATGTCGATCTTGTAGTCCTCCAGCGCGGGGTACAGAATCTCTTCAACGACCGGGCTCAGGCGGTGGATTTCGTCAATGAAGAGGACGTCGTTCTTTTCCAGGTTGGTCAGCAGCGCAGCCAGGTCTTTTGGCTTTTCCAGCACCGGCCCGCTGGTCTGGCGCAGGTTCACGCCCAATTCGTGCGCGACGATGTGGCTCAGCGTGGTTTTGCCCAAGCCCGGTGGGCCAAACAGCAAGACGTGATCCAGCGCCTCGCCGCGCATCTTCGCCGCGCTGATGAAAATCTCCAACTGCTCGCGGATCTTGGCCTGGCCGACATATTCGTCGAGCAGCTTTGGCCGCAAGGCACGCTCAATCGCCTCTTCTTGCGGCGACGCGGGCGCGCCCGAGATCACCCGTTTGGGCGCGGGCGCAAAGTCGTCGCCAAAATTGTCGTTCTTGATGCTCATTTCGCCAAAGCCCGCAAGGCCAATTTGATCCCCTCACTCACCCCAACCTCCTTGGGCAGCGCCTTGAGGGAGATCGCTGCCTCCTTGTCGCTGTACCCCAGCGCCAGCAGGGCTTGCAGGATGTCGGCCTGCCCGTCACTGGCCAAACTGGCGGGCAGGCCGATGTCGGCGCCCAATTTGCCCTTGAGCTCCAGCAACAGGCGCTCGGCGGTCTTCTTGCCGATGCCCGGCACTTTGACCAGCCGTCCCGCCTCTTGCAGAGTCACCGCTTGAGCCAGTTCCCCCACACTCATGCCAGACAACACCGACAGCGCCGTGCGCGGCCCCACGCCGGATATTTTGATGAGCTGGCGAAAGGCCTCGCGCTCAGCCGGTGTGGCAAAGCCGTACAGGAGCTGCGCGTCTTCCCGCACCACAAAATGGGTCAGCAGGGTGATCTTTTCACCCAAGCTGGGCAGGTTGTAAAAGGTGCTCATGGGCACGCTGACCTCATAACCCACGCCATTGCAATCGACGATGATTTGCGGCGGATTTTTTTCCACCAGGCTGCCGTGCAATCTACCGATCATGTGAAGCTTCCCTCAAGTGCCTATCATTGGCCAATTTCATTGTTCAAATCCCAACTTTTATGCAAAGGCGCGTTGCGCCCCGTAGCATGAAAGTTCGTTCTTTCACGTTTAAGGAATTATCAACTTGATTTTGCGACACCTCTTCAGCCCGCCCAACAACACGCGTTTGAGCCATCTTTGCGGGCCGATGGACGCGCACTTGCGCACGGTCGAGGTGGCGCTGCAAGTCAAAATCGCCCACCGCCACGAGCAGTTCAAGGTGGAGGGCACCAAGGCCGCCGCCCAGCGCGGCATGGAGATGCTGCAGGCAATGTACGAAATGGCCGCGCGGCCCATCGAGCCGGCCACGGTGCAGTTGATGCTGGCCGGTGACGGCGAGGCCGGGGGCATCGACAGCCCAGGCCTGAAGACCAAACGCGCCGACCTCAAGCCCCGCACACTGAACCAGGCCAACTACCTGGACCACATCGCCAGCCACGACATCACCATCGCCATCGGCCCGGCAGGCACCGGCAAAACCTACCTGGCCGTGGCCATGGCGGTTGACGCCCTGCAACGCAGCGCCGTGCAGCGCATCGTGCTGACCCGACCGGCGGTCGAAGCGGGCGAGCGCCTGGGCTACCTGCCTGGCGACCTGGCGCAAAAAATCGACCCCTACCTGCGTCCGCTGTACGACGCCTTGTACGACCTGATGGGCTTCGAGCAGGTGCAAAAAGCGCTGGAGCGCCAGTTGATCGAGATCGCCCCGCTGGCCTTCATGCGCGGGCGCACCCTCAATGGCGCCTTCATCATTCTGGACGAGGCGCAAAACACCACACCCGAGCAGATGAAGATGTTTTTGACACGCATCGGTTTTGGCGCCAAGGCCGTGATCACCGGCGACGTGAGCCAGATCGACCTGCCCAAAACGCAATTAAGCGGCCTGATCGACGCCGAGCGCGTGTTGAAACGCGTGGACGGCATTGCGATTTGCCGCCTGACCAGCCTGGATGTTGTGCGCCACCCGCTGGTCGCGCGCATTGTGGACGCTTACGACGCGCCGGGGCGCATCGCCGGTGACCGCGATGAGCCGCTCTTGCGGCCCGCCAAAACGCCGCGCCGACGCAAGGCGGATGATTGATCTACCGGCCAACCCGTCGGTGCCCCAACCGGTTGCACGCCAATTTTAGCTATATATTTTGAAGCTAACTATGCTTATTCCACGAGGGTTAATGGCCATTTTCATCCCTTATTTATGCTGAACCAGCTCAATTTGTCGCTCCAGTTCGCAAAATTCGCCAAACTCGATGAGGCAGCCCGCCACCGCGCCGCCTTGCCGCGCCACAGCGTGGCGCGCTGGATCCGCCACGCCTTGCAGACCGACGCCGAAATCACCGTGCGCATTGTCGGCGCGCAAGAGGGCCGCGCGCTCAACCGCGACTACCGCAAAAAAGACTACGCCACCAATGTGCTGACCTTTGATTATTCGCAACAACCCGTCGTCGCTGCCGACCTGGTCTTGTGCGCCCCGGTTGTCGCGCAGGAGGCCAAGGCGCAGCGCAAAACCCTGCAAGCCCACTACGCCCACCTGCTGGTGCATGGCGCCCTGCACGCCCAGGGCTGGGATCACGAAACGTCCGGAGCCGACGCCCAGGCGATGGAGGCGCGCGAGGTCGAAATTCTGGCGGGTTTGGGCTTCAAGAACCCGTATTGATTCCGTTTCTAAACCCGCAGCGGGATCGTCACCGGCCCATCATTGACCAGTTCGACCTGCATGTCCGCGCCAAACAGCCCCGTCTGCACCAGGGGATGCGCCAGCCGAGCCTGGGCCACAAAATAGTCGTACAGACTCCGGCCCAGTTCCGGCCCTGCGGCCTGGGCAAAGCTGGGCCGGTTGCCGCGCGAGGCGTCCGCCGCCAGGGTGAACTGGCTCACCACCAGCAAGGCGCCCGCGCGGCCCGCGCCGTCCATGTCCTGCACGCAATGGTTCATCTTGCCCGCCGCATCGGCAAAGATGCGCAGCTTCAAAATCTTGGCAAGCATCTTGTCGGCCAGCAACCGGGTGTCTGCCTGCTCAGCGCACAGCAACACCAGCAGGCCCGGCCCGATTTCGCCTGCCACATCGCCACAAATGAGCACGCGCGCGCGGCTGACCCGTTGCAGAACGGCGATCATGGCGGATTGAATTGGCGCATGCTGCTATTGTGCCGACGCGTTCGGCCCTGTGCCAGAATTGCCGCATGGTTTTCCGCTTCAAACGTCATCTTCCCTGGGGCTTGGCCTGGGCGTTGGCGTCCCTGGCCGGCGCACTTGTCCTGGCGCAGTGGGAGATCAACAGCCAGCGCGACGGCTTCGAGGCCAACCTGCGCGTCGCGCACCAGTTGTTGAGCCAGAAGCTGGCCCAGAATGACGCGGTGCTGGGCCAATTGGCCCAGTCGCGCCTGCCGGACTCCCTGGCCCGCCCGCAAGATGCCCGCACGCTTGACGCCCGCCCCCGCGCGGATGCGCGCATGCTGTCGCCATTCCCCCTGGCCAATCCACAAATCCTGTCGGTGCAGCGCCGGGAGAACGAGGCCTCGTGGCTGGACGAGCCCTTGCGCGCGGCCGAGGCCGAGTCCATCCGGCAACAACACCCGGCCCTGGCCGACGTGAACCTGGCCAAAGGCCGCTACAACCTGGTGTTGGCAGCGGAACCGGTCAGTTACGCCGTGCAAATCGACCTGCGCGCCATGGTCCCCTGGCGCGAATGGCCGATGCTGGCCGACGCCAGCCCGGTGCGGGTGACCCTGTCCCACGCGCGCCAAATCGCCGTGCTGCAAGCGGGCGATGCCATCGCCGAAAACATGGGCACCGCGCATGGCTGGCATTTTGAATTCAACCAGGCGCTGCAAAGCGAAAGCCAGCCGTTTTACCTGAGCGCGCAGCGCCAGTTCGGCTGGGGTGAGTTGCCCTGGAGCCTGGCCGCCGCCTGGTCGCTGGCTGTCGCCTTGCTGCTGCTGGCCGTGCGCGCCCTGTTGCGCCAGCGCCACGACCGCCTGCGCGCCGTCGAGCTGCTGCACCTGGGCCAGATCGGCCGCCTGAACACCCTGACTGAACTTGCCACCGGCGTGGTGCATGAGTTGGGCGAGCCATTGGCCACGGTGCTGCAAACCAGCCAGACCGCCGACGCCCTGCTCAGCCAGGAGCCGCCGGACCTGGCCAGCGCACAGGCAATCGTCAAACTCGGCGTTGAAGAGGCCAAACGCGCCGCCAACGTCATCACTCGCCTGCGCCATGTGGTGGAGCAGCCCGACTTGTCCAGCCAGCTCGAAACCATCGACCTGCACCTGGCCGCGCGCGGCGCGCTGGACCTGCTGGCCTCGGAATTCAAGCGCTTGGGCCTGCGCCCGAGCCTGCAGTTGACTGGCGCGCCCTTCACCGTGCTGGCGCAAGCGGACGCGCTGGAACAGATCCTGCACAACCTGCTGATGAACGCCCTGCAGGCGCTTGAAAGCGTGCCGGCGTCGCAGCGTGAGCTCTACCTGTCTTTGAGCGCGGCTGGCAAGTATGGCCAATTGGCCATCAAAGACAGCGGCCCAGGCATCGCCAACAACGTTGTCACACGCATTTTTGAGCCTTTTTTCACCACCCGAAACGGTGCGCTGGGCCTGGGCCTGTGCCTGTGCGAAACCCTCACCCACAGCATGGGCGGCAGCCTGACAGCCTTCAACCGTGTGCCGCGCGGGGCGGAGTTTTGCCTGACCCTGCCGCTGGCGGGGTGAGTTAGATATCTTTTTAATAGCATCCAGAATTCATGCTGTCAGGGTCACGCGGGCGAATTTGCGTTTGCCAACCTGCACCACGTAGGTTCCTGCGCCCAGTTTCAGGCCCTTGTCGTTGACCACGCTGGAGTCCACCCGCACGCCGGCGCCGTCGATCAGGCGGTTGCCCTCAGAGCTGGAAGCCGTCAGACCGGCCATCTTGAGCAGCGCCGCGATGCCAATAGCCACCACCGGCCCGCTCCCGGCGCCCAGCGTCAGGGTAATTTGCGGGATGTCATCGGGCACGCCGCCCTTGCTGCGGTTGATGAAGTCTTGCAGGGCCGCATCCGCCGCCGCCATCGAATGGAACCGTGCCGTGATCTCTTTGGCCAATGCCACTTTAGCCTCTTTCGGGTTGCGCCCCGCCGCCACCTCGGCCCGCAGCGCCGCAATATCGGCCTCGGATTTGAAGCTCAGCAAGGTGTACCAGCGCCACATCAACACGTCGGAAATGCTCAAAACTTTGGCAAACATGGTGTTGGCGTCTTCTGAAATGCCGATGTAGTTGTTTTTGGACTTGGACATTTTTTCCACGCCATCCAGGCCTTCGAGCAAGGGCATGGTCAAAATGCATTGCGGCTCCTGACCATACTCTTGTTGCAAGTGACGACCCACTAACAAATTGAATTTCTGGTCGGTGCCACCCAGTTCCAGATCCGATTTGAGCGCCACCGAGTCGTAACCCTGCATCAGCGGGTACAAAAACTCGTGCACGCTGATGGGCGTGCCAGCCTTGAAGCGGTCATGAAAATCATTGCGCTCCATCATGCGCGCCACGTTGTATTTGGCCGCTAAGCTGATCATGCCGCGCGCGCCCAACGGGTCGCTCCACTCGCTGTTGTAACGAACTTCGGCTTTGTCCATGTCCAGCACCAGGCGGATTTGCTCGAAATAGGTTTTGGCGTTGGCATCAATGGCTTCGCGGCTCAACGGCGGCCGGGTGGAATTTCGCCCCGACGGGTCGCCAATCAGGGTGGTGAAGTCGCCAATCAGCGGGATGACCACGTGGCCCAAGTTCTGCAACTGGCGCATTTTGTTGAGCACGACCGTGTGGCCCAAGTGCAAATCAGGCGCTGTGGGATCCATGCCAAATTTGATTCGCAGCGGGATGCCAGACGTTTCGCTTTTTTGCAGCTTTTTAAGCCAATCTTCGTGCGGAATAAGTTCTTCGCAGCCTCGCAGCGTCACCGCCAGGGCCTCGCGGACACGATCGGTTACATGATTTTTGGCGCTTGAGGCTTGATTCATAAGGGTTTTTACAGATGCCCACCATTGACGGGCAGGTACAATCACATCTCGCTGCGGGATCTACAACTCGGCTTGAAGCTCAAAATTGCCCTGGACTTTAATTGCCGATTCCCGATTCTTGCTTTCCCAATTTTAGTTGTTCGCCAATCTGACACATAGCGGTCACTTCGGCGGCAAGCCCCCAATCGGATTTTTGATTTGCCGGATATTGATTTGCCAAATATTGATTTGCCAAAGGGCCTGACCCCTGCTGCGAATGTTGTTTTGACGCCTCTGGAAGTTATTGTGACGCCTCTGGCTGTAAATTTGACGCCTCTGGCTCAGACCATTCAAAACTTCTTGGGCGTTCACGCCCGGCGTTTCACCCCTTTGATCGCGGCGCTTGCCCTGGGCGGCGCGGGCGGCGCGTTCGCCATCGCCTCGATGGCGCCTGACGCCTCTGATTTGCCCTTGCGCGAAGTGCTGGAAGCGGTGCAGCCCTTCTTTCCTCCCATCGCCAGCGCCACCGGGACGGACGTCGCTGTACCTACAGCGCCATCCCAGCCGCTCGCCACAACCTTTAGCGAACCCTCAGGCCAAGTGTTGACGCTGTACCGCTCCGACATCACCCGCGCCAGCGACACGGCAGACAGCCTGCTTGGCCGTTTGGGCGTGAGCGACGCCGCAGCCGCCGCCTTTTTGCGCAGCGACGCGCTGGCGCGCAAGAGCCTTTGGGGCCGCGCGGGCCGCAGCGTGACGGCCGAGGCGGACCAGCGCAACGCCCTGCTCAAATTCAGCGCCCGCTGGGTGCAGCAAGACGACGGCAACTTCAGCCGCCTGGTGGTTGAGGCCACACCGGCCGGTTTCAAATCCAGCCTGCAAACCGCCCTGCTCACTGCCACTACGCGCCTTGGCAGTGGCACGATCAGTTCGTCGCTGTTCGCTGCCACCGACGAAGCCCGCCTGCCCGACACCATCGCCACCCAAGTCGCCGAGATTTTCTCGGGCGACATCGATTTTCACCGCGCTTTGCGCAAAGGCGACCGTTTTTCGGTCACCTATGAAAGCCTGGAAGCTGACGGCGAGCCGATGCGCGCGGGCCGCGTGCTGAGCGCTGAATTCGTCAACAACGGCAAAGCCTACTCGGCGATGTGGTTCGCCGCAGGCCAGGCTGGCAATCAGGCGGGCCAAAAAGAAAAACCCAAGGGCGCGTATTACACGCTGGACGGCAAGAGCCTGAACCGCGCGTTTCTGGCTTCGCCGCTGGAGTTTTCGCGCGTGACCAGCGGCTTCAAGATGCGTTTGCACCCGATTTTGCAGACCTGGAAGCAGCATTTGGGCGTCGATTACGCCGCGCCCACCGGCACAGCGGTGCGCGCCATCGGCGAAGGCGTGGTTGATTTCGCCGGCGTGCAAAACGGCTTTGGCAACGTGGTGATCCTCAGCCACGGCAAAGCCAATTCAACCGTTTACGCGCATTTAAGCAAGATCAATGTCCACAAGGGCGAAAAGGTCAGCCAGAGTCAGAGCATTGGCGCCGTTGGCACCACCGGCTGGTCCACCGGGCCGCATCTGCATTTTGAGTTCCGCGTCAATGGCGTGCACCAGGATCCGCTGACCATGGCGCAAAAAGCCGAAACCCTGCCCGTGGCGGCAGAATTCAAACCGCTGTTTGACAACAGCTCCGCCCAGGTTCGTGTGGCGCTGGCTGCGGCCGGCTCGGTGCGCCGCGCGACGGCCGAATAATCCCGGGGTCGGTTTTGGCGGCCAAAGCTTGGGCCGATGCCCGGCGGGCGGCCTAGCTGCGTCTCGGGCCCAAGGCACAATCGCCCCACCATGTCTGAAATTTACATTGGCCTGATGTCGGGCACCTCGCTGGACGGAGTGGATGGGGTTTTGGCCGATTTTTCCGGCAACGGGATGAAGGTGCTGGCGCATGCCAGCGCGCCGTTTTCGCCTGCCCTGCGCGAAGAATTCCTGGCGTTGAACACCTCCGGGTCCGACGAAATCCACCGCGCCGCGCTGGCAGCCAATGCCTTGGCGCGGGTCTATGCCCAGGTCACCAATACGCTTTTGGCGGAATCCAGACTTGCCCCTGGCGAAGTCAAAGCCATCGGCGCCCACGGCCAGACCGTACGCCACCGCCCGCTGGCCTATGACGGCACGGGTTACACCCTGCAACTCAACAACCCCGCCTTGCTGGCCGAATTGACCGGCATCACCGTGGTGGCGGATTTCCGCAGCCGCGACCTGGCCGCCGGGGGCCAAGGCGCGCCCTTGGTGCCCGCCTTCCACCGCGAAGTGTTCGGCCATGCGGATCGGGATATGGCTGTGTTGAACATCGGCGGCATTGCCAACATCACGCTGATTCCGGCCGAGTCGGGCGCGTCGGCCAGCGAGGTCACCGGCTTCGACTGCGGGCCGGGCAACGCGCTGATGGACTTTTGGTGCCAAAAACACACAGGCCGGCCATATGACGACCAGGGCCGCTGGGCCGCCAGCGGGCAAGTCAACGCCGCTTTGCTGGAAGCGCTGTTGAGCGAGCCGTATTTCAGCCAGGCCCCGCCCAAAAGCACGGGCCGCGATTTGTTCAGCCTGGCCTGGCTGGACGGCAAGCTGGCCGGGTTTGGCAGCGTTTCAGCGCCTGATGTCCAGGCCACACTGGCCGAATTGACCACTCGCCCTTGCGTTGATTGCATAGTTAGATATCAAAATAATAGCAAACAATTGGTCGTGTGCGGCGGCGGCGCGCTCAATCTGCATCTGATGCATGGCCTTCAGGCCCGTTTGCCCCATTTGCAAGTGCTGTCCAGCGAGGCGCTGGGCCTGCCTCCCCTGCAAGTGGAGGCGGCAGCCTTCGCCTGGCTGGCGCGCAAGGCGGTGCAAGGCGAAACGGGCAGTCTGCCAAAAGTGACGGGCGCACAAGGCGCCCGTATCTTGGGGGGGATTTTTGCAGCCTAAATCAGGTCGAAAAGCTTGATCCGCAACCACAGGTCGTGGTGGCATTCGGGTTCTTGATGACAAACTGCGCGCCTTGCAGGTCTTCTTTGTAGTCGATCTCCGCGCCAACCAGATACTGGTAACTCATGGCGTCGATCAGCAGGGAGACGCCGTTTTTGGTCATTGTCGTGTCGTCTTCGTTAGTGATTTCGTCAAACGTGAAGCCATATTGAAAACCCGAACAGCCGCCGCCCTGCACGAACACGCGCAGTTTCAACTCGGGGTTGCCCTCTTCGGCGATCAGGTCGGCCACTTTGGCTGCCGCGCTGTCGGTGAACAAAATCGGCGTGGGCATGTCGGTCTGGATGTTTTCGGCAAGTGCGCTCATGGCGGGTTCCTTCAAAATCAATGGGGCAATATAAGGCAATACTACAGTAAATTACTCGGGTTTGCCAATTTAGGGGCATTTGCTGATTGACGCATTTGACAACGCCGGTCAACCGTTGTTGGCAGCCAGCTTGAGTGTGGGTTTGGCTTCGCCGTTCAATATCGGCCGCAACTGGCCTGAAACCAGGGCGCCCTGGTGCATTTCAAGCGCGGCATAGTGCACATCACCTTCGACGCGCGCTTTGGGCTGGAGTTCCAGCATCACGCTGGCATAGAGCGGGCCTTTGACCGTGCCATTGACGATGATGTGGTCGGCATGCACCTCGCCGTCCACAACGGCGGCTTCCGAGATCACCAACAGGCTGGCGTGGTCTTCATTGGCGCGGATATTGCCGGTGACCTCGCCGTCCACCCGCAAACCGTCGGTGAAGCGCAAGTTGCCGTTGATCTGGCTGCCTTGGGCGATCAGGCTTTTGATGGGGGGCTGTTTTTTCTTGTTGAACATCGGTCATTCTCCAACTTTGTGTTTAAGGCGCAACAGATTCAGCGTTCAGGGTACTGGGTACAGGAATTTCAGATCTTGGCGGACTGGGACGCTTTGACGGCGACACCTTCCATCACCTTGACTGAAACGGTCTTGACGTTAGCCTGGGGCGGCAAGTCAAACACCCCTTCGGTGCGGCCGTATTGGCGAAACTTCAGGTTTTTCGCCCCGCCAGGCACGGCCGCCGTCCAGGGTTTGCCGCCCAGGGTGCCGGCAAAACTAACTTCCAGCCGCCCGATGAATTCGGGCGGATTTTTCTGCGATTGCATCACCACAACCTGCCATTTTACCTGGCTGGCATTGAGCATTTCGGCCTGCAGGGCGCGCACGGTGATGCCTTCAGCGCCAGTGGACGGGATCAGCCTTTCAAAAAAGCCCAGGTCGTCCTTGAGGCGGCGGTTGTCGGCGTCAAGCTGGCGGTTTTGCGCCAGCAGGCCTTCCTGGGCCGACTTCTCGGCCGTGGCCAGGGTGCCCGCCGTGTCGGCGACGGACTGCGCCTTGTTACGCGCGGCCTTGGCGGCGGCCAATTCGGCGCGCAGACCGTCCATTTCAGAGCGCAGGTGCAGCAACTCGTCTTGCGTGCCGCCGTCCAGCCCGGCAATGTCTTTGCCGAACTCAAATGCCCACAAACCAATCGCCGCGCAAAAGCCCAGCACCAGGGCGAACACCGCCCAGCGGACCGGCCACGGCATGGCGCTGCGCACGGACATGCGCGGGGCGCTGATGGTCAGGCGGCGGCGAAGGAGTTTGAAACGCATGCGGGCTTGGACGGCCAGGGCGGCTTGGATGAAGCGGGGGTCGAGTCTAGCAGCGCCGGGCTGAAACAACTGTAAGGAATTCCCCAAATGAAAAAACCGCCCGGAATCGCTTCCGGACGGTCTTCATAGAGATTTGCGAAGTGTTGATATTCGCGTAGCGAAGGCTCGTCAGGCAAGGCGCAAACCGGAACAATGGTATGCCCATTGTGAGGATTTGCAACGCCGCATGGCGAGTCCGCAGTAGCGAAGATCAGCGCTTCGAGAATTGTTTGCGGCGGCGGGCGCCGTGCAAACCGACCTTCTTGCGCTCGACTTCACGCGCGTCACGCGTCACAAAGCCGGCTTTGGAGAGCTCAGGCTTCAGCGTGGCGTCGTAATCAATCAGGGCGCGGGTAATGCCGTGGCGCACTGCGCCAGCCTGGCCGGACTCGCCGCCACCGGCCACATTGACCATGATGTCAAAGGTTTCGGCGTGGTTGGTCAGCATCAGGGGCTGTTTGCAGATCATGATCGATGTCTCGCGGCCGAAGAAAGCCTTGATGTCTTTGCCATTGACGACGATCTGGCCGGAGCCTTTTTTCAGAAACACGCGGGCGACGCTGGATTTGCGACGGCCTGTGCCATTGTTCCATTCACCGATCATTGGGCGGCCTCTCTTTTGCTGGCGTTGGCAGAAATGCCTGCGATGTCCAGCACTTTGGGCTGCTGGGCGGTGTGTGGGTGCTCGGCGCCGCCGTAGACTTTGAGCTTCTTGATCATGGCGTAACCCAGCGGCCCTTTGGGCAGCATGCCCTTGACGGCTTTTTCCAGGGCGCGGCCAGGGAACTTGGCTTGCATGTCGCGGAAATTGACGCTGGAGATGCCGCCGGGGTAACCCGAGTGGCTGTAATAGATTTTGTCGAGCGGCTTGGCGCCGGTGACGCGCAGCTGGGCTGCGTTGGTGACGATGATGAAATCGCCGGTATCGACGTGAGGCGTGTAAATGGCCTTGTGTTTGCCGCGCAAACGGAGAGCAACTTCGCTGGCTACTCGTCCGAGGACCTTGTCGGTCGCGTCAA
>JANMVT010000051.1:0-20006 GCA_031392945.1 Rhodoferax sp. | reverse complement strand
ACCGGCGACCTGGTGGACGGGCAGGTGGCGCATTTGCAGCGCCACGTGGCGCCGCTGGCGGGTTTGACATCGACCCACGGCACGTTTTTTGTCACCGGCAACCACGAGTATTACAGCGGCGCACACGCCTGGATCGACGAGTTGCGCCGCCTGGGCCTGACCGTCCTGATGAACGAGCATGTGGTGTTGCAGCACGGCAGCGGTCAGGCCGCCCTGGTGGTGGCTGGCGTGGCCGACTTCAGCGCGCACCACTTCGACGTGACCCACCGCAGCGACCCGGCCGCAGCCATCGCCGGCGCGCCGCCCCATGCCCAAGTGCGCCTGCTGCTGGCGCACCAGCCGCGCAGCGCGCAGGCCGCGTCCGACGCCGGGTTTGACTTGCAGTTGTCCGGCCACACCCACGGTGGCCAGTTCTGGCCCTGGATGCATTTTGTGAAGTTCCAGCAGCCCTTCACTGCCGGGCTGAACCGGCTGCAAAACCTTTGGGTCTACACCAATAGCGGCACGGGGTACTGGGGCCCGCCCAAGCGTTTCGGTGTGCCCTCGGAGATCACCCACCTGCGCCTGGTGATGGCCTGAGCCCTGGACGCCAGGGCTTAAGACCCCAAAGCGACCAGGGGCGGGTAGATGCCGATTCGCCCCCTGTAACAAAACCGTAACATGTACCCTGCCAGTCGACCAGGAGGGTGATGTATGACGGACGCAACGATGCCGGGGGCCCCGGCGCTCACAGCAGATTTTTTGGCGCAGATCGCCAGATTGGTGGCCTGCGCGCGTCCGGCGCTGGGCGAGGACGGTGCCCATTTCAACCAGCAGACAGGCGAGATGCTGGCGGCGCTGCGCCAGCCCGAGGTGGATTTGGCCACGGTGAAAGCCATGCTGGGCAACTTTCGGCATCACCTGGCCTTCGCGCCTGAAGACCAGGCCGAAGTCAAGGCAGCCTTGCTGCACCTGCTGGATCTGATCATAGAAAACGCCGGCGAATTGAGCCTGGACGACCGCTGGCTCCAGGGCCAGATCGACGCCCTGGCCAGCGCCAAGGCGCCGCCGGTGGCGCTGCGCCGGCTCGATGATGTTGAACGCCGCCTGCGCGATGTCATCATTAAACAGACCGAGGCCACCGGCCAGGTGCTGGCCGCGCAGGAGGAAACCCGCCACCTGCTGGCCAGCGTGATCGCCCGCCTGGGCTACGCCACCGAGGTCAGCCGCAGCTACCATGCGCGCGTGTCGGCCAGCGCGCGCCAGCTGGAACAGGCCAAGGCCCTGCCCGAAGTCGCCCAGGTGATGAAAGACGTGCTGGAGGCCACCCAGACCATGGCGCGCGACAGCCTGGGCGTGCGCGACGAGCTGCAGGGCATGCACGAGCAGGCGCAGACCACGGACATGCAGATCGCCCGCCTGCACGCCGAGCTGGACCGCCTGGCGGTGCTGGCGCGCCACGACCCGCTGACCGGCGCCCTGAACCGCAAAGGCATGGACGAGGCGCTGAACCGCGAGGTCTCCAATGTGCGCCGGCGCGGCGTGCCGCTGTGCCTGGCGATGATCGACATCGACAATTTCAAGAACCTCAATGACAGCTTCGGCCACGCCGTGGGCGACGCGGCGCTGCGCCACCTGGCCGTGGTGGCGCGCGAATGCCTGCGCCCGCAGGACACGCTGGCGCGTTACGGCGGCGAGGAATTTGTGCTGATGTTGCCCGACACGCCCCTGCCCAAGGGCCTGGAGGCGCTGGCGCGCCTGCAAGGCGAGCTGGCGCGGCGCCAGTTCATGAACGCCAAAGACCCGGTGCGGATCACCTTCAGCGCCGGTGTCGCCCAGTTGGCCCTTGCGGAATCGGGCATGCAGGCCATCCAGCGCGCCGACGAGGCCATGTACCAGGCCAAACGCGCGGGCAAAAACCGCGTGGTGGGCGTTTGAGTTTGAGGCATCTCCCCAAATCAGGCGCCGGGGCCGCCGGATAATGGGCGGTTTATTCCACTGAAAGCTTTACCATGCCACGCCCCGTCCTGCCTGAAGACCAGATCCACCCGGCCATCCGCGACAAAGTCACCGCCAGCCAGCAGGCGATTGTGAAAGAGGTCCAGTCCGCCGTGGCTGCCAACGCCGTGGTCGTGGTGGGCATGGGCATGAACCCGTTTCCCAAAAAGGCGCGCAAACTGCTGACAGAGGCGGCCGTGCCCTACAAATACCTGGAATACGGCAACTACTTCAACACCTGGCGCGAGCGCAACGCGCTGAAAATGTGGACCGGCTGGCCCACATTTCCGATGGTGTTTGTCAAGGGCAGCCTGGTGGGCGGCGCCGATGATCTGGCCAAACTGATCAGCAGCGGCGAGCTCAAGACCCTGCTGGCCTGACCGGATCAGCCGGTTTTAGCTGCGGCCGTGGTGGCCGTGGTGGCGCTCGCCGCCGCGCTGCATGCGCTGGGCATCAAACACCTTTTTCTGATCCGGGCTGAGCACGGCGTAGAAAGTCTTGACGGCGTCGGCGCGTTTGTCCATCTCGGCGTCGCGCTGGCTACGCAGGGCCTTCATCTTGTCGATGCGCTCGGGGGTGGAGAGTTTCTCCATCTCGGCGCGCATGTCGGCGCGGCGTTTGCCCATGTCGGCGGGCGGTTTCATGGCCGTGGTGAAGCTGGTCCAGGCGCCTTCCTGGGCGGCCGTGATCTTGAGCTTGTCCTTGAGCTCGGCCTGGCGCTTGGCCATGCGCTCCTGCATCTTGGCCGGGTCCATCTGGTCGCGGTGCATCATGCCGCGCTGCGCGCCGGGCTGGCTGGCGCCGGGCGCAGGCGTGGTGGCGGGTGTGGTTTGTGCCAGGGCCGAGAAGCCGCAGGCGGCGATCAGGCTGGCCAGCAGCAGGGGTTTGAGTGCGGTGTTGAAAGCGGATTTCATGAAGACTTATCCTTTCTGGAAAAGAAGCCTGGTGCGCTAATTGGCCTCAGGTTGGGGGCAAGTTTGCGCGGGGCGTGTAACGGCGGTGTGTTTGCGGGTGAATGCCGTGTAAAGTTTCTCAAAAAAGGGCCAGCGCCACAGCCGACAATACAGCCGCAAGCCCCCAGCGGCTTGATCCGGATCAACCAGTCCGGATTCAATCAATCAATCCAACAAATTATCAAGGCCTGCAGTGTTCAAGAATGTGATGGTGTATGCAATCGCCCCCGCGTGGGCGCAAACGGTGGCAAGCATGGAGGCGGGCCTGGACGCGGCGCGTTTTGTCGAATGCGGCGCCAGCCAGGAAAAATCTATTGGCTGGACCGAGCCGCGCGGCGAGGCCCACGGCCCTCTGGTCGAGGCCGTGGCCGGCCAGCTGATTCTGAAGCTGATGGTCGAGTCCAGGGTAGTGCCGGGCAGTGTGATCACCCGCAAATGCAAGGAGCGCGTGGCCCAGATCGAGGCCAGCACCGGGCGCAAGCCGGGCAAAAAGGAAACCCGCGACCTCAAGGATGACATCCGCATGGAACTGATGCCCATGGCCTTTACCAAGCAGTCCAGCGTGGGGGTGTGGATTGATCCTGCAGCCAAACGCCTGGTGATTGACGCCGGCAGCCCGGCCAGGGCCGACGAGGTGGTAACGATGCTGGTCAAGTCACTCGATGGTTTTGCCGTGACCCTGGTCAACACCAGCACCTCGCCGGCCGTGGCGATGGCGCAGTGGCTGACCACGCAGGAGCCGCCCCAGGGCTTCAGCGTGGACCGCGAGTGCGAGTTGAAATCGGCCGACGAGAGCAAGGCCGTGGTGCGTTATTCGCGCCACCCGCTGGACATCGACGAAGTGCGCGCCCATGTGGAGGGCGGCAAGCAGCCCACGCGTGTGGCGATGACCTGGAACAGCCGCATCTCCTTCGTGTTGACCGACGCCTTGCAGATCAAGAAGGTGACGTTTCTGGATGTGGTGTTTGAAAATGCGGCGGGTTCGGCCAAGGGCAAAGACGACGGTTTTGACGCCGATGTGGCGATTGCCACCGCCGAGTTGGGCAAGCTGATTCCGGACTTGCTGCTGGCGCTGGACGGCGAGCTGGTGGAAGGCTGATTTTCAGGTCAAGCACGGTTGCCGGGGCGCTTGCCGTTGTAGGATTCACGCCATTGAACAGGAGTGATGAATGGCCAACATGACGCAGGATGTGACGCGCCACGTGACATGGACGGGCGGGGTTGAACACTGGATCAGACGCAGCACGCCCGACGGCGATGTGAAGCTCTTCCTGTGGGAAAAAAGGGCGTCCCCCAAGGTGCCGCGCGCCGGCACGATTTTCTTTGTGCACGGCTCGTCGATGGCGTCGCAGCCGACCTTTGACCTCTGCGTGCCGGGGCGGCCCTGGTCATCCGCCATGGACTGGTTCGCCGACCAGGGCTTTGACACCTGGACTATGGACAACGAAGGGTATGGCCGCTCGGACAAACACCGCGACATCAACTTTGACATCAGCAACGGGGCCGATGACCTGGCGGCAGGCAGCGCCTATGTGCTGCAACAGACCGGGGCGAAGTCCCTGCTGTTTTACGGCATTTCATCCGGGGCACTGAAGGCGGCGCTGTTTTGCCAGCGTTTCCCCGCGCGCGTCGCCAAGATTGCGCTGGACGCCTTTGTCTGGACCGGCGAAGACAGCCCCACGCTGGCGCAGCGCAAAAAGAAGCTGTCCGAATTCATCGCCAAAAACCGCCGCCCGATCGACCGCGCCTTTGTGCACAGCATCTTCCAGCGCGACCACCCCGGCACGGCCGATGAGGCGACGATAGAGGCCTTTGCCGACGCGATTCTGACCCTGGACGACTCCATGCCAACCGGTACCTACGTGGACATGTGCTCGAAGCTGCCCCTGCTCGACCCGGCCAAAATCAGCGTTCCGGCGATTATTTTGCGCGGCGAACATGACGGCATTGCGGCGCTGGACGATCTGATTGATTTCTACAAGCGCCTGCCCAACATGAACAAGCAGTTCAGCATTATGGCGGGCATCTCCCACGCCAGTTTCCAGCAGAAGAACTACCGCATGGTGTACCAGATCCTGCACAGCTTTTTCACCATGCCGGAGCCGGTTTATTTGGGGTAGCGGGGCCTTGGACACCATGCCGGAAGCCGTCAATCCGTTCGCCCTGAGCCTGTCGAAGGGGGTGTTTTTGGCGATGGCGCTTTCGATGGCGGCATGGGCGGCGGCCGCTTCGGCGCAAACCTACCCCAACAAGCCAGTCCGTCTGGTCGTGCCCTTTGCGCCTGGCGGCTTCACCGACGCGGTGGCACGCATCCTGGGTCAAAAACTCACTGCCGCCATGGGCCAGCCCTTTGTGGTGGAAAACAAGGCCGGGGCCGGCTCCACCATTGGCACTGATTTCGTCGCGAAATCCGCGCCCGACGGTTACACCCTGGTGATGGTATCCAGCACCCACGTCATCAGCCCCTGGATCTACAAGGCCTTGCCGTACGACCCGCTCAAGAGTTTCGCCGTGGTCGGCAAGCTGGTCGATTCGCCCTATGTGCTCCTGGTCAACCCCAAGCTGCCGGCGCGCAATGTGCAGGAGTTCATCGCCCTGGCCAAGGCCGCGCCGGACACGATCCACTACGCCTCCAGCGGCAACGGCAGCGCCCAGCATTTGATGGGCGGCCTGTTTGTGCAGATGACCGGCGCGCCGCTCAAACACGTGCCTTACCGGGGCAGCGGCGGCGCCGCCACCGACCTGATCGCGGGTGTGGTGCAAAGCAGCTTTGCCGGTGTGCCCAATGCCCTGGCGCAAGTGCCCCAGGGCCGCCTGCGCGCCCTGGCCGTCACCACGGCCCATCGCATCCCGCAACTGCCCGAGGTGCCAACCCTGCAAGAGGCCGGTGTGCCGGGTTACGATGCTTCGGTCTGGCTGGCCCTGCTGGCGCCAGCCGGAACACCGCGCGAGGTGGTGATGAAACTCAATGCCGAAGTCGGCAAATTGTTGGCCGATGCGGACACCCAGAAGGCGCTGTATGCCGCAGGCGTCGAAGCCGCACCGTCCACGCCCGAAGCCATGGCCGACTACATGGCGCAGGAGCTGGCGCGCTGGGGCAAGGTAGTCCGCGAGACCGGCATCAAGCTGGAATAGACGGCCCAATGCTGCCCGCCTGTGGCCTCAGGTGGGTGCGGCCATGGCGATGAGGTCGCTCAACGTGATGGGCAATGCGCTGTCAATGGGCAATGCGCGCTTGCTCAAGCGCTGGAAGCCGGGTAAATTGTGAACCCATGGCATCCCCCACGGCATCCATTGGCACCCAGGCCCTTTTGTTCGATCTCGGTGGCGTTGTCCTGGACATCGACTTCAACCGCGCATTTGAACACTGGCTGCCGATTTCCGGTCTGACGTTGGCGGAGATCAAGACGGCGTTCCAATTCGACTTGCCCTACCAGCAGCACGAGCGTGGCGAGATCAGCGCAGATGCGTACTTTGCGCACCTGCGGCGCGTGCTCCGGCTGCAAGACGATGACGCGTGAATCCTGCAGGGCTGGAACGCGATTTTCAAGGGGGAAATTGCCCCGACCAGGCGCCTCGTCGAAGCCGCACGGGCAAGCTTCCCCTGCTACGCTTTCACCAACTCCAATACGGCGCACCAGGCCGCGTGGTCAGCCCGGTTCCCGGTGCTGCTACAGGCCTTCGACACCGTCTTTGTGTCCTCCGAGATCGGGTGCCGCAAGCCCGAACCCAGGGCCTTTGAATTCATCGGACAGACGCTGGGCCTGCCTCTGGGTTCGATCATGTTCTTTGACGATACGCTGGAGAACGTACATGGCGCGGTCCGGGCGGGCCTCCAGGCGGTTCATGTGCGCGGCTCTGACGATGTCAGGGCCGCACTGCAGGGGCTGGGTTGTGTGCCTTGAGCCGCGGCCTGGCTGAGCCATGGAAGTGATCCGGACCAAAAGCGCAAGCACTGCGTCGCTTGACGCCCTGCTCGCCAATGTTCGGGCCTGCACCTTGTGCGCGAAGCACTTGCCATTGGGCCCGCGCCCAGTGGTTCAGGCCAGTCGGACAGCGCGCCTGCTGATTGTCGGCCAGGCGCCCGGGCGCAAGGTGCACGACACCGGTTTGCCGTTCAACGACGCCAGCGGCGAGCGCCTGCGCGCCTGGCTGGGCATCTCGCGCGGGACGTTTTATGATGAGCGACAGGTGGCCATTGTGCCGATGGGCTTCTGTTATCCCGGCACCGGCGCATCAGGCGATCTGCCGCCCCGGCCGGAATGCGCGCCGGCGTGGCGGGCGCCCCTGTTGTCTCACTTGAGGCGCCTTGAGTTGACCTTGGCCATCGGCCAATACGCCCTGGCCCATTACCTGCCCGAGGCGCGCGGCTCGGTCGGAGAAACCGTGCAGGGCTGGCGCCGCTACGGGCCAGGCATCGTGCCGCTGCCGCATCCGAGCCCGCGCAACAACGGCTGGCTCAAACACAATCCCTGGTTTGAGGCGGAGGTGATTCCGGCCCTGCGGGTTCGGGTGGCGGCGGTGCTGGCGGGGGGCGCAACCGGCCCAGGAGGATAATTTTTAACATGACCATCGAAATCAACAAGGACGCGCGCAAGGAAGCCATTGCCTCCATTGAGCGTTATTTCCAGGAGAACATGGAAGAGCGCATCGGCAATATCGCAGCCGGGGCTTTGCTGGGTTTCTTCCTGGAAGAGATCGGGCCGCTGGTTTACAACCAGGCCGTTGCCGACGTTCAGGAGCGCTTGCAGTCCAGAATCTCCGAGATCGACATCGAGATTCATGAAGACGAGTTTCAATATTGGCGCAAGTACGACCGCCATCGAAAAGGCAAACAGGAAATCTGACGCATGCCCATCGCAGAAACGCTTGAAAAATTCATCGCCCGCGTAGAAGCCAGCGCACATGTGGAGGCCGTTGAAGAGTTCTACACGCCTGATTCGACCATGCAGGAAAACGGGGCGGCGCCACGCGTGGGGCGCGACGCCCATGCGGCCAGCGAGCGCAAGGTCATGGCGCGTGCGAAGGCTGTCACGTCACAGTGTGTTCGCCCTGTGTTTGTGAACGGCGACCACGTGGTGATCCGCTGGATCTTCCGCTTTGAGTGGCAAGATGGCAGCGTCACCCGCATGGAAGAGCTGGCCTGGCAGCGCTGGGAGGGCGAACGCATTGCAGAGGAGACGTTTTTCTACGACCCGGCGCAAAGGCTGCCCAAGCCGACTCAGTAGGGCTTGGGTGGCGGCCCCATCATCCACCCATCGATGTGTGGGCCGGCATTTTGCCTGAACCGGCCGTTTTGCCAATTTTCCCAATAAAAAGGGTCATTTTCCCTTGTGGATATTGCATAGTTAGCTATTATAAATGTAGCGTATGTGTCGCGGCAAAAACACACCGGATGTGCATGAGGCTCCGTGAAAGCCCCGTGTGATTTAGGGCGCGCCACTCTAACGGCGCCGTGCCAGTTTGCGTATGCTCGGGCAGCAGAGCTGAAAACCCGAACCAGCTCGCCGGAGGCAACAACCATGCGACGCTGGAACGGCTGGGGCGACGACGCCACCGATACAAGTTTGAATGCGCAAGCCACGCAGATGCTGCACGCCTTGCTGGGTGCGGGCGCGCCGGGCGTTGACGCGGCGCTGGCGGACTTGCTTGCCCGTGTGCCGGCCTCGCGCATCGGCGCTATGGACGCGTTGGCCCAGCCCGGCATCGCGCTGGACGCTGCCAGCCGGTTTGCGGTGGCCCTGGGCGAAAGTTACCCCGACTGGGCGCGCAAACGCACGGGCGCGTTGCCGCCGGTGCCCGATGGTGTGGCCTACCCGCTGGGCAGTGCCGACGTGCGTGCGCTGCTGGACCTGGCGCAGAAAAACAACTGGATCGTGATCCCCTTCGCGGGCGGCACCAGTGTGTGCGGGCATCTGGATGTGCCTTTGAGCGACCGACCAGTCCTGTCCATCAATTTGTCGCGCATGAACCAGTTGCTGCATCTGGACAAAACCAGCCAGCTCGCCACCTTTGGCGCGGGCACGCCGGGGCCGCAGATCGAGGCACAACTGCGTGCGCAGGGCTACACGCTGGGGCATTTTCCGCAGTCGTTTGAGTATTCCACCGTGGGCGGCTGGGTGGTGACCCGCTCCAGCGGCCAGCAGTCACTGCGTTATGGCCGCATCGAGCAACTGTTTGCCGGCGGGCGCTTGGAAACGCCGCTGGACACTTTGACTATTCCCACGTTGCCCGCTTCTGCCGCCGGCCCCGATTTGCGTGAAATGGTGATGGGGTCTGAAGGGCGTTTTGGCATATTGACCGAGGTTGTGGTGCGCGTCAGCAAGGCACCGGCGCACGAGAGTTTCCATGCGCTGTTTTTCCCGGATTGGGACGCTGCTGAAGGCGCCGTGCGCGAACTGGTGCAGGCGCGGGCGCAACTGTCGATGATCCGTCTGTCCAACGCGGTAGAGACGCGCACCAACCTGAGCATGGCGGGCCACCCCACGTTAATTCATTGGCTGGAGCGTTACCTTGGTTGGCGCGGCTGCGGCGCCGACAAATGTGTGCTGCTGATCGGTGTCACCGGTGAGCAGCGCAGCGCCCGTTTTGCGTTGCGAACCGCACGCCGCCTGCTGGGCCGCCATGGCGCGGTCTACATTGGTACGGCCATGGGCAACAAGTGGGCGGCCAACCGTTTCAGGGGCCCCTACCTGCGCAACAGCCTGTGGGACGCCGGTTATTCGGTCGACACGCTGGAGACGGCGGTTGACTGGCCTCAGGTGAAACCTTTGATGCAGGCCATGGAGCAGGCGGCGCGCGGCGCCTTTGCGTTTTACCAGGAGCCGGTGCATGCCTTCACCCACCTGTCGCACGTATACGCGCAGGGCAGCAGCGTCTATTCGCAGTTTGTCTGGCGCACGGCACCGGGCGGGTTCGCGCCGAATTTTGAGCGCTGGCAGCGTTACAAGAATGCGGTGTCCAAAGTGATTGCCGAACACGGCGGCACGGTCAGCCACCAGCATGGCGTGGGGCGCGACCACGCGGCCAATCTGCATGTGGAAAAGGGGTCGATGGGCATGGCCGCGCTGGCCAGCTTGTGTGCGCATTTTGACCCGCAAGGCATCATGAACCCGGGCAAGTTGTTGCCAGACGGCGGGCCATGGGCGGGCTGAGCGCGTTGGCACAACGCCGCGTGGACAAGCTCGCCAGGCTCAAAAACGAACCCTGGGATCTGCTGGTCATTGGTGGCGGCATCAGTGGTGTGGGTGTGCTGCGCGAAGCCGCGCGGCGGGGCTGGAAATGCGCCCTGATCGAGCAGCGTGACTTTGCCTGGGGCACGTCCAGCCGCTCGTCCAAGATGGTCCACGGCGGCTTGCGCTATTTGAAGGAAGGCCAGGTCTCGCTCACCCGCCACGCGGTGCAGGAGCGCGAGCGCCTGATGCGCGAAGCCCCGGAGTTGATCGAACCCCTGAGTTTTCTGTTTGCCGACTGCCAGGGCCGCAAGCCGGGGCGCTGGCTGTTTCAGTTGGGGCTGTGGGTCTATGACCTGATGGCCGGGCGCCGCACCCACCGTTATGTGGATGCCGACACCGCGCGCATGCTCGCGCCGGGCCTGGCGCCGCCCGGCTTGCGCGGCGCGATGACCTATGAAGATGCGGTGACCGACGATGCCCGGCTGGTGCAGCGCGTGATGGCCGAGGCAGAACTTGACGGCGCGTTGGCCATCAATTACGTCGGTGCGGAGGCCTTGTTGCAAGGCCATGGCCGGGTGCAGGGCGTTCGCGCCCGCGACGTCGAGACTGGCGAGAGCTTCGATGTCAAAGCTCGCGCTGTCGTCAACGCGACTGGCGCCTGGGCCGACCAGTTGCGCAGTGGCGTGGGTGGCAAGCCGATGTTGCGGCCCCTGCGCGGCAGCCATCTGGTGTTGCCCGCCTGGCGCTTGCCGGTGGCGCAGGCCGTGAGTGTGTTCCATCCCGACGATGGCCGCCCGGTGTATTTCTATCCGTGGGAAGGCGTGACCTTGATCGGCACAACGGATCTGGACCATAAGGGCGATCTGAACCTGGAAGCCTGCATCACCCCGGACGAGGTGCTTTACCTGCTGGCGGCGGCCAATGACCAGTTCCCCGGCGCACGGGTCACACGTGCGGACGTGACCGCCTGTTACGCGGGTGTACGCCCGGTCGTGGCCGATGATTCGGGCAGCGCCTCCAAAGCGTCGCGCGACCACCTTGCGCTGCAGGAGTCGGGACTGGTCACCTTGACGGGTGGCAAACTCACCACCTTCCGGCTGATGGCGCAGAACGCGCTGGCCCTGGCGGCGCCGCTGGCCGGTAAAAACTTCCAGCCCGACAACGCTCCTGTATTCAGAGCTAATAGTTCAATATTGACGGGGGCTTCAGCCCAGTTTAACCACAGAATGCGGGCCAGGTATGGTGTTCGGACAGCTGAATTTGCCGCCACGGCCCAAGCCGATGAACAGGACTGCATCCCCGGCACCCGCTGCTTGTGGATCGAGTTGCGCCTGGCGGTCGAACATGAACAGGTGCAGCATCTGGACGACCTCTTGCTGCGCCGCACCCGGCTTGGCCTGCTGCTGCCCCACGGTGCCATGCAGCACATGGACCGCATCCGCACCCTCTGCCAGCCGCTGCTGGGTTGGGACGGCGTTCAGTGGCAAACTGAGGTGGCGCGGTACAGGGGCTTGATCCAGCGTTATTACAGTTTGCCAAATCCTGACGTCCCGTGACCTGACGTTCTTTAAGGAGTCCCCATGAGCCAGACCGTCGCCGAGCCTTGCATCCTGGCCATCGACAATGGCACACAAAGTGTGCGCGCCCTGCTGTTTGACCTGCGCGGCAAGCTGCTGGACAAGGCCCAGGTGATGATCAGCAGCTACACCTCGCCGCAACATGGCTGGAAAGAAAACGAACCCGAGGCCTTCTGGCAGGGCCTGTGTGAAGCCTGCGAAACCCTGTGGGCCAACACCCAGGTGCCACGGCAATCAGTGGCGGGGGTTGTCATCACCACCCAGCGCGGCACCGTGATCAACCTCGACAAAAACGGCCAGCCGCTGCGCCCCGCCATCGTCTGGATGGACCAGCGCCGTGCGGCCCAGGTTCCCAAACTGAATTTTTTGTGGGGCAGCATTTTTAAGCTGGTCGGCATGCAGGACACCATCCGCTACTTTTGCCACGAGGCCGAGTGCAATTGGATCGCGCAAAACCAGCCTGACATCTGGGCCAAAACTGACAAGTACCTGCTGCTGTCGGGCTACCTCAACTACCGCTTTACCGGGCGTTTTATTGATTCCGTCGGTTCGCAAGTCGGCTACATCCCGTTCGACTACAAACTTGGCAAATGGGCCGCAAAGAGCGACTGGAAGTGGCAGGCCCTGGCGGTCAGGCCGCATATGTTGCCCGAGCTGGTGCCCGCCGGCAGCACGATTGGCCAGGTGGGCGAAGCCGTGGCCCGGGCCACCGGCATCCCCGTGGGCACGCCCGTCATTGCCGGTGCAGCCGACAAGGCCTGCGAGGTGCTGGGCGCGGGTTGCCTGACGCCGGAAGTGGCCTGCCTGTCTTACGGCACGGCGGCCACCATCAACACCAGCACGTCCAAATACCTCGAAGCCACACCGATGATCCCGCCCTACCCGGCGGCGGTGCCGGGCTGCTTCAACACTGAAATCCAGATCAGCCGCGGCTACTGGATGGTGAACTGGTTCAAGGAGCAGTTTGGCCTGCATGAACAGCAGGTGGCCGCCGCCAGCGGTGTGCCGCCCGAGCGCCTGTTTGATGCCCTGGTCAACGCCGTGCCGCCAGGTTCCCTCGGCCTGATGCTGCAACCCTACTGGAACCCCGGCATTAAAATCCCCGGCCCCGAGGCCAAGGGCGCCATCATCGGTTTTGGCGATGTGCACACCCGCGCCCACCTGTACCGCGCGATTCTGGAAGGCCTGGCCTACGCGCTGCGCGAAGGCAAGGAGCGCATCGAGAAACGCGGCGGGCAAAAGATAGAGCGCATCCGCATCTCGGGCGGCGGCTCGCGGAGCGACGCGGCCATGCAGCTCAGCGCCGATATTTTCAACCTGCCCTGCGAGCGCCCGCATCTTTACGAGACCAGTGGCCTGGGTGCTGCCATGCTGGCTGCCGTGGGGCTGAAGTTGCACCCCGACTTTGCCACGGCGGTGCGCGAGATGACGCGCATCGGCCGGGTCTTCAAGCCCGACCCGGTGCATGCCAGGACCTACGAGGCGCTTTACACCCGCGTTTACAGCCGCATGTACAAGCAGCTACAACCGCTGTACCACGACATCCGGGAGATCACGGGCTACCCGCCTGCGTAGCGACAGTTAAACGACCCCGTCGGGTAGTGCATGGGGACGGCGCTGGCGTCCCCATGCGCCATGCGTCAAAGCCCCAGTTGCTGTGAAGTCAAGGCAGGAAAAACTGGGCAGAGTCCGTATTGGCCGGATTGGAAAAGCCCAGAAGGCTGGTCCCATTGGCAAACTTTTCAAAGTGCCCGTTGGCAACACCCGTGCCAGTCATGTCGACGTCAGACTGGTTGTTGGCAAAGGTGTAGCTTGCACCGACGGCGGTGAGCGTGTAGGCACCCACGGTGATGGTGCAATTGGCGTTCACGGTGACTGGCGTGGTGGTGCCATTCGCAAAAGCACCCAGCACGGTGGGCGTCGCGTTGGGCGTGCCGTTATAGGTCCTGATCGTGGCTGTCGCGGTTCTGGCATTGGCGACAAAGAAAGCCGCCACAGCGCCGGTGCACCCGGCACTGCCGGCTACAGGCGTGGTGCCGCCGCCCGTTGTGGTGCCTGCATAGGCAGTGGTCAAGGCGCTTGCCAGGCCGGCTGGCGCAGTGATGGTGGGAGACGCGGCGGCTGTGAGCAAACTGGCATAACTGACGGAAGAATTGAGCAAGGCGCGCGCCAGCGCAGTCAACATATCGTCAATGGCATTGCCGCTGGCTGCCGTGAAGGACTGGGTGATCGGATCAACGCCCGCAAGGGCGGCAAGCGCGGACAAGGCTGCTCTGACCTGCGTCAGTGCCGCGCCAATCGTGATGGCGTTGACCGCGCCAAACGCGCTCGCATTCAAACCTGAAAACCAGGTGTTTGGGTTGGCCCTGACCAGATTTGCCACCAGCAGGTCGGTCAGCGGCGTGACATTGACCACGCCGATGCTGGTCGCCACCGAATGGTAGGCGATGGCATTGGCCACTGCGTTGATGGTGCCCCGGCTGACCTCGACGGCACAGGGAAAGGTCTGTCCGGCGATGGCCACCGTCCAGGCGCCCGTGCTGTCCGTGGTGGTGGCCAGATTGGCGCCGCCAGCACAAACGACGTTGACGGCGGCGTTGACGATGGGTGAGCCCACCGCTGCCTTGCCGCCGAGCGCGCCGGTGCTGTTCACACTGCCGCCGCCGCAGCCACTGACCAGGCCAACAATTGCGGCCGCCAGCAGGCTGGACTTGAATGATCGATTCATCAGAATGTTCCTTTGGGGGGTTGAAAAAAGAATGCGATGGCTGCCAAAAGTCAACGGTCAACGGCTTTGTCGCTGCACCCAGTATGCCGTACCTCAATGTCGGCGTCATCATCCAAATGGATTAAGGGCATCCATAAAAAGCGGTCCATTTTGATTTAAACCCGCCCGCCCGCCCGCCCGCCTGCCCGCCAATTGACCTGCATCAAGCCCGGTGCGCCACGGCCCTGCCATGATGGCCCATCATGACCCACACAAGCCTCAAAACCATCCGTGATGAGCACGCCGCCCTGGCCTCCGTATTGCGATCCCTGGAAATGATGGTCAAGCGCGGGCCGGGTGACGCGCCTGAAGTATTTTTTGACGTGATGCGCGCCATGCTGTTTTACATCGACGAGTTTCCCGAACGCCTGCACCATCCCAAGGAGTCCGCCCTGCTGTTTCCGCGCGTGGTGCGGCTGGCACCCGAGACCATGGACACCGTGGTGCGGCTTGAAAAAGACCACACGGCGGGCGAATCCAGCGTGCGGGAGTTACAGCACCTGCTGCTGGGCTGGGAGTTGATGGGCGAGGTGCGCCAGAAGCTGTTTGAAGACGCGGCGCGGCGCTACGTCAGCTTCTACCTGGAGCATATGCGTGTGGAAGAAGAAGTGATTCTTCCGGTGGCCGAAAGGCTGTTCAATGCGGCCGACTGGAAGGCGCTGGACGAGTCCTTTGCCGCCAACCGCGACCCCCTCGGCAATGGCCCGCGCGACCCGGCCTATGACCGGCTGTTCACCCGCATCGTGGTCCGGGCACCGGCGCCGATTGGGCTGGGCGACCATTAGGGGGCAAATTGGGCATTTACCCACGTGTGGTATGCGCAGGTCGCTACGAATAATATAGCATTAGTGAAGGCATCCGGTCCGACCGACAATGGTTTGGCATGACCCAGGCCCAATCCAATCCCTTAGCGGCAGACCAAAACACGTTCTGGCTGGCCCTGGCCCTGTCCATGGGCGCGGCGATATCGCTGGGCGTGACGCGATTCGCCTACGGCCTGCTGTTGCAGACCATGCGCGACGACCTTGGCTGGACCTACCTGCTGGCCGGCGCCATGAACACTGCCAACGCCCTGGGCTATTTGCTGGGCGCGCTCATCACCCCGCGCCTGCTGACGCGTTTTGCGCCGACCGCGATCCTGTTGTTTGGCGCCGTGCTGGCCAGCCTGTTCATGGGCCTGAGCGGGTTCGTCACCGAGGCCGCGCCGCTTTTGTTGCAGCGCCTGCTAGCCGGTGTGGCCAGCGCCCTGGTGTTCGTCTGCGGCGGCCTGCTCGCAGTGCGTCTGGCCGCGTCGCAGCCCCGGCGCAGCGGGTTTTTGCTGGGCTTGTATTACGGCGGCACCGGCTTTGGCATTGTGTTGTCGGCGCTGCTGGTGCCGGCCGTGCTCGAAGCCGCGCGCGGACGGCCGCATGGCTGGGCCTGGGCCTGGTGGGCGCTGTCGCTGGCCTGCGTGGCGGGCACGGCCCTGCTAGTGTGGCCGGCGCGGGCGTTGGGCCGGGCCCAGCAGGTGCCCGCGCCTGTGAATGCCAGCCCGCAGGCTGCCCACAAGACCGCCGGTCAGACATCAGAGCGGCGCTACCACCGGCGCGATTTCAGCTTTGCACTGTCCAGCTACTTCCTGTTCGGCATGGGCTACATCGGCTACATGACCTTTGTGATTGCCTTGATCCGCCAGCAGGGTGCCAGCCCGCAGCAGGTGACGCTGTTTTACAGCCTGCTCGGTGTTGCGGTGGTGCTGTCGGCACGTGTGTGGGCGGGCCTGCTGGACCGTTACAAAGGCGGTCAGGCGCTTGCAATTTTGAGTTTGTTGCTGGGCTTCGCGACCATAATGCCAGCGCTTACTGACGTGCCGAGCATTGTGCTGGCTTCGGGTGTGCTGTTTGGCGCGGTCTTCCTGTCAGTGGTGGCATCGACCACCGCGCTGGTGCGACACAACTTGCCACAGGCCAGTTGGGCAGCGGGCATCAGCAGTTTTACCGTGGTGTTTGCCGCCGGCCAGATCGTCGGACCGACGGTGACGGGCTGGATTTCTGACGGACCCGGAGGTCTTGAGCGCGGCCTGATTTTCAGCGCGGCGGCGTTGTGGTTTGGGGCGCTGCTGGCTTGGCGGCAGCGGCCGTTGGGTGCGAGCTGATGAACGTCGGGTCAGCCATCGCCAAGGGCCAGTCGCAGCGCGTCGATCTGGAATGCGGCATATGCACTTGACGGAATATTCCTCAGAGGTTATATTTTCAATGTGAATTGGGAAGTTGAATACACCGACAAGTTCGGCGAATGGTGGCGCAACCTGACGGAAGCTGAACAAGAGTCGCTGGCCGCCTCCGTTCGCTTGCTGGAGGATAGAGGCCCGGCGCTGGGGTATCCGCACAGCAGCGCGATCAACGGCTCCAAGCACGGACACATGCGTGAACTGCGCACCCAGCACAACGGTCTGCCATATCGTACGCTGTACGCCTTTGACCCCCGGCGCATGGCGATTTTGCTGATCGGGGGCGACAAGACGGGTGATGGCCGGTGGTACGAGGTGCATGTACCCATCGCCGACCGGCTGTATGACGAACACCTGGAACAACTTCAACGTGAAGGAGAAAGATGATGGCCAAGAAATTCTCTGAACTGCGCTCAAGGCTGAGCCCGGCGGCGCAGGAGCGCTCCGCCGCAAAAGCCACGGTGATGCTGGCAGAAATGCCGCTGCATGAATTGCGCCAAGCGCGTGGTCTGTCGCAAAAAATGCTGGCGGAGGTGCTCCATGTGCAGCAGCCTTCCATTGCGAAGATCGAGAAACGCACAGACATGTATCTGTCCACGTTACGCAGCCACATCCAGGCGATGGGCGGCGAACTGGACATCATTGCCCGGTTTCCAGACGGGGCAGTGAAGATCAACAACTTTACCGACTTGGGAACGGCGGTTTCGCTCTGATTCATTTCCGCGCAAATGGCTTTGTACTGGTTAGACCGTCGGCCTGAAGCACCGCAGCGCGGCTGGGGCTCAATTGTCGCTGGCCCTTCGGGCGACCACCTGCAGTACTCAATCTCAGGGCCGCCGCGCAAACTCGCCTGACGGCTCAAACAGTGCGCGACTCTGTCGGTCCGCTGCGCGGCCCCCAGACCCTAAGATTTCCGTGCTTCGAGGCAGCGCCAGACGAGCCTCAACCGCGCGGCGGAGCTTCAGGCTTGGAGGGCTCTCAAAAGAGCTGGCGAACCTTGAAGCTAAGGCTCCCTGGACATGTTACCCGCGGCGTACGGCCAATAACACGCCGACCGACATCAGGATGAGGCCGATCAATCCCTGTAGAGTGATGGCACGCATTGGCGCGCCCAACAGGCCGAATTGATCTATGGCCGCCATGGAAATGATCTGGCCCAGAAGCACAAAAGCCACAGCATTGCCGACACCAAATTGAGGGGCAACCCAGGTGACACTGAGGACGTAAAAGGCGACGAACACGCCGGCCAGGTAGAAATAGAACGGCAGCAATGTTTTCGGGAATGGCTTCAGGCCACCCTCCACAGCGAAAAGAAAAGCAACCGTAATGGACAGCGCCACCAGAAACAAGACAGAGGCGGCGAACGCCGGGCTTCCATACTTGGCGCCCACCGTCGCGCTGAGCGCCGCCATCACAGGAATGCCGATGCCTGTAGCCAGCATGAGGCATGCGAAGAAAAGTTGGTTTTTCATTGACTGGGGCTTTCCGGGTTAGGAGGATGCATAACTCTTAAACTCACCGCTGCAATGCGTCCGGCGGAGTGACCCGTTGTCCGGCACGCCCATGGGGCCACCGCTGCGGATGGCGTGCCTTGAGTTCAGTTTTTAGTTCGGACGAAACCTCGATGGCGCGAGGGAAGGCAGCGATGCTTTTCCAATTCACTTCAACCTGATGAATGCGCTCCTGCACGGGCAGTTTCAAGATGCCGACAACAGAAATTTGGCTCATGGGACGTAGGCTACCACGGACACTATTTGCGCGCCGCACCCACCAGTGCGCAACCCCATCACGGCATCGGGACCGTGCTGCGTTGGCCCTTCTCAACAATCACGAACTCAAGAAACACCAACCTGTCGCTGGAACTCGCATTGCGGTGGGAATGAACCATGCCGGGACGCACGTGCAAGGTATCGCCAGGTTTGAGCGTGACCGGTTCCTTGCCTTCTTCCTGCCACACGCCCGAACCTTCAAGCACGTAAAAGACCACATGGGATGGGTGATAGTGCTTGGGGTTCTGAGCGCCCGGCGCATAGGTGGTGCGAAGAACGCGAAACTCCTTCGACGGCATGCTGGGGTCGTCAAAGGTCTGTAGCGGATCTGCGGTAATTCCAGTGCGTTGTGCCTGCGCGCTCCTGATCGAGGGAAACACCAAGACAGCGATTACTGCGAGCGTGATGAACAGTCGGTGCATTTCAAACTCCATCTTGCGAATGTGTTGCCGAACTTTGAAATTCACTGCCGCAAACCGTCCGGTTGGATGACCAGTTAACCAGCACGTCCACCTGGCCACAACTGCGGATTGCGTGCATTGTGAACGAACGCTTCGCCAATGTCGCGAACGGCCCGACCGGCAAACTTCAAGCGGTGCGCCACGAGCCGCTTTTTAGCTCGGGTGAAACCTCGATGGCGTGAGGGAAGGCAGCGATGCTTTCCCAAATCACGTCAACAAGATGAATGCGCTCCTGCACTGGCAGTTCCAAGATATCGGCAACAGAAATATGGCTCATGGAACGTAGGCTACCACGGACACTATTTGCACGCCATGGGCGCAGCGGGGGTTCAGGCATCCCCGCGTGCGTCTACGGACGCTATATAAAAAGTAGCTGTCTACGAAATATTGGCGAGGGCTAGAGGCCAATTTGCCTCGCAAACGCGCCCCGCAACGCCGCTAAACCGCCCGGATCATACACACCGTGTCAAACCAGCCCTGCATGCCCACCAGGGGCGCGGGCAGGACCGGCTACAACGGTGTCTTGGGCAGCACCCTTTTCAACGCACGGATCTTTTGCCACAACACGGCCTTGGGCAGCGGCATCGCCATCACCTGCATGCACCGCTCCAGGCGTCCCGGGCGGGTTTGAAGGGCATCGATGGCCTTTTCGAGGTCTCGCAGAATGGATGGGCCATAGGCCGTTTCAGCCTTGGCAACCGCCAGGCGCAACAGCGGCAACGTCGGCGCCATCATGGCCAGATCAATCAGGTCGCGGCTGAACACGCTGTCGTCCCCGCCGCGGTCTGAGTTGGCCAGAAGCTTGGATGCCGCCATGTCCAGCGGGGTCAAGGTGGCAATGCCGCAGACGTGATCGGCATCCGTCGGCAGCGCCAGCCCGATCCGCCCTTCGAGGATGAGCTCAAATTTGATGCCTTGCCCGTCCACCGACAACACGGTGCGGATGCCGTATTGGTCGGCCCGCATCTCACGCGTTTGGAGCAGGGGCTGGGCGCCGGCCCGCACGATGGCCATGATGCCGGCCGGTCCCGTCAGCAATTGCCGCAGGGCGCGGTAGTGGCCCACGCTGGAGACCAAAAAGTCAATGTCAACCGACTCGCGGTATTCGCCATGGCGCA